>CAZYTV010000153.1:0-10440 GCA_964650455.1 uncultured Chitinophaga sp. | reverse complement strand
TTTATTTTACCGGTTTCCGAGAATACGAACTACACCCAGTATGGTACTCCTTTTGCCAATGTGCCGGATCGGAAAGATGCCATTATTTACCAGGTAAACATGCGGGTATTCAGCACTGCAGGGAATTTCCAGGGGGTTATTGATCGCCTGGATTCGATAAAGGCCATGGGTGCCAATGTGGTTTATCTGATGCCCATCTTCCCGGTTGGTATAGCAAATGCTTTCAATTCTCCTTATTGTGTACGGGATTACCGGGCGGTAAACGCAGAATTCGGCTCATTGACGGATCTGCGTGCCCTGGTGGATGGCGCGCATAGCCGTAATATGAGTGTGATGCTGGACTGGGTGGCCAACCATACTTCCTGGGATAATCCCTGGATCACCGAACATAATGACTGGTATGCCAAAAACGGCTCCGGAGCAATTATCAGTCCGCCGGGTATGGGCTGGAATGATGTGGCACAACTTGATTATAGCAATGCCTCCATGCGGCTTGAAATGATCCGCAACCTGAAGTACTGGGTATATACGGCCAATATAGATGGATTCCGGTTTGATTATTCAGACGGACCCCCGTTTTCTTTCTGGCAACAAGCGGTGGATTCATTGCGGCGTATCAGCACTCATAAATTATTATTACTCGCTGAGGGCAGTCGTTCCGACCATTACGCAGCCGGCTTTGATTATATTTTCGGATTCAATTTTTATGGAGGTCTGCGGGGTGTATACGGCAATGGCCAGCCTGCTACCAATTTTGATGCGCTCAATACTTCAGAGTTTAATGGAGCCACCAACGGACAACAGGTGGTCCGCTATACCACCAATCATGATATAAATGGATCAGATGGTACCCCCCAGGAACTGTATGGGGGATTGACGGGCTCTATGTCCGCTTTTGTGGCCGCCGCCTATATGAAAGGCGTTCCGATGATCTATAACGGCCAGGAAGTGGGTACCCCGTTCAGGCTGACTTTTCCTTTTACCAGTGCGGATATCAACTGGACTCTAAACCCGGATCTGAAAGCAGAGTACAAAAGAATAATTTCCTTTCGGAACAGCAGCACCGCAATCCGTAGCGGCACACTGTTGACTTACAGTAATGCCGATGTGCTGGCTTTTACAAAGGAACTGGGTGCGGAGAAAGTACTCGTCCTGTGCAATGTCAGGAACAGCAGTTCCAATTACACATTACCGGGAACACTATCCGGAACCAGCTGGACAAATGTCATGACCGGTTCACCGGTTACCCTGGGTTCATCTGTTAACTTACCCGCCTATGCTTACCTGGTTTTAAAAAACTGATCTATTCAAAAACGAGTCTCCCTTCAGGCAAAGTCATTTGGTTAAGAGATTACGCAAGTCGAAAGGAATGACTGTGCGTTGTCCCCCGTCTGGCGGGGGTCGGATTTACCATTTTAAATACTTTTCTATTGGGGGTGGAGAATGGAAAGTCTCTGTCACCTGCTTATCCCAACGGCAGAGCCGGAGCCTCCGCTTTTCTCATATTCTCCGGTGAATACGCCACCCAGGAATCTTTCACCGTATCATAAATCTCACATATAGCTTCACCTGCTTCCAGTTTGTAATCAAACTTGGGATAGTTCATAACGATATAACCAGGATAGTAGTAGTTCAGTTCCTGTTCCAGTGATGCTTTCAGTTTCAGGAGGATCAGCCGTTTACCCGGACTGTATTTTTTATAGGCCGGATCATAAATATTGATGATCCCCATCATGCTTTTCTCTCCGGCATCATAAATCCCTGCGGCGATCAGTTTGCCCTGGTCACGGATTTCAATGACCCAACTGTCAAAAGCCGGTGCATTTTCGGAGCTGATAAAACAGAGGGAGAATAAATTTTCGCGAAGGCTGGGGCTGATTTCAAAATCAATTTCAGTCCGGTAAAGCTGGTAAAGCGATTCCAGTTCATCTGTAATATTCAGCGGACTGGTTGAAACAGTAAATCCTGCCGGTAAGCGCAGCAGTTTTTCCTGTTTTTTAGAAAACCGGAAAAGATCCATCCGGTACCTGAGCCAGAACACCCTGAACCATTGTTCTTCCTTGTACAGGTAGTCCGTTGTAAAAATAATCTGCCCCATCCGGTACCAGCCCTTTGCCAGGTATTGGTCCAGTAACTGTCCCGAAATGCGGGAGAGAATATGGAGATCTTTAAACATTTTCAAAATAAACACCAAACGACAAACGACAAACTACTCCGTATAATACCCCAGCTTCCTCAGCCTCGAAATAATCGCTCCTTTCGTTCTTCCAAAATGCTCCGCCATATCAAAAAGCGAGTTGTCACTTTCATACAGGTATTTCAGCTCCTCGTCCTGTGACGTTGTCCAGGGTTTGTAAGCGTCTTTATTTACTTCCCGGCTTTTTTCAATGGAGTACTTTTTTTCTGCCGGGGCAACTGACCTGGTTTTAGAACTGTATTTTTTCTTTGGTTCACTGAGTATTCTTGAGGTCTGACCAAAAGTATTGTCGTTATTATCTTTTCTGAGTTTGATGATATGCGCGGAAGCCGGCAGGTCGGCAGGTACCAGGCTTTCCGGAATATAAAGTTTGTGCCGGGTCCGGGTTACTGCAACATATAGCAGGTTGATCTCTTCGTTGAGTTTGTCCTTATCTAACGTCTGCTTTGCCGCGGCTGCTTCTTTAATAGTGCGGTCGAGTTTCTGTTCCGATATAAAATCATTGACGAGGTGCACCGTATCATACTCCATACCTTTGGCACGGTGCACAGTGGAGAAGATCATTTCTGCTTTTGACCGGTCCTCATCCCCGGTATGCAGGTCTTTTAAACTTTTCAGGATGCGGGGAATCTCATTGCCGTATTCATTCACGATTTCCATCATCATGCCGAGTTGCGCATCTTCAGTGGATTCAATATACTCCTCCAGTTCATCCATGGAATTCATAGAGCCGATCAGTTTGTCGCGTATCCGGTCGCGGCTGCCATTGTACAGGCTCAAAACATCATATAGAGAAGCTCCTTCATCAGCATAAGTGTACGAATGGATATTGCCTTCGAAGTATATATGTTTGACTTTGCGGTTATCTGTAATATAATTAATGGCATTCAACAACAGTCCCAGGTTGGTACGGCCAATCGTAGCCTTGGTTAAGGGTTTGGTCGTCTTGCCTTTGCCGGTGATCGGAATGGGTTTATAGGGGCCCAGTTTATCTTTCCAGGAGAGGATTCCCATGGCCAGTGTGGCCATATCGGGAGGGAACCGGAAACTGGCGGAGAGGTTCAAGGTGGCAAAGGGCGTTTTCGACAGTGAATTGATGGCATAGCGCCAGCCATAGATCTGCTGATGGGTATCGCCAACAATCACTTTTACAGCAGGCTGTTTCAGGAATACATCCAGCATGGCGGCGGAAGCATCCTGTCCTTCATCAAAGAGTATATAATCATAAGGAAGAACCGGCGCGGAAAGCTGGAACTTTTTCAGATAAAAATCATGCGTGATCTCAATTTCTGCCTTATCCATTTTGGCCAGGAAGAGCCGGGTGCCTTCCTCGATTACCCGGTAAAAAGAATGCACGAATTTCTTTGCGTTTGTTTCTTTTACCGTATCCAGGTAATTCAGGTCCTGCACTTTGGCTTTATCACTGTTGCAGAAAAAGGTAGTGAACTTACTGATATGATTGGCGATAATGAATTCAGTATGCCGGGCACCATCCCCGGCAAGGGAAAGCAATTCCGCAATCTGGTGGGTTTTATAACCCTGGTTGCTGAGGCTGTATTTATTGCCCCGCATGATATAGCGGTAGGCCAGCGAGTGGGCGGTCTCCACGCTGACATTGTTCAGGCCCCGTTCCTTAAATTTCCGGGCTGCTTCCAGTTTAACGGATTTATTAAAGGCCAGGTATAGGATACGGCTTCCCGCCGGCCTGGTTGCCGCATATTCGATCATGGTGCTCGTCTTGCCCGAACCCGCCACCGCATTCACGGCAATATCGGTATCAGTGGCCAGGATGGCTTTTTGTTCATCGGTCAGTTTCAGGTCCTTCATTTCAGTACGCGCTTGGAATTTTTTGGGTAAGGCTGCTAAGATAGGGGGAAAGGGGTTTAGTTTTTCTTTCGTCGAGGGCGCTAAATGCAGTCGGGAGTCGGGAGTTAGTAGCCTGCCTGCCGGCAAAGGCAGGTCGGGAGTCAACAGCCCCTACTATGCAGTTAGGGGTAAACCTGTTTTATATGAACTTCCAAAAAAAAGAACCCTACCAGCCATGGAAAGGTTCTGATTTATCTTTCTCGCCCCGCTTTTATGACTGCGAACTACTATCTACTAACTACTAACTAGTTTCGTCTTCCTAACTTTGTCCCGAACCTCCAAACAGATGCCCAAAAACAAATCCGCTGTCATTCGTCATCGTGTCATAAACAACTGCCTGCGTGATAAACGGAAACGTTTCCCTTCCCTGCAGGAACTGGCTGAAGAATGTTCCCGGGTATTGGATACGGAAGTATCGACCTCAACTATTGAGAAAGATATCCGGCTGATGAAGCAGGACCGGCCGGTAGGCTATGAAGCTCCGATTGTTTTTAACCGGGCGGAAAACGGGTACGCTTACGGGGAGCCGGGTTATTCCATTGATGAAGTGGGACTCGAGGCGGAAGAGTGGGAAGCCATCCGCTATGCGGCCTTGTTACTTTTCCAGTATAAGGAAGTGCCACTCTTTGCCAACTTTAAAGCAGCGGTGGAACGCATTGATGCCAGTCTGCAGATCGGGCTGGATCTGGAGGACCCGTTTCTCTCTAAAAAAATTCAGTTTGAACAACCGGTATCCCTTACCGGTTACGAATGGCTGGCAGAAATATCTGCGGCATTAAAAAAGGAAGAACGGATCCGGTTTACCTATGAGAATATTTACAAGAACGAAATAAAGTCTTATATCGCTCTCCCGGTGTTGCTGAGAGAACAAAAGAACCGGTGGTACCTGGTAGCCTGGGTGGAGGAACGGAACAGTTTTCTCACTTTTGCCCTCGACCGGATAAGTGATTTACAACTGACGGGTGAACGGAACAGGCTTAAAAAAACCTTTAATCCGGATAATTATTTACGGCATGCGGTTGGGATCATTGATAATGAGGGGGAGCCGTCATTGGTCAGGCTCCGTATTAAAGCACCCTATCATAAACTGGTGGCGCTGGATCCCCTGCATCATTCCCAGAAAATCCTCGAAACAAACAGTAAGTCCTGCACCCTCGAATTGCAGGTACATATCACCCACGAACTTCACCAGCGTATTTTATCCATGGGCCCGCTTTGCCGTGTTCTCAGCCCGGCTTCTTTGAAAAAGGAGATAGTCATGCAACTCATGGCAGCAATCGAAACCTATAAAAATAGCTGATCCAAACGATATCATTTTCCATGCAACTCCATGATAATGCCGTTGTCATCCTGAGTAGTTCCGCAAAAGAGCAACTTCAGGGTGGCTAAAAAAATTCATGCGTGACGTAAAGCTTGTCCTGAGTTTATCGAAGGGAAGGCTGACACCTCCAATAGGCGGAGGTTTGTCCGGATAAGTTTGTAGCCGTGATCATTTATTAAGGAACCAAACTTATTTTATGCGTGTACTTTGTATTGACAATCTGCATCCCCTCCAGCCGGATGGACTTCGCCCTGCCGATAAAATCCGTGAGGGGGAGGTCTATCATGTGGTGGAACAGGTGACGATCGGTGAACACCTGTTTTTCCTGCTGGCTGAAAAACTCAAAGCCACCCGGGCGGTATTGTATAAAGCCACCCGTTTCCTGCCTTGTATGGGAGAGGGGGAAGTGTCCGCTGTGCCACCTGAACTTCTACCCATACTGGAGAAGTCCCCGCAATTTTAATTTTTTTCAGCGTTCAGCCAGACCTCCAATAGGCGGCGGCCTGCCTTTGTTTTTTTGTATCGTAAATAAATACCGTATGCAAAAGCACCTTTACAGCACTGCTGTTATTACTAAGGAAACCAGTCCGGCCAGCGTGGTTAGTCTTTCCCTGGATGAGCAACTCAGCCTGCAGGAAGCCATGCAGCCGGCCTGCCGTAGTCTCGTATCCCTCGTCCGGCTCGGGTACTATTTCCGGTATCATACAGGAAGTTTTCTGGCACTCTGGAACGAATACTGGGGGGGCAGTGCTGAATTTGAGCTGGAAGTATTACGTGTCCATCTCCGTGAAGTCCCGTTTTTAAAACAGACCCTTGAACAACACCGTTTGAACATTTACAAGTACTTGGATCAACTCACCCTGATATCCAAAATGGTTCAGTCCGATGCCGCAGGCGATATCCGCCTCGGCTGGGGCGGTGACATGTACTACCGCATCCTCCGCAACCATTACCCGGATGAATGGTGCTGGCTGTTGCACGCTTATGCGCATCCGGAAGCAGAGGAAAGAGAAGCTGAACTCATGCTCCGCCGTTACAAACATTGATTCAAATTGACAAACTTAAGTCATCAGGAGGGGCTGTTGACTACCGACCTGCCTTTACCGGCAGGCAGGCTCCCGACTACTGACTGATTCTCGCTACCTTTGGTAAAACATCAGCCATTTGCAGCCGGTATTCCTCATCACTCCTCCATTCACACAGTTAAATACTCCTTATCCGGCGACCGCATACCTCAAAGGTTTTTTCAACACAAAACAGATTCCGGCGGTTCAGGCAGACCTCGGCATTGAAGTAACCCTGGCGGTTTTTTCAAAAAACGGACTGGAACAATTGTTTAGGGAAATTGAAAACAGGGGAGGAGAACATTCGGCCAATATAGTTCGTATCATAGCCATGAAAGAAGATTATATCCGCACGATCGATGACGTGATACTCTTCCTGCAGGGCAAACGCAATACCCTTGCCCACCTGATCTGTGGAAGGAATTTTCTGCCCGAGGCGTCTCGTTATGCACAGGCTGAAGATTTAAAATGGGCCTTCGGGAGTATGGGCATACAGGACAAGGCCAAATACCTGGCCACGATGTACCTCGAAGATTTAAGTGACCTGATTAAGGAAACCGTGGATGAACATTTTGGTTTCAGCCGCTATGCTGAAAGCCTGGGTCGTTCTGCCAATAGTTTTGATGATCTGTACGCGGCCTTGCAGGCACCCTACACCTATCTTGATACCATCCTCATGGATATCCTGGAAAAGAAAATGGAAAGCATACAGCCAGGAATGCTGGCGATCTCCGTTCCTTTTCCGGGCAATCTTTATACATCACTTCGTTGCGGACAATGGGTGAAAAAACATTATCCGGATTGCAAAGTGGCCATGGGGGGCGGTTTTGCCAATACCGAACTGCGTTCATTAAGCGAGCCGCGGGTGTTTGAATTTTATGACTTTATCACCCTTGATGATGGCGAGGCTCCACTGGAACAGTTATGGGAACATATCCATGGCCGTAAGACCAGGGAAGAACTGAAAAGGACATTTACACTGGAGAAGGGGAAGGTTATTTATATTAATAATCAAAACTGCGCTGATTATAAACAGGGACAGGTGGGCACACCTGATTACAGGGGCTTATTACTGGATAAATATATTTCGGCCATTGAAGTGGTGAACCCCATGCACAGTCTCTGGAGTGATGGCCGCTGGAACAAACTCACCATGGCCCATGGTTGTTACTGGGGGAAGTGTACTTTCTGTGATATTTCGCTGGATTATATTAAAAACTATGAACCTATTGCGGCCTCCTTGCTGGTGGACCGGATGGAGGAAATGATCGCCCAGACCGGGCAGAACGGATTTCACTTTGTGGATGAAGCGGCACCCCCTTCTTTAATGAAATCACTGGCTATTGAAATTATCCGTCGCGGCCTGGTGGTCAGTTGGTGGACCAATGTGCGGTTTGAAAAGAGTTTTACGCTTGATCTCTGTCTATTGTTAAAAGCTTCCGGTTGCATCGCTGTCAGTGGCGGTCTTGAAGTAGCTTCTGACCGTTTATTAAAACTGATTGATAAGGGCATCACTGTTACCCAGGTGGCTAAAGTCTGCCGTAACTTCACCGAATCCGGGATCATGGTACATGCCTACCTGATGTATGGATTTCCCACACAGACCGAACAGGAAACTATCGACTCCCTGGAGATGGTACGGCAGTTATTTGAGACCGGGGTATTACAATCCGCTTTCTGGCATTTGTTTACCATGACCGCACATAGTCCGATCGGTTTAGACCCGGATAAATTCAAAGTCCGTAAGCAATCCAATGTATTGGGCAGTTTCGCCAATAACGATATACAGCACATCGATCCCACCGGTGCGGATCACGAGACCTTTGGTTTCGGCCTGAAGAAAGCACTGCTGAATTATATGCATGGCACTTGTTTTGATTTTTCACATGACAAGTGGTTTGATTTTAAAGTCCCCAAAACCACGATCGCGCCTGATTGTATAAAGAAGGCCATCGAAGAACCTGAGTTGATCAGTAATGCGAACAGCCGGGTCATTTTCATTGGCAAACAACCCCGGTCTGAAATAGTACAGAAATCCAAAAAGGGGGCACACTGGGAAGTGATGTCCCTCCATTTCCAAACCTTAAAAGGGGTTCATGCCATCAGTGCGGAGCCTGCAAAAGGGGAGTGGCTGTTGCAACTCCTGCCGCAGTTACAATTAACTAATCCAAAAGCGCTGACCCTGAAAGAAGTCAAAGCGGATTTTGAAAAGGCGGGGCTGGAGGATTTTGAATTGTTCTGGGATAATAAGCCGGTGAATGGGTTGTGGAAGGTTGGGTTATTGCGGGTATAAACCTGGGGAGTGGTGAATGGTGAGTGGTGAGTGCAATGTTGCTCCTCATCCTTCGGCAAGCTCAGGATGACAAGTGCTTCCTGCCGACTGCCTACTACTAACTGCCAACTCCCAACTCCCGACTGCTCCCTCCCTTTCAATAAAAATCTTATATTCAGGAAAAATATCATCACCATGCGATATATCATTAAAGTTTTGTTTGCCTTATCCCTTTGTACGCTATTCAATTCCCTTTCGGCTCAAACGGTGCAGGAACTGCAGAAGCAGCTCAATGATATGAGTAAACAGTTATCCCAGTTAAGGACCGAACTGCAGCTTGTTAGATCAGTGATACAAGTGCAGGGAGATAATCTCGATATATCCAATAATGCCAACCGTGAGGATGTTGTAGGTGGTCAATATGCACTACGTATTGGAACTGATTTTGCAGTAACCAATGGACGGAATTTTACAAATAGTGTATCCGGTACGGCCACTATTACTATAGGCGTGAATTTATCAGAAACCATCGGGTCAAACAAGACGCTGACTATCGGGAGGGACTATATAGAAACCATCGGACTAAACCGGACCGTGAATATCGGAAAGGATCTCTCCGAAACGATTGGTCAGAACCGTGTGTTGAATATCAGCAGGGATTATTCCGAAACCAGTGGCCAGAACCGGGTTATGAATGTGGGCAGGGATTTTACCGGCAATATCGGTGCCCGCTACCTGCTTAAAGCCGGCAGGGAAATGACCTTCGAAGCCGCCGATCAGATCGTGCTGAAAACCGGCTCAGCGATGATCATTTTACGGAAAAACGGAGATGTGGAAATAAAAGGGAATTTCATAGCACCCAAAAATCCGGCGGATGTGATTATTAAGGGAACGAAAATTCAGTAGTGGAACCAGAATTTGTCACTTGAGTGAAGCGTAGGAAAGGAAGCAGAATGATATTCTTAGAAATAAGTCATATAATTTTCTTGTTAAATACAAACTAAGGAAGCAATTACATTCATTTTATACGAAAATTCGACTACTAACTACGAACTACTAACTACCGACTTCTCCAATTCCAGGGCGCTACCGCCCCCTTCTCCCCCCATAATCCCTTTTTCGCATTTCTTGCTTCTTGCTCTAAGAAACTATAAACAGCATCAGCAGAGTACTTCTTATAATGCCAGGCCAGTCCGGCCCGCATCAGTTCCCGGTTCAGGGTATCCCCATTCGGTAACAGCACTTCCGCGATCAGGCGTTTATTACGGTCGTATTGGCGGTTATGCATCAGGGTAACCATTTTCCCGTAGCATTTGGTGGATGTAAACAGTTTAGCTTTTGTTCCAAAGGGCTGGTTCTTCTCCGGGCAGTCGATATGCGCCAGGCGGATACGTTGGGCTTTGCCGTTGAGGAGTACTTCGATGGTGTCGCCGTCTTTGATGGAGATGACTTTGACTGTTTCGGTGAGTGGAAGGATTACAAGCCAGAAGGAAAGTATAAAATGTGTGATGATGGATTGCATTATTTATTTTGAGCAGGGACTGTTAAATGTAATAAATAAAAGAGAGGCGAGAAGGAAGAGAATATTCTCTGCGTCCTCTGCGTCTCCGTGGTTTTTTAGAGAGGCGAGAGGCAAGAAGCTAGAAGCGAGAAGGTTGGGTATTCTTCTATGCTCTCTGCGTCCTTTGCGTCTCAGCGGTTCTTAAATGATTTAGTTCGA
>CAZYTV010000152.1:0-10675 GCA_964650455.1 uncultured Chitinophaga sp. | reverse complement strand
AAACCAATGATAAGTGCCTGAAGAGGCAAGATTCTCTACCTGCTCTCCAAAAACCCTTCTTAATATTTTTGTACCACCGGCACCGGATGATCCAATAAAACCCAGTGATATTCTTGGTTCATAGGCCATGGCCACAATGGCAGCTTTCCCATACCGGGAGATACCCTCAATACCGATGCGTTTTGCATCTACGTCTTTATCTGTTTCCAGGTAATCGATCACCCGGCTGGCTCCCCAGGCCCAGGCACGCAGCGCTCCCCAGTCATCTGGTTTGCGGGGCTGCCCTTTATTAACCAAACCGATGATACCACTGCGAAGTCCTGCCCCGTTGTCCGCCTGAATACTGTTTGGATATACAATACTGTATCCCCATCCGCGTGATAATAACTGTTCTTTCCAACTTGGCTCACCAGCGGCACCCAGCCCGATCGGGTTGATCGTACCAAAGTTTCCAAACGGTCGAAAAAAACCAAACTCCAACACCACAGGTACTGCACCAACCCTATGGACCGGTGTGACTACCTGCAGTTCAATTTCAACTTTAATACCCGGGAAAGCGGCATTATCGACAATACCTTTTAGTATTTTTTCATTGGCCTTATAGTTTCCAATCATAGTATCCGAAACTGATAAAATTTCCCACTTAACTGCGGGGATTACTGAAGGCAACCGGCCATAAATTTCAAAATCAAAATCATACACTATTTCCGCTCTGCGCTTATTCCACCATTCAGCTTCGGAAGCGATTCTTTTGCCGCTTTTAAATATCAACGGGTCTGGCAAAGTGTAGCTGTTCACTTTATCTTCAGACCGGTTCGCGGCATTTGGCTCTTTTGGATTACCCGAAACACCTGGGCGTATTTGACTCCGTGGAACACCTAATTGTTCAAGCATCTGCTGGTAATCCGCCTGTGACCACTTATTAATACTATCCCTCTCAGCCTGGGAAAATTGTGCGAAAGAAGCAAGGCTGAGCAGGAACGAGGATACTAACAGAAGCTGTTTCATTCACTTTTTTTATGAGATTACCTACCTGTCATTGCGCATCATTCCTGCAGTTTTAGTTCCCTGATAGTCCAGGCATCTACAATGATAATCCGTCAATAACATCTATTTCCAGCAGGCAAAATATGGTCAGTTCATTATACAAAAAGTCCACAGGGAGAAAATATATATGTTAATGTAAACAGGAGGGATGGAATACTCCCTCCTGTTGTTTTTATACAAGAAACGGACTGCTTTATTTATAACAACTTCGTGACAGGTAATTCATCAGTACTTAAAAATAACCCGGGTTTTGGGGGAATGCAGGCCCCTCTGTTACCAGGTCAATTTGCTGTTGTGGGATTGGTCTAAGCATATTATAGGACTGAACACCTGCCGCACCTTCAGGATTATAAAGCTGTACACGTGCTACCAGGGTCTTTGTCCGGGAAAGGTCCCACCAACGGCAGTCTTCAGCAAACAATTCGCGGCTTCTTTCATCCAGTATGAAGTCCAGCGTTACCTGGGCAGGTGTGATTTGCTGTGCTATTACAGCAGCCGCATATTCAGCCGGTGTCTGATTTAATTTTAAAGCCGCCCTCGTCCTGAGCACATTGATCATGTCTGCTGCATTCTGCATAGTACCGCCGCCTTTAAAAGCTGCTTCAGCGGCAATCAGGTACAAGTCAGAAAAACGGAACAGAATAAATGGCCTGTCAGAATAGTCATTCAGGTCAGCCCTGGTTGAATCATTAAACTTTCTGAGATTGGGGAAAAGACCCGCTGTGTATTTTACAGTAGAGCCGGAAAGATGATCAGGTTCAAAAATAATTCCCTTGAAAGCCGCTCTTTCTGCAGGTGTTACAACCCTGTCTGCAAACCAGATTGCGGTATCCACAGCATTAATTAATTGTCCTCTTGGGGTTGTCGCACCCGGGGATCCTACTGCTGCCATTTGGGTACTGTTTGACAGGAAGACGGTCTGGAAAGTGCCGTCATACCGGGAATCAGTTGCCCTGTTAGCAAAGGCAAAATCCAATACATATCTTGTATTTGGCCGGATACGCTGGAAAGGACGCCCGTTCCTGATATCTCTGACACAAACAGAAGCGCCGCCACCCGAAGGATAATTCGCATTTACAGTCGGGTAATTGGGACGCCAGAAGAAATTGGATTTATTTTCCGCAGGACCTGAAGCGAAACTACCTGGCGCAGAATTCTGACCAAATTTTAAATCTTTTGTATGGTCAATCACCATCAGTATTTCTGAACCATATTCATTGCCTTCTTTGAATGTATCTCCAAAATAAGGCATGAGATTTAATCCGTAAGTCGCCTTATTATCAATAACATTTTTAGCCGTAGTATATGCACTGGTGAAGTCAGTGGGCAGTGCCGCAGCTGACCAGGCTCTCCACAGGTATGTTTTCGCCAGCAGGTATAAAGCGGTTGCTTTAGTGGCAGGCTTTCCTGTACCCGCTGCGGGCGTATTGGGCAGATCAGCGGCAGCTTCATTCAGGTCTGTAATGATTTGAGCATACACTTCTGCTAAAGGTGCTTTTGCATCAGCGGCAGAGGGGTTCGTATTGAATGTAGTGTGCAAAGGAACTTCACCGAAAGTTGTAACCAGGTAGAAGTAGCAAAATGCCCGGAGAAACTTAGCTTGCGCCAGCACCTGAGTCTTAGTGGCAGCAGGCATATTGGCATTCGCTCCATATTCAAGAACCCCGTTTGCCGTATTGATATTAATAAACATCCCATTCCAGAATCCGGAATAATCATTGGTATTACTTTTTATCAATGCATTATTATACGTAAACCAATGTTGGACATCAGCAGCCGCTGCTTTGAGTGACTCATCTGTACCGGCGCTGAATAATTGGGTAAAAATCTGTGTACCCCAATGGCCCCTGAAAGAAGAGTAAATACCGGCAATACCACCCTGAATACCTTCAGGAGTTTTAAAATACGATGGGTCAATGGATGACCTCGGTTGTTCCTCCAGAATTTTCTTACACCCTGTTGCAGCGAAAAGTACTGCAGTACAGAGCATCAGGAGTATTAAATTTTTCTGTTTCATATATAATTATTTTATGTATTAAAATTTCAGGTTAAGACCAAAAATGAACTGGCGGGTTGGTGGCACCCCCATCGCTACGGTAATGGCACGGTTTTGAACCGGTGTACCTCCCGCAGTAGAATTAACTGACCTGTTTGCATCTCCGGTATTGTTACCCGAACCGTTACCTTCCGGATCAATACCTAAGCCGGCTTTCACCAACGGAGACCAGAGAATAAAGGGATTCTGAGCAGAAACATAAACTCTCAGTCCCTGGATATTTGCCTTTTGAAGCCATCTTTCCGGAACATTATAACCAAGGTCAATCGTCCTGATTTTAATGAAGGAACCATCCTGGTAAGTCAGGGTTGATGTGTACAGTAATCCGTCGCGGCTTGCGTCTGGCTGAGGGAAAGCATTGGTGGGATTGGTAGGTGTCCAGTAATCAACTTTATGAATATTCACCCGGCTGTTCAGGAAGAAAGGATATCCGTTTGCGCCACCATCTGCAGACAAATAAGTAGCTACTACTGTCTGACCAAAACGTCCGAACATCACGATATTCATATCAAAATTCTTGTATTCAAAATGTTGGGTCATACCTGCAATAAAGTCAGGCTGGAAGTCACCAACTATCTGGCGGTCGCTCGCCCCAATTGAGTTATTCTTATCAACATCTTCCAGCTTAATATCGCCGGGAGCTGCTCCATATACTGCGGCCTGGGCTGCTTCGCTGGTTTGCCAGATGCCTATTTTTCTGACATCATAAATAGTAGTTATTGGCTTACCGACAAACCAACCATTTCCAATATCCTGTTGTAATCCCTGTTGCAGGGCCACAATTTTTTCCCGGTTAAAGAAAGCGGTTAAATCTGTGCGCCATGAAAAACCGCCACTGCTCTTGCTTTTCACATTTAAACTGCTTAATGTCAGCTCCATTCCTTTTGAGGCTGTCTCACCTACGTTATCAAGAATTGAGTTTGCCCCATTACTGCGTGGCAGACTTTTGCTTAACAGGATATCAGTGGTTTTCGTATCATAATATTCAATACTACCAGTCAGCCTGCTATTTAATACTGCGAAATCAATACCGATATTCAACCCCCTGGTTTTCTCCCAAGTCAGGTTTGGATTGGGAAGTGTATTAATAGTGTACCCATTCACATAATTTACCAGTGCTGTTGACCCCTGTCCATAATTATAGAAACTTGAACTGAGGCTTCCTAAAGTCGTATAAGGGTTAATACCCGCATTAGAGCTGATACCCCACCCTGCTCTCAGTTTTAAGCTGTTCACAAATTTAATCCCCTCCATAAATTTTTCTCTCTCCATATTCCAGCCTATGGAAACCGCAGGATAAGTCACCCATTGATTCCCCTTTGCCAGTACTGAAGATCCGTCAGTTCTTACAGTAGCTGTAACCAAATACTTGTCATCAAAAGAATAAGTAGCCCTTCCCATATAACCAATCAGTCCGGATTCGCTGTAACCGGATGCCTGTGGTGTTACAGTATTGACTAACTGGAAGTTGTAATCCTGAATATAATCAGCCGGTACACCCTGTCCGTTGAACTGCTGGGATTGGAATTTATTTTTCTGAACTTCCTGCAATGCAAGTACCTGCACTTTGTGCTTTCCGGCAAATGTCCTGTTATAATCCAGTGAATTATTAATGGTGTACTGCCAGCCTTCCGCATTTGCCTGACTGAGGTTTGCCCCGGCAGTATTTGCATTATTATTAAAAACGTTATTAGGGCCCGTATAATTACTGTTAAAGGTCTGTGACCAGCCATAACCAAAAGTAGTTTTAAACTTAAGGTCTTTTAAAATTTTAACTTCCGCGAAAAAGTTATGCTGGAACTGATACCTGCGGGAATTCGCTTTAATAATATCATTATTCCCGATAGAAGTAAGCGGGTTAATGGTGGTATTATCAACTCCTTGCTGAATGGTCGGCTGGAAATTCAGTGAACCATCATCATTATAAGGCTTATACAAAGGGCCGATGCGCATGGCAGTACCATAAGCACTGGTTCCAAGCCTTTTCTGATAAATCATTGTATTAAAACTGGTAAACCCGATTTTAATCCGTTCCGTCATCTTGTGATCTATATTCACACTCAGAGTGTAACGGTCAAGTGCCTGGTCAGGGATGACACCTGTTTCTTTATAGTAACCAAATCCAAAGAAATACTGAGTTCTGTCATTACCACCATTTACATTCAGATCATGTCCTGTTCTTATTCCGGTCGTTAACAAAAGATCCTGCCAGTTGGTGCTGACACCTGCAGCCAGGTTGGTTTGTTCAATCGCAGTCAGCGCATAAGGAGATGTTACGTTTGGATTAGTAAGAAATGCAGGCTGACCTTGCCTGGCATCTTCCTTGTATTTAGCATATTCCTGTCCATTAAAAACATCCCAGGTATCAATGGCACTGGATATCCCGACATAACCGTTATACGTGGTAACGGGTTTTCCGGTTTTGCCATGCTTTGTGGTTATGATGATTACACCATTCGATCCCCTTGAACCATAAATAGCAGTTGCAGAAGCGTCTTTCAGTATGTCAACCGTGGCAATATTCTCCGGATTAATATCATTTACGCTACCTCCAAAAGCCATACCATCAACAACAATCAGCGGATTGTTATTACCGGTAATGGAGCGGTTACCCCGGATACGTATTTCACCACCTGTTCCGATTTGGGTACCATTGTTTACGATATCAACACCAGCAGCCCTACCTTGTAACTGGTTGAAAAGATTTGGGGCTTTGATCTGGTTGAGTGTTTCCCCCTTTACTGAAACCGTAGAACCGGTTACATCCCTTTTCCGCTGGGTACCATAACCAACCACAACCACTTCGCCCAGGCTTTTTAATGCCGACACCAGGGTCAGATTGATGGAGGTTTCTCCGTTAATCTTAATTTCCTGTGTAATAAAGTCCACAGATGAAATGACCAATGTTCCATTGGCAGGTGCAGCAATCGTGTAATCACCGTTACTATTTGTTGTAGTACCTGTATTGGTACCTTTCACAAGCACGGAAGCACTTTGAGCCGGTTGGCCATCATCTTTTAGTACCCGGCCTTTAACGGTAATGTTCTGCGCAAGGGCTTGGTCAGCCACGAACAGCATCTGGATAAGCACCAGTAGCCGCAGCAGTCGTTTTGTAATGTTTGCAGTTTTTTTCATATGTCTGTTTTTGGAAGTGACAAATAAGTAACCTGGAGAATTGAAGAATCGGAAGAAAAGTGGGTAGTCCCTGTGAGATGGGAATGTCTGTCTTTCAGGCAGGACATGCAAAATGGTAAGATGAAATTCCAATTTTTCATATAGCAGCAGGCAATTTTTGGAGGATGTCTGAACCATCAAAATCAACCATCCGGAAACGAATATAGGAATTTTCCGAATAATTGCAACCGATTGCAATTTTTTTTTAAAAAATCTTACCCGTACTTTGTTTTATGGCCGAAAGCAAGGATATAACGATTTATGATATAGCGAGATACCTGAATATTTCTGCCACCACCGTAAGCCGTGGATTGAAAAATCATCCGGCCATCAATAAGAATACCTGTAAAAAAATTGCCGAAGCTGCACGACTCCTGGGTTATCGTTCCAATACATTTGCGAGCAGTCTTCGCAGCAAAACCACACATACTTTAGGTGTAATCGTTCCCCGTATCAGCAGTTATTTTATGTCGTATGTACTGGCTGGCATGGAGGATGCCGCCAGCCGGCAGGGGTATACATTAATTATCAATCACTCCAACGAAAGCTGTGAAAAAGAAAAGACCAATGCCATGACCATGTTTAATAAACGGGTGGATGGCTTGCTTGTTTCCGTCGCTTATGATACCCGGAGCATTGACCATTTCGCCCCTTTTTTCAAAAAAAATATTCCCGTTGTTTTCTTCGACCGGACCTGGTCACATAAAGAGAGTATGGCGGTGGAAATTGACAATGCCAGGGCTGGTTATGAAGTTACGAAACACTTACTGGATCAGGGTTTCCGTAAAATACTACACCTCACTGGTAATCTCCTCCGGAATGTATACGCCGACCGCCTCGCCGGTTACAAAGAGGCCCTGCGTGAATACAAAATTCACTTCGACGATAAACGGGTGATCATAGGTCCGCTGTCGGAATCCGCCGGCATCCAACTGGCTGATAAGATACTGGCCATGAAACTAAAAGACCGGCCTGATGCCGTGTTTGCGGCCAATGATACATCAGCAGTATACTGCATGCTCAGGCTTAAAGAAGCCGGCTTAAGAATACCTGCTGATATCGGTTTTGCCGGCTTTAATAATGACCCGGTGAGCCAGGTGGTCACCCCGCGGCTCACAACCGTTCAGTACCCCGGTTACCAGATGGGTGAAACAGCAGTGAACAGCCTGATCAATCACCTGAAAGGAATTACAAACATGAGTTCAACCCCCAAAATCATCCTTCGCTCCGAATTAATCGTCCGTGCATCTTCGTTAAAAAAGAAAACTTTGTAAATTAGTTTTTTTTCCGAATTTTATGCAACCGATTGCAACATGAAACCGAAAAAAGACATTACCATCTATGACATTGCCCAGCATTTGTCACTTTCATCTGCAACCGTAAGCCGTGCCCTGCAGGATCATCCCGCTATTAATAAGAATACCCGGAAGAAGATTCAGCAAACGGCGAAAGACCTCGGCTACCGGCATAATACCTTTGCCAGCAGCCTGCGGAAACAAAAAACAAATACGATCGGTGTGATCGTGCATGAACTGAACAGTAACTTCATCACCTCCGTACTGGCCGGCATAGAGAAAGTAACAACGGAAGCAGGCTACGACCTGATTATTGCCCACTCTTCTGAAAGCTATACCAAGGAAGCTGCCAATGCCCTGAACCTTTTTCATAAACGGGTGGACGGGCTGATCGCCTCCCTGGCCTTTGATACCAAAGACCTGGAGCATTACCAGTCATTTGAAGAAAAAGGGATCCCGGTGATCTTCTTTGACCGGGTGGAAGAAAAAAGCAACAGTACCAAAGTCATCATTGATAATTATAAATGTGGCTACCAGGCCACCCAACACCTGATCGAACAGGGCTGCAAAAAAATTGTCCTGGTCACGGCCAGCCTCAAAAGAAACGTATATGCACAACGGCACAAAGGATATACGGATGCCTTATATGACCATGGGATTCCCTTTGACAAGGAAAGAGTGCTGATCAAGGACCTGAGTGAACAATGCGGGGTGGAAGCCGCCCTGCAGATTCTGAAAATGAAACCCTTGCCTGACGGCGCTTTTATCACCAACGACTTTTCCGCGGCAGTTTGTATGCGCACCTTAAAGGAACACGGGGTAAATATCCCGGAAGACATCGCGATCGTTGGTTTTAATAATGATGCAATCAGTAAACTGGTGGAACCACAGATGACCACGATCGATTATCCCGGCATCGATATGGGAGAAATCGCCGCGCGAAACCTGATCAGTCACCTGAAAGGCCTCAGTGATATCAAACATACCAACACGATTGTTGTACGCTCTGACCTTGTTATCCGACAGTCTTCATTACGTAAACAAAAAAAATAACCGGAATGGCGCTACCCAGACTTACTAAATATGGATTCCTCCTCCTGCTGGTACTGGTCGCCACGGCTGGCAAAGCCGGGAAGGGCTATGATCTCTGGTTACGATACCAGCGGATCAGTAATACAATTTTACTCAACAGCTATAAAAAACAAATCAGTTCCCTGTCCATCATCGGCCATTCCCCAACCCTGCTTGCGGCCAGGGAAGAACTGCTGAACGGACTCAACGGCCTGACCGGTTTAAACCTGAATGCCAGTAATAAAATAACAGCAGCAGCAGGACTGGTTGTTGCCACCGGTGAAAACCTGGGTGAACTGAAGAAATATATCGGATCAACTGAATTGCAGCAATGCGGTAAGGAAGGCTACCTGCTGATCACCACCAATACAGTCCCGAAGCGGATTATTATCACCGCTCCATCCGATATCGGGGTGCTGTATGGTGTTTTTCATTTTCTCCGCTTATTGCAAACCCAACAGTCCCTCGATCACCTGCATATCCTGTCGGCTCCCAGATTAAAACTGCGCCTGCTTAACCATTGGGACAACCTGAACCGTACCGTCGAGCGGGGCTATGCGGGCTTTTCCATCTGGAACTGGCATACCCTTCCTTCGTATATTGATCAGCGTTATATTGATTATGCCCGTGCCAATGCCTCGATCGGAATAAACGGTACAGTGCTGACCAATGTAAATGCCAATGCCACTGTACTCACGTCAACTTACCTGCAAAAAGTCAAAGCACTGGCTGATGTTTTCAGAACATATGGTATTAAAGTTTACCTCACCGCCCGTTTCAGTGCCCCGATCGAATCCGGCGGACTTAAAACGGCTGATCCGCTGAATGAAGAAGTCCGCCAGTGGTGGAAGGATAAAGCAAAGGAAATTTATGCCCTGATCCCGGACTTCGGTGGCTTCCTTGTAAAAGCCAACAGTGAAGGACAACCCGGTCCGCAGGATTATCGCCGTACCCATGCGGATGGGGCCAATATGCTGGCAGCAGCCGTTGCCCCCTATAAAGGAATTATCATCTGGAGAGCATTTGTCTATGCCTCAGAAAATCCGGTTGACCGGCATAAACAGGCATATGATGATTTTGTACCACTCGATGGAAAATTCAGTTCCAATGTAATGGTCCAGGTAAAAAACGGGGCGATCGATTTTATGCCCCGTGAACCTTTTCATCCGTTATTTGGCGCGATGCCAAAAACACCCCTGATGATGGAATTCCAGGTCACCCAGGAATACCTGGGACAAAGTACCAACCTCGTATACCTGGCACCTTTGTTTAAAGAAGTACTGGATGCAGATACCTGGGCAAAAGGTAAAGGAAGCATCGTTGCCAAAGTTATTGATGGCAGCCTGGATCAGCATGAACTAAACGGAATGGCCGGTGTGGCCAATATCGGCAATGATATTAACTGGTGTGGTCATCCCTTTGCACAGGCCAACTGGTATGCCCTGGGCCGGCTCGCCTGGGATTATCATCTCAGCAGCTCGGCTATTGCAGATGAATGGCTGCGGATGAGCTACAGCAATGATCTTCGATTTATTGATCCGGTTAAAAATATGATGCTGCAAAGCCGTGAAATACTGGTTAACTATATGAATCCCCTGGGACTCCACCATATTATGGGCACCGGGCACCACTATGGCCCTGCCCCATGGGTGAATGACCAGCGCCGGCCCGAATGGAACCCGGTGTATTATCACAAAGCGGACAGCACAGGTATTGGTTTTAACCGGACCGCCACCGGCAGCAATGCATTATCCCAATATCATCCGGAAATAAGTGCCCAATGGGAAACCCTGAACAGTTGTGATGAAAAATACCTGCTATGGTTTCATCATGTATCCTGGAATCACCGGATGAAAACCGGTCGTACTTTATGGAACGAACTCTGTTACCGGTATAATGAAGGAGCTGCTGCTGTTACCGCCATGCAGCAAACCTGGGAACAGGTAAAAAAGTATATGGATCATGAGCGTTATGAACAGGTAAGACAATTACTCCGTATCCAGCAGGATGAAGCCATCTGGTGGCGTAATGC
>CAZYTV010000151.1:0-10717 GCA_964650455.1 uncultured Chitinophaga sp. | reverse complement strand
GTAAAACTCTGGTCTAATCCAAAAGCCCGCTGGTAATTCAATTTCGCCTCCTCCCGCTGACCCATCGCCTGCTGGCATTTGGCGATCCAGTAATAGTTGTCAGCATATTTGGGAGAAATGGTGAGGGCAAGGTTAAAGACCTTTAATGCCTCTGTATATTTTTTCATGTCAAAAAGCACGGCCCCTTTTTCAATATAGCCGTCCAGGAAATAATAATCATGCTTCACTGCTTCATCAAAAAAACGGAGGGCATTTTGTTTGTCATTAATTGTTGAATAATAAATCCCTTTGTAGTAGTAGGGTTCTGCGTGCCCGCCCGATGAATCGGCTTTTACCAGGGAATCGCATAACTGCAGGACTCTCGGGTTTTTTGATTCGGCATATTTCATGGCCAGGATATAATTCAGTTCCACATCATAAGGGGTCAGGTTATAGGCCTTTTCGAGCGTGGTCAATGCCTCCGCTAAATTTCCCTTTTTGCCTAACAGGTCAGCTTTCATTTTCAACAGGTCCACCTGTTCCGGATTTTTAATCAGGAGTCCGGTGATCAGCCGGAGTGCCTCATTGGTTTTGCCCTGTGCATCATAACTGCGGGCCAGGGTCAGATTGAGTAAAAGACTTTCGGGAAGAACGTCCACGGCTTCTTTGAGAAAGGTAAGTGCTTCGTCCGGTCTGGATTCCAGCAGGAGGGAACCAATTCCCAGGGCATATTGTTCATTTTTCTTTAAGGACCAGGCTTTTCGGAAATCAGCCAGGGCCGGTTCGGGCTGCTGATTGGCATTCAACTGGATGGCCCTGCGAAAATAGAGTTCGTCTTTTTCCGGGTCATTTTTAATACTGTCGGTCAGCGCTGAATAGGGCGGATTGGATAAAAGCTCATCAAACACTGTTGCAACATCATTATGATCAGTACAGGAACTGATTAAAGTCATTATTCCAGTGATAAAGGAGTATATTTTTGCAGTCTTATTCATCTTCAGTCTTATTAAATACAGGTTCAAAACTACTATTTTTGGCGCTGAGGTATGACAAATAGCTGACAAACCAACGTAATAACAAAAATAACTTTGCAGCCTCCGGATCAGCCCGGATTCCAAAGAAACACATCAGTATGAAAAAAATTGCATTGCTACTTATCATTGCCGGGACCATTATTGCCCTGCCGGCCTGTAAAAATTCATCGAAAATTGCTTCAGCCAGCGTGGTAGCCGATACCCTTCGTTATGCCGACGAGACCCGCCTGAAAAATATCCGTCAGCTCACATATGGCGGGGATAATGCCGAAGCCTACTGGAGTTATGATGGCAAGTATCTCGTATTTCAGCGTACCAACCCCAAAGAAGGCATCAATTGTGATCAGATCTTTGTAGGGAAAGTGCCCACCAAAGCCGGGGAAGCCTTTTCTTATAAACTGGTGAGTACCGGTACAGGCCGTACCACCTGCCCGTTCTTTACCAAAGACGGTAAACATATTATTTATGCCTCCACCCATCTTGGCAGTAAAGATTGTCCTCCAGTTCCGGACCGTACAAAATACGGGAACCGCTATATCTGGCCTTTATATGACAGCTATGATATTTTTATGGCCGACCTGGATGGAAAAATCGTTAAGCAACTGACCCATTCCAAAGGCTATGATGCAGAAGCAACACTCTCTCCCGATGGTGAAAAGATGTTATACACCAGCGATAAAGACGGTGATATTGACCTGTATATCATGGATCTTAAAACCGGCCAGGAAAAAAGAATCACCAATTTACTGGGATATGATGGTGGAGCCTGGTTCAGTCCTGATGGCACCAAACTGATCTGGCGTGCTTCACGTCCTAAAACCGAAGCGGAAATCAAAGAGTATAAAGAGTTGCTTGCCGAAAACCTGGTGGCTCCCACCAATATGGAAGTGTGGGTAGCCAATGCCGATGGCAGTAATGCCCGCCAGGTAACTGCCTATGGACAGGCCAACTGGGCACCTGCGTATATGCCCGACAGCAAACGAATCATTTTTGCCAGCAATCACGAATACAAAAGAGGATTTCCGTTTAACCTGTACACCATTAATGAAGATGGTACGAATCTGACCAAGATCAGTCGTGATAAAGGCTTTGATGCCTTCCCGATGTTTTCACCAAATGGTAAGAAGATCGTTTTTTGCAGTAACCGGAACAATGGCGGAACCCGCGACACGAATGTATTCGTGGCGGACTGGGTGGAATAAGATTTCCGAATTCCCGGGGAAGCCTATATTTGTCTAAATTTTTTCAGCATGGAAACAGGAATGTTGCATCTTCATAGTTTACTCCGTTGGGTAATCTTACTTTTAATACTGGTTGGTCTTTTCCAGGCTTTCAGCAAAAAGGAAAGTATCAGATCCACCAGTCTGTGGCTGATGATCGCGGCGCATACCATGCTCCTGATCGGCATTTACCAGTGGATTGCCGGCCGTTACGGAATCATGAAGGGGCTGCCCGAAAATGTACCTTCTTTAATGAAAGATTCTTTCTACCGTTTTTACTGGGTGGAGCACCCCCTGCTGATGATCGTGGCGATCACCCTGATCACACTGGCCAGGGGTAAGGCCAAAAAACTAAATTATAAGAATGCCGGTTGGTTATTACTGATTGCCCTCATCTTTATCCTGGTGGCAGTGCCCTGGCCGTTCCGCGAAGCGGGGGCTGGAAGGGCGTGGTTTCCGGGAATGTAAAAAAGTTTAGATGTTTGTCGTTTAGATGTTTGTCGTTTAGAGGTTTAGCGGACAAACTACTTTTTAAGTCAATGGGTCTTAGAAACAGTATCTATGTTTCTAAGACCCATTTATTTAATAGCTTATATGCCGCTAAACCGCTAAACAACTAAACGACTAAACCTTTCCCTTACTTTTTCCCTAACTCCACGACTTCACAATCCTTCATCTCCTTTCCGTCAATCACAAACCGGATCAGGGTTCTCACTTTGTGCCATCCCTGTTTACCGGCTGCGCCCGGGTTCATGTGCAGGCATTGCAGTTTGTCATCGTACATCACTTTCAGGATATGGGAATGTCCGCTGATAAAGAGTTGCGGCTTATGTATGAGTAATTCTTTCTTCGTCTCCGGGTTATACCGTGGCGGGTAGCCGCCGATATGCCGGATCATCACTTTTACTTCTTCACAGGTAAAGACCAGTTGTTCGGGGAAACGGGAACGGATTTCCTGTCCATCAATATTCCCATATACACTTCTGAGAGGTTTTCCTGTTTTTTCCAACTGGCTGATCAGGTCCTCATTTCCCCAATCGCCCCCATGCCATATCTCATCACACTGAGCAAAATGGGTAAAAACTGCTTCGTCAAGCCAGCCATGTGTGTCTGATATCAGTCCGATCCTTGTCATGTAATAAGTCCCGCTTCTTTTAATTTTTCCAGTATCATCACCGCTCCCGGTGCCTGTTTTTTTTCTTTTAAATACGTTTCCAGCGAAAAATACCGCAGTTCCCCGATCTCTGCGGCAGGAGTGGGGTGGATATCTTTTTTTAGCAGGAAACAATCCTGTTCCATGATCATTCCATTGTTTTCCCCATAAGCCGGAGCGCTGATATGGGTGTAAAACAACAAGTCACCCGATACTAATTTGCTGTTGAGCTCTTCTTCAATTTCCCGG
Organism: uncultured Chitinophaga sp.; assembly: GCA_964650455.1. GTDB lineage: Bacteria > Bacteroidota > Bacteroidia > Chitinophagales > Chitinophagaceae > JJ008. The sequence continues at coordinate 7,082 of CAZYTV010000151.1, read as the reverse complement.
CACAATGCTTCCACAGCAGTTTCGCCGGGATCCACTTTGCCTCCCGGCAGGTAGAAGCACTGTTTATTCCGGCTCCAGGCCAGTAATAATTTCCTGTCTTTGATCACCAGTAATCCGGCTGTGGCTAACTGCATCCGGCAAAATTCGGGGATAACGGTTAATTCCCTATTTTTAAGTAACGATTATTTATGCCTTTTCACCGCAACTTTACTTATTATATAGATAAACGGAAATGGAAGTTCTATTTCCTGATTGCCTCGTTACAGATGGTCAAGTGAATTAGTCGTATTAAACCACAACTTCATAGCACTTCAGACTACTATCTACTAACTACTAACTACTAAAATATGCCTCATTATTATAAGCTCGGCTCCATTCCGCACAAGCGCCACACGCAGTTCCGCAAACCGGATGGTGGCCTGTACAGCGAACAGTTATTTTCCACAGAAGGATTCAGCGATGATTATGCCCTTCTATATCATTGTCATCCGCCAACTATGATCATTAAAACCGAGGCCCAGGTGGATGTGAGCCCGCAGATTGCCGAAGAAAAAATGCTGAAACACCGGAGCCTGGAAGGGTTTAAGGTTAAGCCGGTGAAGGATTACCTGCAGAGCCGGGTACCGGTGCTGGTCAACAGTGATTGTAATATCGTGCTGGCCGCCCCGCAGGAAAGCATGACGGACTATTTTTACAAGAATACCGATGCGGATGAAATGATCTTCGTGCATGAGGGCAGCGGTATTGTTCATACCCAGTATGGTGTACTGCCTTTTTCGTACGGCGATTATATTGTATTGCCGCGGGGTACAATCTACCAGGTCAGCTTTAATACACCGGATAACCGCCTTTTTATAGTGGAGTCATTTACACCGCTGCGTTATCCCAAACGCTATATGAGCAGGTACGGACAACTGATGGAGCATTCCCCTTACTGTGAAAGGGATATCCGTCCCCCCCAGGATTTGAAAACAATTGATCAAAAAGGTGATTTCCTGATAAAGGCAAAGAAAAAAGGAATGCTTTATGGGCTTCACTATGGCACGCATCCCTTTGATGTGATCGGCTGGGATGGCTGCTGTTATCCATATATTTTCTCCATTCATGATTTTGAACCGATCACCGGACGGGTGCACATGCCGCCGCCGATACACCAGACGTTTGAGACCAGTGCATTTGTGGTTTGTTCCTTTGTACCCCGGTTGTATGATTATCATCCGGACGCTATTCCTGCTCCATATAATCACAGCAATATCGACAGCGATGAGGTATTGTATTATGTGGAAGGTGAGTTTATGAGCCGCAAACATGTCACCAAAGGCATGATCACCCTGCATCCTGCCGGAATACCACATGGTCCGCACCCCGGCGCTGTCGAGAAGAGTATTGGTGCAAAGGAGACTAAAGAACTCGCGGTAATGGTGGATACCTTCCGGCCGCTGATGCTGACGAAGCAGGCGCTGGAGATTGAGAACGGGGATTATGTGATGAGCTGGGCGGAGTAACTAGTTAGTTCTCCTTCGCTTAAGCTACGGAGAATAAATCGGGAGTTAGTAGTTCGTAGCCTGCCTGCCGGTGGGCAGGTCAACAACCCATCCTGAGGGATTTTGATTGAATAAGTTTTCTATAGAATAGCATCAGTAAAAAACTGGTGCTATTCTTTTAGTTATGATTTCTTAGTAAGTCCTTCTCGCTTCTCGCTTCTTGCCTTATTCACTCACCTTTCCTTCCGAAAAATACCGGCATTCTCTGTTGAATTTCCCATGGCTGCATTTTTTCCTGCATTTACTTTCGGTTTGTCTTTGTAACGACCTTATCCTTCTGCTTTGACAGTATGGTATGTACAATGGCCCGGGGATGCCGAAAAACGGATGTTCAGAGTAGGCGATATCAAAAAAGTATAGCCATGAAAAATTTATTGTTTCTTTTACTTAGTTGTTTGACCGTAAGCGGGAGAGCCCAGACCGGGGATGACGCCCTGTTGCAGGAGTTCATTAACTCGCCGGATTACGCGGCATTTATTGCCGGATCGTCCTATGGGCAGTTGGGTACGCCTGATCTGAAGCAGAGTTTTGTCGGTTACAGTTCGGTTGTTTCCGGGGAAATCGAAAAGCAGGTACCCGTTTTATACATTCAGTTTGCCGGTGTATATAATGGAAAGAAGAAAGTGGTTGGCCAGCTCCAGGCCATTAAAGTGAGAGAGGACTACAGCGGTTTGCCCAGGAATGGCAGGTACCTCATGTTGTTTAAAGATTTAAGGCAGTTTAATGCCGATAACAGTTCGGGGACCATCCGGGTTTATGATCTCAACTATGATGAGTATCTTTCCGGAGAGGCGGTGGTGAACAACTGGACGGTAAATAATTATACACCTTTTCCGGTACCCGACCAGGTGTCTGCAAAATATAACCTCACCGGACGGGCGGCTCATCCTTGTGATGCGAATGGTAACGGGAATGTGACTTTTGGGGAGTGTTTCAGTTGTATGATGGGTGCCTGTATGCGGGACACCGAGTGCCGGACCCTCTGCCTGATCGCAAATTTATTTCAGTGGAGATGTACGATGGCTATGCGGCTATCCTGCCGGATTATTGCCATCATTTATTAAGGCGCATTTACAGTAGCCGGGGAGTCTCCGACGACCCGGTTACATTTATAAATAAATACAAATAATTATGGAAACCATTCCTGTCCTGTTGCTGGTACTTGCAGCCCTGGCACTTATTATCTGGGGATATGCAGTTGTTGATATCAATCGCCGTAAGTTCAGTACGGAAAATGAACGCCGGTATTGGGTAAACCTGGTCTGGTTTCTTCCATTATTCGGTGCCTTATATTATCTCATCAGCCGAAACAATAAAAGAAAGCCATGATGAAATTCTGGACCGGATTTTTTACGGGGATGCTGGTTACTGTACTCCTGCTTTTCGGGTTTAGCATGTACATGAACAACCAGCTCGAAGATATGCTTGCGGATCCTCCGGCACCTGTATTACAAAAACCGGGTGTTCCGGTAAAAGCAGACTTTAACCTGAAGCTGCATGAATTGCGGACAGATTCCCTGCTGGATACTGCTGTTTTCCGGAATAAAGTGGTCCTGCTCAATTTTTGGGAATTCTGGTGTGTACCCTGTCGGGAAGAAATGCCCGGGCTGAAATTGCTTTACAATACTGTGAAGGATTCTTCAGTGGTTTTTGCCTTTATCAGTACCGACCGGATGGATAGTGTTAGAAATAGCCCGGTGGTCAGACAGCATGATTTACCTTATTATCATTCCAATACTGTATTGCCGGTATCCCTGTTGGGCGAGCTGGTTCCCCGCACTTATATTATTAATAAAAAGGGCGGGATACTGGTGAGTGAAGCAGGTAAACGTAAATGGGATCATCCCTCCGTAGTTCATTTTATAGACAGCCTGAAGAAGCTTTAATATTTTCCGGCACCTGTTACTTCTTTCCGGTTATGGACCGGACTTATCTTTTTATGCACCGTTGGTATGAACTTTATCCTGACAGCCTGGTTCCTGCTGCTGCCGGCTGTTTTATGGCCGCAGGCAAAGCCGCCTGTGTCGAAAACAGGGGACAGCCTGGTTACCCTGAAACAGCCAACAGGGATGAGTCCTGCTTACAAACCTGAAATCTTTACCAGCGGGTTTATTGATATCATCAATAACGGACAGGTCAATGCCTCTGCCCGGTTTATCCGGTTATTTATCGGGGAACCGGAAAAATTTGCCTTGCCGCTTTCCTTTTATTCCGGCGTTTCTTCCAATAATTTTCAGCAGCAATCACCCGGACTCCTGCAAAGCAATGAATCGCTGGTTACCCATTTTATCAATCCCCTCAGCGGACTCGCGAATCTGTCTGTGGATGGGATTATTTTTTTTACAAGGAAAAAGGAGAAACTGACCAGGGCAGGATTGCTGTATCATTTTGGGGAACGGGTACTCACCGGTATTCGAACCGGGCAGATCACGGATCCGCAAACTGGGAAGCCGGTTAATTTCCTCAATGGTTTTGGCTCATTGGGTATTTATTTACAAACCGGTGCCTGGGAACGTTCCAATAATAAAAATCTTGGTGTATCCTGGCTGGCCTGGCGGTATATCGGTTGCTACACCAATCCTACCCAGTTAAGAGAGTTCATGCCTAGTATTCAAACCAATGGAGTTTATAAAGGCTGGTCCATTGGCTGGGGCGTGGAGATCACCCGGCTGGTGAATATCCGGGTGGTCTATTATAAGTACACAAAGAAACCCGAGATTGACTATTTCCTGCCGATTTACCAGTTTTCGTTTAATTACTCTTTAAAGTAGGTGTCCGGTGTCAGGAGAGGCCGAAAGTAGAATAGCCCCTTCTGGTGGGGGTGAAAGTTTCGAATTTAATACGCCCCTGACACCTGACAACAGACACCCGAAATTAAATTTGACCAGTTGGTTAAAAATATACATCTTTGTTAACCATTTGGTTAAAAATGCCGAAAAAACAGAAAGATAAAACAACAGAAGAACAGATCCTGGCAGCAGCCAAAAAGGTCTTTGTCCGGGATGGTATGACTGGCGCCCGGATGCAGGATATTGCGGATGAAGCGGGGATCAACAAGGCCCTGCTTCATTATTATTTTAAGAACAAGGAAAAACTCTTTGAAGTGATTTTTATGGAAGCGGCTAACCGGCTGTTTCCCAAGATCAATGAAATATTTACGGCCGAACTGCCCCTGTTCGAAAAGATTGAACGCTTTTGTGACGAATATATCACCCTGGTAATGGAGAATCCTTACCTGCCGCTTTTTGTACTGAATGAAATCAATCGTGATCCCGGGTATTTCCTGGGGAAAGTATGGAAAGGGAAGAATGTCCCGCAGCCTCATCTATTCCTGGCACAGATCGAAACGGAAAAGTCAAAGGGTAATATAAAGAACATACATCCCATGCACCTGCTGCTGAATATGCTGTCGATGACTATTTTTCCCTTTGTAGCCAAACCTATGCTGCAGAAAAATATGGGCATGGATGAACATCAGTTCAGGGCAATTATGGAACAACGGAAAAAGGAGATACCGAAGTTTATTATTGATTCGATCCGGTTATAATTTTTGTATCATCAACCGAATGATGAATAAGCAATACACATGAAACAAATAGCAATTATCTTTTTATTCGGACTGGGCCTTACTGCAGCCGCACAGCCTCTGCAGCAACTCAGCCTGGCAACGGCTTATGAGTTGTCACAAAAAAATTACCCGGCTGTAAAACAGAAAGACCTGGTCAGGCAAACCGCAGGCATCAGTGTGGAGAACCTGCAGAAAGGTTTTTTGCCGCAGTTTTCCCTCAGCGGACAGGCCACCTATCAGTCGGATGTAACGAAGGTATCAATTCCGATTCCGGGTGTGAATATTGAAGCCCCCAATAAAGACCAGTATAAATTGCTGGCGGATGTTAACCAGTTGATCTATGATGGTGGATTGACTAAGGAACAGAAAGCGATGCAGCAACTCAATGCCAGTGTGGAAGAACAGAAAGTGGAAGTGGAATTGTACAAAGTGAAGGAAAGGATCAACCAGTTATTTCTCAGTATACTTTACCTGGATGAACAACTGAAACAGGTGGAACTCGTAAAAAAGGATATTGAGACCGGTATGAAGAAAGTGGAAGCCCAGGTGCAGAACGGGGTGGCCTTCAAATCGAACCTGAATATGCTGAAAGCGGAGTTGTTAAAAACCGGTCAACGTACGGCAGAGCTAATCACTTCCCGGAAAGGACTGGTTGATGCGTTATCCTTGTTTATCGGCCAGGAGCTCGATCCGTTTGTGCGCCTGCTTCAGCCGGATAAGCAACCACTGAAGGTGGCCGAAACTGCTATATCACGCCCTGAACTCAAATTATACAGCGAACAGCAAAAACTGATCGGGCAACAGGACAAACTAATCCAGGCAAAAAACCAGCCAAGGGCCAGTCTTTTTGCACAGGCCGGTTACGGCCGGCCCGGACTGAATATGCTGAATAATGATTTTGCCTTTTATTCTATTGGTGGAGTGCGGTTCAACTGGTCACTCGGCGGACTATATACAAAGAAGAGAGAGAAAGAACAGGTGCTGATCAATCAGAAAATGGTGGAAGTACAAAAAGAGACTTTTTTATTGAATACCAATTCGCAATTAAAGCAGCAGCAGGCAGAGATCGATAAACTGCAGCAACTGATCAGTTCCGATGAGGAGATCATTGCCCTGCGTAAAACGGTTACCGAGGCCGCCAAAGCACAACTGGAAAACGGGGTGATCACCGCCAATGACTTTCTGAAGGAAGTTAATGCGGAAGACCAGGCCCGACAGGCACTGATCACACATCGGGTACAACTGCTTCAATCCCAAATAAACTACCAAACCATTTTAGGAAAATAACCCGGCCATCGGGTACATAAAATAAGTATTATGAAGTATATCGTATCAACTGCACTGCTTGTTTTTTCCGTTTTAGCTGCCTGTAATAATGGCAACGGCAACTACGATGCCAGCGGAACATTCGAAGCCAATGAGGTGATTGTGTCTTCCGAGTTATCCGGAAAAATTACCTCGTTTGCCGTGGAAGAAGGGCAGACCCTTGCAAAGGACAGCGTAGTGGGCACCGTGGATGCTTTGAATATCTCGCTGCAGAAGGAACAGGTGGAAGCCAATATACAGGCCCTGGGCGAAAAAACGGCGGATGTCAATCCGCAGGTAAAACTGCTCGAAAATCAGTTATCTGTTCAGCAATCCCAGTTGAATACCCTGTTGCATGAACAGGGCCGTATTCAAAACCTGCTGAAGCAGGATGCCGCGACCGGGAAACAACTGGATGATATCAATGCACAGGTGGAAGTGGCTAAAAGAAGTATGCAGGTAACCCAGCAACAGATCAATGTGCAGAAAAGTAATGTGGCTGCACAAAACCGCAGTATTCTCAGTGAAGGAAAACCATTACAGAAAAGAGTGGAACAACTGGAAGACCAGTTAAAAAAATCCAGTATCGTAAACCCGGCTTTGGGCACCGTAATTACCAAATATGCGGAACAAGGTGAAATTACTTCGGCCGGAAAAGCCTTATA
>CAZYTV010000150.1:0-10778 GCA_964650455.1 uncultured Chitinophaga sp. | reverse complement strand
AAGGCCTCACAAAATGAGACCTTTAAAAGTACCGGAGAGCAGACTTGAACTGCCGACCTTCGGGTTATGAATCCGATGCTCTAACCAGCTGAGCTACCCCGGCAACGGGCGGCAAAAATAACGATTTTGAGGAAATGTGCGAAAGAAATTGAGTGGTTTGAAGCTTGTTTTTATTGCCAAGGATTATGTATAAATCAGATTTTTAATGATATGGCGATAGAAATTGTTAAGCATACAAAACCGGGACGATATTTCTGAAACTTAATTCATGGTTGATTTTATTGTTGTTTTGAAACTGATCTGTTTATTCTGAAGCCGGAGGTAACACGTAGTTTCTCTAAATAGTGAATTGTTGGTTTTCTCTTAGTTGTACTTTTCAGGATATTATTTTCACTCAAATAGTATTATTAAATCATTGTATATCAATAATTTAATAATTATTATAAATATATTTGTGTAAACAAAATTGTTTATTTTTGCTAAATGTATCAGGAAATTGAAATATTAAAAGGGATTCACCCTGGGTTTGTGCTGGCGCAAAAACTGAAGGAAAGGAAGATCAGGAAAGGAAAACTGGCCTTGCGGATAATGGAGTATCCACAAACGATCACCAGCATCACAAAAGGGAGAAGAGGGATGAATACCAGCCTGGCTTTAAAGCTTGAAAAGGAGTTGGAATTAGGGGAAGGTTTTTTTATGCTATTACAGGCTTTTTATGATATCAGGGAAGAAAAAAATAAGAGTGCATTAAAACCGGATATCAGCAAATTCCGGCCTGTTCTATTCTGGGATACATTACTGGAACGCGTAAACTGGGAAAAACAGTATAAAGCGATAATAAAACGTATTATAGAAAGAGGGAATGAGGCCGAGAAAGCGGAGATTACCCGGTTTTACGGAATTGATACTGTTAAAAAAGTACTTGGAGATAGCAAACTATAAAAGCAATGTATTGGAATGCGGTTGATAACTTTTTAAAAAATGCTTTGGTCAGGATCATGGAAGATTCTTTATTCATTCCATTCCGGCTCGTGGGTGGCACCTCTTTAAGTCTTCAGTTCGGTCACAGAAAATCAGTAGATATTGATTTGTTTACGGATGCAGCTTATGGATCCATTGATTTTTCAGTACTTGAAGAATGGTTCAGAAAGAACTTTTACCTGGTAGATAAAAGTATAGTTGCTGAAACTGGTCCGGGTAAATCATATTTTATGGGCAACTCTCCGGAGTTTCTTTTTAAAACGGATATATATTATACAGAACCTTTCATCAGGCCGACACTCCTGGCAGATGGAATCCGATTGGCACATCAAGAGGATATTATTGCAATGAAACTTGATATAATAGGGAGAGGTGAAGGTAAGGGAGGACGCAAAAAAGATTTCTGGGATATTCATGCGGCAGCTGAGTACTATACTTTGCATCAGATGATTGGTTTTTATCGGGAAAAATATCCGTATGGGGCAACTGATGACCAACTTTGGAAAGGTCTTACAGATTTCTCAGTGGCTGATGATGATTTTGATCCGGTTTGCCTGCAAGGAAAGCATTGGGAATTAATCCAATTCGATTTTATCAATTGGGTAAAGCGGGATATTAAAGAAAATAGTTGACTTTGTTTCATTCTTCGTATAAAGTTTAATATATATCTCGCACCCGTTTTTAGCACATGAAATTATTTCATAAATCAGAAGTTTCAGGTAAAAAAAACCGCTGTACCAGAACAAGGTGAATGTTGTTGACTGATTTTTTTTTACCAGTAATGGGTAACGTACATTTACTTGTTTAAAAATAAATTTGTTTGTATGGTATAAATATTTTTATATTTAATAAGGATTCATTGAAGCAAAGGCCGCACCTCTAAAACTCACCTATACTTTCCCGCACCACTATTGTTTGTTTCTTCTCTCTATGGAACATCTGAATTGAAAATTTATTTTCTCAGGACGGACGTATGCAACAGCAACGCAATAAGCTATTCAGTTTACCCGTAAATACCGGGTCAATTGAGTAATCAGGTTTCTATTATTTAACCATCAAAACAAGCATCATGAAAAAGATCACCATTTTCACAGGCGGAGCATTTTCAATTTTCCTTTTACTGGCTTTAACTGCTTTTAAACCCCTCCCTCCCGGCCCTTCCGCCAACGGCCAGGGCGCATTACTGAATCCGTGGTTTAACGGACAGGTACAGCATTTCTCTTTTCATGCCAACACTAATGCCAGTGGCAATGTCACCGGATCATTTGAAACAAAAAGTCCCGGACAGGACGTCAGGGTGCATGGTACTATCAATTGCCTTACTATTCTGGCAGATGGTAAGACAGCAATTGTTAAAGGAGTTGTTACTCAAAAGGTGGGGGAAGGATTTCCCGGCGGTTATGAAGTAGGAAGCCAGGTATGGTTTAAGGTGGTGGATAACGGGGAAGGGGCAAACAGCAGCGGTGATCAGTTTACTGATTACTATTCTTCCAATGCACCCTGTTCGAATTTTAACGTGGCTATTTATACAATTCTTAATGGGAACATCCAGGTGAAACCATAATATTTCAAGGATAATGGAAATCATCGGGAAATCAATTTTTCATTTTTTATTATAAATCAAAAACCAAATAACATGAGAAAGATCACCATTTTAGCAGGCGGATTATTTTCTATCAGCCTTTTACTTGCTTTGACTGCATTTAAACCCTTACCTCCCGGACCATCAGCCAACGGACAGGGCGGGATCGTTCTTAATGACAGGGTTCAGCAGTTTTCCTTTCATGCCAATACAGATGCCAGTGGTAATGTAAGCGGATCCTGGGAATCAAACAGTCCCGGTCAGAACTGCAGAACACATGGTACCATTACCTGTCTCACTATCCTTCCTGACGGAAAAACAGCTATTATGAGTGGCGTGATCACACAGGTAGACGGAGATTGTTTTGGCGCAGTGGTCGGCAATCCGATATGGTTTAAAGTGCAGGACAATGGCGAAGGTTCAAAAGCATCTGAAGACCGGTTTACAGACTATTATTTCTTTTTGTCCGGTTGCAACAATTATGGCGTAGGTCTTCAGCCGATTGTAAACGGGAATATACAGGTGAAGCCATAAGGGCATGCCTGGTACTGTTAAAAGACTGCCGTTTTTATTTCAGTTTTTTTTATAAGGCATGTCAGATATTATAAAAAAAGCGGACCGGAAATAACTCCGGTCCGCTTATGAATTTAAATTATGAGACCAATATAAACGGTTTCAACAGATTAATACCAGGGACAATTCCGTAAAAATGAAAATTCCCTTCTTCAATAGCAGCTTCTTACTGATCACTTCTGTGGTATTTTGTGCCCTTCCATCTATGGCACAACAAAACAGGGAGGTGCATGGCAGACTGACTGATACCATTCGTGCCCCGCTTAACGGTATTCCAGTCAAGCTGTCGGTACCGGGATCGAAAGATACAATGATTGCCTTTTCGCGGGGCGACGGTTCATTCAGTTTTACACGTGCGGCTTCTTCCCGGTTTAACCTAACTGTTAATGTGATGGGGTATCACAGGTTCAGTCAGAACTATCATATTACGACATCTGATTTAATTACCCGGCTCGAAGCAATTGAGTTGGCCCCTGTTATAAAGACACTGCAGGAAGTGGTGATCAGTATCCCTCCTGTAGTGATCAGGGAGGATACAGTGGAGTACAGGGTGGATGCTTTTAGTGTAAGTGAAAATGCTGTAGTGGAGGATTTATTGAAAAAATTACCAGGTATACAGGTCAGTAAGAATGGTGTGATCACTGCACAGGGAAAGCCTTTAACAAAAGTGAAAGTAAATGGAAAAGATTTTTTCGGTGGCGATATACAAACTGCGACCAGGGAGTTGCCTGCAGGTATTATTGACAAAGTGCAGGTAATTGATGACTATGGGGATGAGGCAGCGGCATCAGGAATTAAAACCGGCACCCCCAATAAGATAATTAACCTGACCCTGAAAAAAGAAAAGGAACAGGGGCTTTTTGGTAAAGTATCTGCCGGAACAGGCACAGAGAAAACATACCAGGCATCTGTGAGTACAAATATCTTCAGAGGTGGCTCACAATTATCTGTGGTGGGTAATTCAAATAATATCAATAACGGGTATAAGCAAACCGGCAGCCGGGTTGGATTACCCGGGGCCATGGCGACTACAGGGCGGGCAGCCAATGGTGAATCCGGCGGAATTCAGTCAGCAGGAAACGGCATGCCGGAAGGGATCACCACTTCTCACTCTGTGGGGATCAATTACCGGTTTGATTTCGGAAAGAATCATTCATTTTACGGCAGCTATATGGCCGGACAAAGAAACACCATTGGTGACAGGAATATATACCAGCAATATTTTTATCCTACGGGCAGGTTTACGAATGAACAGGTATATGAATACAATAACGGTGGCAAAAATCACCTGGCATATCTTAACCTTGATTGGTCCCCTGATTCCCTGACATACATCAAAATCAGTCCGAGAATATTTTTCAATAGCATGGTTATTCAAAACAGCACCGATTTTAATTATTTCAGGGAGGATGGCAATTTAGTCAGTGAAGGTTATTTCAGTGAACATGGAAAGGGGAATACCCCGGATGTGGGATTAAATGTGTTATATAACCGCAGGTTCAGAAAGTGGGGAAGAAATCTGTCTGTCTCCCTGATCCACTCTGCATCATCTAATAACCTGGAAAGTGCCAGGCCGGCTTTTTTACGAACGTATGAGGCTGCTGGAAATTTCCGGGATAGTTTGCAATACCGTTTGATGGAACAGGACAGCCGTTATCACGGCTATAATCTTAACATCGCGTACACAGAGCCGATTTTGAACAACCGGTTTGTTGACCTGACATTTTTTCACAGTTTTTCAAAATCAGCGAATACACGGAAAACTTACCTGGATATACCCGGATCAACTGTTGATAGCCTTCTGTCGGATCTTAGTAATGTTATTTAAAACTGGTTTGGTTCAGATTGGGTTGGGTTACAACTGCCAACAGTCCGGAAAACGTACAACTATATAATTGGGCTCGGTATTTTACCGGTCAATTTAAAAAACTATGTGAATGAGAAAGAATTGCCTTACCAGCCAAAGCAAACCCTGAGTATTGCTCCGCAATTTAAATTCACCGGGGCATTGTCAAGATCACAGCATATTGTGATCGCTTATAACGGAAACAACCGGCAGCCTTTACTGCAGCAACTGCAACCAGTAAGGGATATTTCTGATATTCAAAACCAACGGCAGGGTAATCCCGATCTTAAGCCAGAGTTTAACCACGCTTTCAATTTTTCATATACTAGTTTCAATTTTCAAGGCAAAGCATTTTTCGCAGGGCTTGGTATAAACTCCATTCGGCATAAAATAGTGAATAATATTATTCTCCTTGACTCCGCCAGCGGGGCACAGCTATCAAGGCCGGAAAACACAGATGGCTATTATGGTTTTTCAGGCTTTTACAATTACTCTAAGCCCTGGAAAGATAATAAGTTTGTTCTGACACTGAATGGATCAATTCATTATAACAATAACATCGTTCTGGTTGATAACAAAAAGAACATTGCCGGCGACTGGCATATCGTACAGGATATCAGCTTTAAATATATCGGCCGGAAAGGATTGGAAATCGGAACGGGAGTGAATTATTTTTATTCGCTGAACAGTAATTGGCTGAATCCGCAAAACAGGGTGTTTACTACTGTATGGACGTTAAGCAATGATGTAAGGGTAGAAATTCCAGGACATTTGGTGCTGGTATATGATGTTGAATATGTTATAAACCGGGGGCTGTCTGACTCTTATAGCAAAAACATCTGTTTATTGAATGCTTCAGTTGAGCGAAAAATTTTGAAACGAAACGGACTATATGCTGTTTTTTCCGGTTATAATTTACTAGACCAGGGGACAAGTTTTAACCGGCAGGTAATCGGAAACTCCATTTTAGATATACGGACCCGCCAGCTGACACGTTATTTCCTGTTCAGTCTTACCTACCGGTGGAATAAATTCAAGGGGAAAAACAGTCACTAACGCGTTCGGCCAGGACATTATTTTTACACACAGATGATAAAATTCTGTGGAGTAAATTAAGTTTATCAGGTCATTATTAATGTAAGCAGATAGGTAAAGATGCTTAGTTCATAGAAGAGTATTCGGCGATGAGTGATGAATATATTCTGAGGCTTCTATCAACTAATTTTTCCTTCCAAAGCCAGCCGCAGATAGTTCGAAGCAAAATCGTTATAAACTAAACGGCTCTCTTTTTCAACCCATCATTAAGTAAAGGAGAGATACCTTTCATCTGAAGCAGGCCCCGACTTGCAGGTTTTGTATGCCCCTTATATGGTACCTTTTGCTTCATTCATGCAATGACATCCTGTAAATCTGGCTAATTTTATAAGATTTCCATAGAAAGAAGCAAGAAAAGCATCACTAAGTTTGCTCATTTTTGTATCATGAAAAAGGACAATATACCCGGCCCACCAACCGGGGATCCTGTGGATATAGCAAATGTGCTCGAAAAATCAATGGCACATATTATTGTGGAGATTATTGAGTATGTACCTAATTCAGTGGTAACCAAAACAATTCTGAAAAAATCATCCGGGAATATCAGTGTCATGTCATTTGACACCGGGGAAGGTTTGACGGAGAAAACATCCCCCTTTGATACGTTTGCACAGATTATTGAAGGCAAGGCGGAAATCGTTATTGATAAAGTGCCGCATAAACTTGATACCGGGGAAGGGATTATCATTCCCGCTCATACCTCCAACTTAATTAAACCCAACGGACGGTTTAAAATGATCATCACGGTGATTAAAAGCGGATACGAAAGCTAACCCTGCTTTCTGGCCGGATATTGTATTAACAGGTAGTCTTATGTTTTTTAAGTCAAACTTTACTCCTATTTCGACTGGTCATGATGCTGCAGTTGAATTGTACAAACGTAAATCAGCGGCAGAGCTGTGTTCCAGTGCATTTATTTCTGTTGATCGTAAATGGCGTGTGACGTATTGGAATCAGGGAGCTGAGCGGATTTTTAAAGTGCAGCCCGATGCCATCATGGGAAAGAATGTGTGGGATTTTTTTTACACGATTATTCCGGTAGAGTTTTACGGTTTTTATGACAGAATATTCCTCGTCGGCGCAACCTTTCAGTTCAGTTATTTCTGGGCGGAAATAAATGACTGGATTGAGGTCTGCACTTTTTCCGAGCCGGATGGGTTTTCATTATCCATTAAAACGCATGCTTCTCCCGAAGGGGAATACAAGTATAATCAGTCACACTTTCTATATCCTATTTACCGGTTTATAACAGAAACAAAACAGGAAAGCCTCTGGAACTGGAAAATTGATTCCGGCGAACGTTTCTGGATCGATGGCGGTTTGAGAAAACTGTTTGGATATAATATTGAAAACACTTTTTTACCGCATGCGTTCTGGGAGAACCGGATTCATCCGGATGACCTGGATAGGGTCCGGACAAGTATTGAACAGTTTGTCCAAAGCAACGAACATGACTGGTTACTGCATTACCGGTTCCGGAAAGCAGATGGGGATTACATAGCGATATATGAAACAGGATTGAAATTTTATAACCAGGATTACAAGGTGGAAGAAGTGATCGGAGCCATGTATGAAGAAGGGAAAAATCAGCGTACAGAAGACAGGGGTGCCAGGCACAGGACACAACGCCAGAAAGAGATTGCCGGTGCTATACTGTCCGCCCAGGAAGCAGAACGTCATGAAATCGGTTATAAACTGAATGAAGACCTGAGCCAGATACTGGCAATCGCTAAAGTGTATATCCAGCTTTCAGTTACTTCGCCGTTATCCCGTGAAATTTACCTGGAGAAAGCAAATTTGCTGATTGATGAGGTGATCGCCGGTATCCGGAGTATTACAGATGATATAATGCTTCCAAACATTAACCTGATCGGTCTCATCCAGAACCTGGAGCATCTCTGCATGAATAGTCCTGCCCTACATTCATTCACCATGGATTTTACTTATGACGGGTTTAATCAGGAGGAACTGGGCGAGGCGTTCCAGGCCGCTATCTTCAGGATCATCCAGGTACAAATCAGGGTGATTGCCGCCGGGAGCGGCGCAGCGCATGTACACATCGATTTGCGCAGGAAGGGCGAAAGAATAGTACTCCTGGTTTCGGATGACCGGCAACTGACTGATATGGAGGTGGAAAAGGAAGCAAATGGATTCATTAATATTCAAAGCAGGGCCGGAATGTTTAACGGGAACGCTTCTTTGCATGAAGGAAAAGAAAACCATTGTATACTGAAAGTAGTTTTTCCGCTGGATAAAATAAAAAGGGAAGAACCGGTTAGTCTTCGTAACCACTCCTGATGATAGTGGAAATAATTTTGAATTTCTCCCTGGCATTGAATGCATGTTGCGCATGAGCCGGTATAATATTGCCATTGCCCGGTTTGAGATTATAGACTTCTTTGTTAATAGTAAGTTCGGCAACACCGTCAACAGTCTGGATAAAATTATCAAATGGAGATATTTTATCATTTAGTTCCTCGCCGTTGTCAAATGACATCGCCGTTACAGTGCCGGCCGATTTTTCAAAATGGTTTTGCTCACCACAGACCAGGTCCGGTGCATTAGACTTATGACTATCGATTGTCTGACTCTATCCGAATAAAAACTGCACATCATCTTCAGATAAAGCTTTTACGAATCCTTCTTCCTCCGGTATGAGTTCTTTTGAGAGGTTTTTCTTCCGTTCCTGCAACTGCATAATTTTCTCTTCAATGGTACCGCGGCAGATCATTTTATAGGCAAATACACTTTTCTGCTGGCCAATCCGGTGGGTCCGGTCAATCGCCTGTTGCTCCACGGCATGGTTCCACCAGGGATCGAAAAGAAATACATAATCCGCGGCAGTGAGATTCAATCCCGCATTACCCGCTTTTAAACTCAGGAGAAATATCCTGCTTTCCTGTTCTTCCTGGTTAAAGGCCTGGACCAGCCGGTCTCTTTCTTTTAGTGGAGTGGCGCCGGTAAGCAGCAGGTGGGACAGGCCACATTTATTCATTGCTGCAGATAAAATATCTAGCATGGATGTAAACTGGGAAAAGACCAGCACTTTGTGATCTGCCAGGTTGTTTTCAATTTCATTGATCAGCAAATTCAGTTTTACAGAGGGAATATTGCTGTGCTTATAATCATCCACCAATTCAGGTGAATTACAGAGCTGTCTTAATTTCAGGATGCCTTCCAGTACCTGTAACTTACTTTTTTGTAATCCCTGTTTTTTAATGATATCACTGAGTGTGCCTTTTACGGAATCACGGATATCGTTGTAGGCCGACATTTGTTCCGTCTCCATCTGGCACCAGAGCGTCATCTCGGTTTTGGGCGGCAGGTCGCGGGCTACCTGCTCTTTGGTGCGTCTTAATATAAATGGGGCCGTCAGCTTTTTAAGGGCCGCTACCTTTTTTTCATCCTGTTGCAGATCGATCGGGTCTGCATATTCCCGCTTGAAAAATTCACGGGAACCAAACATGCCTGGTAATACAAAATGTAACTGGCTGAACAGGTCGGTCGTGTTATTCATTACCGGTGTACCGCTCAGCACCACCCGTTTCTCTGCATTCAGCTGGTGGATCAGTTTTGTGATCTGGGAGGAGGGATTTTTGATGGTATGACTCTCGTCGAGTATGACGGCTAAAAAGGATTGGCTGAGAATAAATTCTTCATCAGACCGGATGGTGCCGTAGGTACTGATAATGACCTGCACCCCGGTGTGTTCAAATAAAGATTCCTCGCGGCTACTTCCATGATAGACGACCGATACTATCGCCGGGGCAAATTTGCGGATCTCGTTCTGCCAGTTATACACCAGCGAGGCCGGGCAAATGATCAGTATATTTCCCAGCGCCCTGTTTTCTGCCAGGTAAGCCATATAACAGATGGTTTGCAGGGTTTTTCCAAGTCCCATATCATCGGCCAGGAATACACCAGCTTCAATTTCGTCAAGCAACCGCATCCACTCATAACCTTTTTGCTGGTAAGTGCGCAATGAAGCATGGATCGCTGCCGGTAATTCATATAACCTGGTTTCCTCCAGTTGCCAGTTCATCCATTTCTCTTTCCAGCCGGTGGGAATAATGGAAACCAACTGTTCAGTTGGTGGCCCGCCATTTTCCAGGGCAATAAATACCCATTTGGGTATACGGATCTGCTTATTCTCGATCCGCGCATGTTTGATCATTATGCCAAATTCGCGTTGCCACTCCTCATCCAGAAGGGTAATAGAGCCGTCTTTTAATAGCAAGGCCTGTTCGCCGCTGCGAAGAATCTTCTGCAATTCTTTGTTGCTGATTTCTTCTTTCCCTACTTTCAGCGAGAAGGATAATAACACCCATCCTTTCTCCTCACTGATTAAACTGAAACGGGTGATCGGTTTTTCTGTACTGTAGCGGAAATGTCTGAGCATATCCATTCCCAGTACAGGTATGTCATGATCCAATAAATAACGGAAGGCTTTCAGGAACCAGTGGTTTTTGGCGGCATTGGCAAAACTCAGATAATAATAGCCGTTGGATTGATTCAGAAAACTGCCATGCAATTGTTCGATTTCCCGCCGGATCGCTTTTTCTGCTTCCTGGTTACGATGGATACTGAATTCTTTACCATCCCGGGATATGGTAGCCATCTCTTCCCAACTGCCATCAATGATATGCCCATCATAGTCAAACTGGGGTGTGATCATCAGGAACTGACCACTGAGTTCGCTCA
>CAZYTV010000149.1:0-10779 GCA_964650455.1 uncultured Chitinophaga sp. | reverse complement strand
AAATGTAACCCGTCCGTTCTCAGAATCCACGGCAGGTGGCGGTTCTAACCAGCCCACCTGGAACCTGGTACAGGCCTATCCGATGAATAATGGGTTGCCGACCAGTCACGCTTCTTCAGGATATAACAGCACGATGTTCTGGCAGAACAGGGATCCCCGTTTTGCTGCCACAATCGCATACAATGGTGCCGCATGGCCCCTGAGTGGTAAAGCCACCCGCAAACAATGGAGTTATACGGGTGTTCTGGATGAAACAGCCGGCACCATCAATACCGGTTTTTATTGTAAACGTTTATGTAACCCCACCCTTACTCCCGCGCAGGCCGTATATGTTTCCAATACCGGTGGCGGCAGTGGCATGGACTGGATTGAAATGCGTTTTGCAGAAGTAATCCTGAATCTGGCTGAGTGTGCCAATGAAACAGGTCGTCTGGCTGAATCCAAAAATATGGTACGCCTGATCCGTCAGCGTGCAGGTATTGTAGCCGGTTCCTTTGATTATGGTATGGATGCTGCGGCTGATATCACAGCCATGCGCAGCCTGATCCTGAATGAAAGACAGGTTGAGTTTGCCATGGAAGGAAAACGTTACTGGGATCTGAGAAGAACCCGTAACCTGAACCTGATCTCTGCAAGACAGTCATACAAACTGGCTCCCAAGCCGCCTTATTATGCAGGAACAGGATCAGTTGCAGGCAGGATTTACCTGGATCTGGCTAATGCCGCCGGTACTAAACCCCGCGATACGGCTGATCTTAATAACCCGTTAACGTATTCCGCCATGTTTGCAGCACCCACGATTGCATCACTGGAAGGATCAAATGTGATCAATATCCCGGCGAACTATTATTTCTATGCGTTGCCGAACTTTTTCAGCCAGAACACATTTGTGATCCAGCAAACATCCGGCTGGATAAACGGTACATTCGATCCTTTACAATAATTCAACTAACAAAGACATTATATATATGAAAAAATATCTGATCCTCTTCGCCGGCCTCGCCATCCTGATTGCCGGTTGCGAGAAAAAAGTGGAGCCCATTGATGCATATGATGTAACAGTGGAATACAAGGGAACAGGCGCAAAATTCCTGACCGGGGATGTAACCCTGAACCCCAATGACAGTATTTACCTTGACTTCACCATTGCCTCACCCGAGGATATGGGCTATGTGGAAATACAGCGTAATGGGGTACGGGTGGATACTTTCCGCCTGAACAATGCTGCGAATAAAAAAGTATTTTCCACCGTAAAAGGGTACCGGGTAGACAGTTCTGCCGGTGATTATACCTACCGGGTACTGGCCCGGAATGACCGCGCCACTTTCATGGGGGATGGCGGAAAAATATTTAAGGTAACCGTAGTTCCTGATTTTTATTTCTGGAGCTACCGCATTATGCAGGTACCGGATACCACGAATAAAACCAACCAGGCATTTTATTCAGTAGCTGATGGTAAAACCTACAGTTATACCACAGGTTCATCCAATTCAGCATCCATTGATTTCGGCTATTATTTCGATATCTCCGGATCAAACGCCCATTGCTTTTATGCACTGAATTCGGCACAACCCCAGCTGAGCTTTTATGATTTTGCCAGCTGGACGAAGAATGCCACATTGCTGAAAAAAATGCCTTCTTCCGTGAATTTTGTAACAAATCTCCGTTCTTCAGGAGCCATCAATACCCTGATCAAGAATAATATGACTTCCGGTACTGCTTCTAAAGTAACCGCAGTGAGTACATCTGCCGGCAGTAATGTAATCGGATTCAAAACCGCTTCCGGAAAATACGGAGCCATCCTGGTCAGGTTTACCAACCAGAATTCGGCAGCCAAGGAGACCGTTATTGAGGTCGACGTAAAAGTGCAGAAGTAAAAGCAGCATAAAGCAAAGTTGAAAAAGAGAAAGCCCTAAACAACTTTCTCTTTTTTTCTTTGAATACAAGAGCAGCGTAAACAGTTTTTTTGTGATTATCCGTCTAACGGTAACAAAACATCACTATTATGAAACGCATAGTAAAGTTTGTATTCATCACGACAGTAAGTTTAGGTCTGTCCGGCAGTTTACTGGCACAGTACCCGGATATCCCTGCTGATGTACAACGTACATCAGATTCATTAATGCGGGCCGCCAACCGGCATTCCGATTCTGCCTGGCAAGTGGCCTGGCCCATAATACAGGAAGAAGCAAAAAAGGGGAAGCCTTTTATTCCCTGGGCTTCACGGGTGGATGAACTGCCGCAAGCTGATATTCCGGCGTTTCCCGGTGCAGAGGGTGGTGGAAAGTATTCCTTCGGTGGCCGTGGTGGTAAAGTGATTGTTGTAACCAACCTGAATGATGATGGCCCCGGCAGTCTGCGCTGGGCCTGTGAACAGGGTGGTGCCCGGATTGTCGTATTCAATGTGGCGGGTATTATCCGTATCAATACACCACTGATCATCCGCGCTCCGTATATCACTATTGCCGGGCAAACTGCTCCTGGTGACGGGGTTTGTATCGCCGGCGAAAGTGTATGGATCAATACCCATGATGTGATTATCCGGTATATGCGTTTCCGCCGGGGAGAAACCTGGGTGGGTCGTCGTGATGATGCTATTGGTGGTAACCCGATCGGGAATATTATGATTGATCATGTGTCTGCCTCCTGGGGACTGGATGAGAACATGAGTATGTACCGGCACATGTATAACGACAGCACCGGTAAGATCGAGGATAAATTTCCTACCGTAAATATTACGATTCAGAATTCTATATTCGGAGAAGCACTCGATACCTGGAATCATGCTTTCGGCAGTACCCTTGGAGGGGAGAATTGTACATTTATGCGCAATCTCTGGGCTAACAATGCAGGACGAAATCCTTCTGTTGGCTGGAACGGAGTTTTCAATTTTGTAAACAATGTGGTTTATAACTGGGTACACCGCAGTATTGATGGTGGTGATTACCGGGCACAGTTCAATATCATCAATAATTATTTCAAACCAGGTCCGGCTACTCCCAGGAATAATGTCGGTCACCGTATCCTGAAACCCGAAAGTGGAAGAAGTAAACTGAAATACAGGGTCTACGGCAGAGCCTATGTGAATGGGAATGTAATGGAAGGGTACCCGGAAATCACGAAGGATAACTGGAATGGGGGAGTACAGGTGGAAGAGCAGAAGAATACCGGGGAGTATACGGACAATATCAAATGGCCCAAACCACTGCCCATGCCAGCCATTACGATCCTCAAAGCCGAAGAGGCAAAAGCCTATGTGCTGGCCAATGCCGGTGCCACGCTACCCAGAAGGGATGCCGTGGATATCCGGATGGTGAAGGAAGTCAATACCGGTAAAGTGGAATTAAATCCCAATGTAAAAGTACCCGAAACCCAGTTCAAGCACCGTCGTTTGCCGATCGATTCTTATAAAATCGGCATTATCACCGACCCCTCACAAGCGGGTGGTTATCCCGAGTACAAGGGTACGGCTTATAAAGACAGTGATAATGACGGATTACCGGATGCTTATGAATTAAAGAATAAACTGAACCCCAATGATGCATCCGATGCGGCAACGCTGACCAAAAACGGGTACAGTAATATCGAGAACTACCTGAACAGTGTGGTGGATGTGAAAAATGTGAAGCCCGCTGCTGTGGCAAATAAGTAAAATTGGACAGGTGTTTAGCGGTTTGTGTCAGCATTATATCAGCACGACTGTCGTACTTTTAAGACGGACTTTAAACAGCTGGAAACGGTGAGCCATAAACAATTATATAGTCAGTTTTCTTTCCTACTGATCCTGATATTTCTGCAACAGGCTTTACCGGCACAAAAACCGGTAAAGCCTGTTCCGCCTTTATATTATGAGAAGGGCAGGCTGCAATACACACCTGAAACCAACGGTGACCGGATCCCTGATTTTTCCTACTGCGGTTATAAAGCATCAGAAGAGCCGATACCTATCGCCCCGGTAAAAGTGGTAGTGCCGATTGCAAAAGGGGATGCTACACGGCGGATTCAGTACGCACTGGATTATGTGGCTTCCTTGCCGGATAACGGAACAGGCATACGAGGAGCTGTATTATTACAGAAAGGCAATTATGAAGTGAACGGGCAATTACGTATCAATGCATCCGGTGTGGTGCTTCGTGGAAGCGGGGTGAATGTCACCACGATCACCGGTACAGGTACCGGCCGGCTGGCCCTTATAAAAATCATTGGTAAGAATCTGGTACCCCGGGACCTGGTTGGCCTCCGAATCACTGATCCGTATGTGCCGGTGAATGCGGTGACATTTCACCTGGGTGGAACACTTGAATTCAAGGAACACTCAGATCATATCATTATCCGCCGTGCCTCAACCGATAAATGGATCAAGACATTGGGCACCGATCATTTTGGCGGAGGGATTACGGCACTTGGTTGGAAACCCGGCGACCATGATCTGTTTATTGACAGGAGGATTAAAAAAATCGACGGTAACACCATCACCCTCGACGCCCCGATTACCACTGCAATTGATTCCTCATACGGCGGGGCCAGTATTTATTTTTATAATCCAACAGGAAGGGTTACAAACTGCGGCATTGAGAATCTTTCACTCGTTTCAGTATACGATAAGAATAATCCAAAAGATGAAGATCACCGGTGGAATGCCATCAATATTGAAAATGCTGAAGATTGCTGGGTTCGTCAACTCAACTTCCGTCATTTCGCCGGTTCGGCCGTAAGTATACTGGAAACTTCTAAACGGATTACAGTCGAGGATTGTATTTCACAGTCACCTGTATCCGAAATCGGCGGTCAACGTCGTTATACTTTTTTCACCGCCGGGCAGCAAAGCTTATTTCAACGTTGCTATGCGGAAAACGGCTATCATGATTTTGGTACCGGTTACTGCGCTCCCGGCCCTAATGCTTTTGTACAATGTGAATCGATTCAACCCTATAGTTTCAGCGGCGCGATCGACAGCTGGGCTTCAGGTGTTTTGTTTGATGTGGTGAATGTGGATGGGAATGCCCTTCGGTTCGGGAACCGTGGACAAGACAACAATGGCACTGGCTGGGCGGCCGCCAACAGTGTGTTCTGGAACTGTTCAGCAGCAAGGATCGATTGTTATAAACCACCCACCGCACAAAACTGGGCTTTTGGCAGCTGGAGCCAGTTTGCCGGCGATGGGTACTGGAATGAATCCAATAACAGTATAAATCCACGCAGTTTGTTCTATGCACAGCTGAGTGAACGCTTGCAAAAAAATGTTTCATCACAGGCTCATTTAATGCCACTTTCCACGGAAGCCAGCAGCAGTCCATCGGTTGAAACAGCTCTCGAGCTGACTGGGGAAGCTGCAAAGCCAAGGATGCAACTGAAAGACTGGATTGTACAGGCGGGTATCCGGAATAAAATCCCCACCGAAGCAAGTGCCGCGAAAATCATGGAACAACCGGAAATGCCGCCTCCGAAAGTATTGGCTAAAGTACCAGTAATGGTTGTTAAGAACGGATTATTGCAACGGGGAGATGAACTCGTAAACGGCAAAAGACAGGGAGTACAATGGTGGAGTGGCGGAGTTCAGGGAAAAGACTTGCAACAGGCCAAAGCCCATCTTACCCGTTTTGTACCAGGCCGTGCCGGAAAAGGATTAACGGATAATGTCGATGAAGTGGTGAGTGAAATGCTTTCCACCCATACAGTAGCGATAGAACATAACTATGGTTTGTGGTACGACCGCCGCCGCGACGATCACCAGCGCGTGCGCCGGATGGATGGGGAAGTATGGCCTCCGTTCTACGAGCAGCCTTTTGCCCGCAGCGGAAAGGAAACGGCCTGGGATGGATTGAGTAAGTATGATCTTACCAAATACAATCTTTTCTACTGGAACCGCCTGAAACAATTTGCAGATATGGCCGACCAGCAGGGACTGGTGCTGGTGCATCAGAATTATTTCCAGCATAATATCATAGAAGCCGGAGCTCATTATGCGGATTTCCCCTGGCGTACGGCTAATAATATCAATAATACCGGCTTCAATGAGCCGGTGAATTATGCGGGAGATAAGCGCATTTTCTATGCTGAACAGTTTTATGATATCACTAACCCGGTTCGACGTGAACTACACAAGAAGTATATCCGCCAGTGCCTCAACAATTTCAAAGACAACAATAGCGTGATTCAACTGATCGGGGAGGAATTCACCGGTCCGGTTCATTTTGTAAAATTCTGGCTGGATGTGATTCGTGACTGGGAAAAGGAAACCGGGAAAAAACCATTGATCGGTCTCAGTGTGACGAAAGATGTACAGGATTCCATTTTACAATTGCCCGCCTATGCAGCACTGATCGATATCATCGATATCCGTTACTGGCATTACCAGGCCGATGGTTCGTCTTATGCACCTCCAGGTGGTGTAAGCCTGGCGCCACGCCAACATGCCCGTTTACTGAAACCAAAGAAAACCAGTTTTGAACAGGTGTATCGGGCGGTGAAGGAATACCGGGATAAATATCCGGGGAAAGCGGTTATGTACAGTGGCGACAGCTACCCTGAGTTCGGTATGGCCGCGTTTATGGCCGGAGGTAGTATGGCTGCGTTGCCCGGTTCAGTTGATAAAGAAGTGCTCAAAGCTGCAGCCGGCATGAAGCCGGTAAAGGCTACGGATAATAATGAATATATATTAAGCGACGGGAGGAAAAGCATTATTTATAATACAGTAACCCGGAAACTGGAATTCAAATAGCGGGGTTTACTGAATAACAGATTACAACCGGATCATGAAGAGAATACTACTGATACTATTGATCGCCTTTTGCTGTTTGCAGCATGGAGAGGCACAGTTGAAGCCACTGAAAGTTTCAGCCAACAAGCGGTTTTTCCAGACAGCCGATGGAAAACCTTTTTTCTGGCTGGGCGATACCGGTTGGTTATTGTTTAAAAAATGTACAAGGGAAGAGGCGGTACTCTATCTCGACGATCGTCAGCGGAAAGGTTATAATGTGATCCAGGTGATGCTGGTCCACGATGTGAATGATGCGGTGAATGTCTATGGCGACTCTTCTATTCATAATAAGGATGTATCAAAACCTGTGCTGAATGATGAACACGTAGTGGACGATATGAAATATGGGTTCTGGGATCATGTGGATTATATATTAAAAGAGGCGGAGAAAAGAGGCATCTATATGGGGTTGGTGCCGGTATGGGGTGGCAATATTAAAAAAGTGAATCCCGAACAGGCAAAAGTCTACGCGACCTTCCTGGCCAATCGTTATAAAAACTTCAGCAATATTATCTGGCTCAATGGAGGTGATATTAAAGGTAGTGACGGACTGGACTCCTGGAATATGATCGGGAAAACGATCCGGGCTATCGATAAGAAACACCTGATCGGTTTCCATCCGCGTGGCCGAAATTCATCATCTACCTGGTTTCATAAAGAACCCTGGCTGGATTTTAATATGTTCCAGAGCGGTCACCGCAGCTATGCGCAGGATACACTGAGCAATGAAACCCTGCATTACGGGGAAGACAACTGGAAGTACATGAATGATGATTATCAATTGAAACCGGTAAAGCCCAGTTTTGACGGAGAGCCATCTTATGAAGATATTCCCTATGGACTTCATCGGGCGGATCAGCCTTACTGGAAGGATTATGAGATCCGCCGTTATGCGTACTGGAGTGTATTTGCCGGGGGCTGTGGTTTTACGTATGGACATAATTCAGTGATGCAGTATTTCACCCCTCCGGACAGCACCGCTTCTTATTTCCCTAAACAAAGTTGGAAGGAAGGCATTCATGCACCCGGAGCCGCGCAAATGCAGCTTTTAAAGAAGCTGATACTAAGTAAATCTTATTTTGACCGGGTGCCCGCACAGGATGCCGTGGTGAATAACGGGGAACGATATGATTATATCGCGGCCACAAGGGGTACACATTATGCACTGTTTTATACCTATACCGGACGAAATTTCAAAGTGGATCTGATGAAGCTGAAATTCAGTTCCCGTAAAGCCGCCTGGTTCAGTCCTTCCACCGGTGAACGCAAACCATTCAGTGAATACAGGAATACGGTGAACAAGGAGTTTGATCCGCCCGGAGAACCGGCAAATGGGAACGATTGGGTGCTCATTTTAGAGAAATAAACAAGTGAGGTACAGTATCATCATATTGCTCTTTGTTAGTCTAGTCTCCTGCAACCGGAAGGCCTGGGTCTTTACCTCCTTTCATGAGCCGGCGGATAAAGGATTGCGGATGCTGTATAGTTATGATGGAAAAAAATGGACCGATCTGGATACAGTTTTGCTTCATCCGTCTGTAGGTAACCAGCAGGTAATGCGTGACCCGAGCATGGTACAGGACAAGAACGGTACCTTTCACTTAGTATGGACCAGCAGCTGGAGAGGGGATAAAGGGTTTGGATATGCTTTTTCGAAAGACCTGATTCACTGGAGTGCTCAGCAGTTTATTCCGGTCATGCAACATGAGCCGGTAGTTGTGAATACCTGGGCACCGGAAATTTTTTATGATGATGTGGGGGATCAATTCATGATTATCTGGGCCAGTTGTATACCTAGACGATTTGAAAGGGGGATCGAGGAAGACAGCAATAATCACCGGATGTATGTGACCACGACAAAGGATTTTAGGACATTCAGTGAGACTAAACTCTTTCTGGATCCCGGTTTCAGTGTGATCGATGCGGTGATCGTGAAGAAAGGAGAGAAGGATTATGTGCTGGTACTGAAAGACAATACCCGGCCGGAACGTAACCTGAAAGTGGCTTTTGCCGAAAACCCGATGGGCCCCTGGAAGAATATGTCAAAACCCTTCAGCGATAAGTTTACGGAAGGACCTTCGGTGGTGAAACTGAAAAATGAATGGCTGATCTATTTTGATTCGTATCAGCAAAAGATATATGAAGCGGTCAGCACGATGGATTTTAAGGAATTCAAAAATGTGACCAGTGAAGTGAATGTGCCAGCCGGACATAAACACGGAACTATTGTGCCGGTTAAAAGAAAAATTGTACGCCAATTAATTAAAAAGACTGATCATTAATGCGCAGACTCTCCCTCATATTACTCATTACTCATTCCTCATTACTGATTTCTGCCCAGGATACAGTAAGATTCATTGGGAGTACACTTTCTAATATCGACTACCATCAC
Source organism: uncultured Chitinophaga sp. (assembly GCA_964650455.1). Taxonomy (GTDB): domain Bacteria; phylum Bacteroidota; class Bacteroidia; order Chitinophagales; family Chitinophagaceae; genus JJ008. The sequence goes on along the minus strand of CAZYTV010000149.1, from coordinate 1,627 downwards.
GGACAGCTTTCCCCTGCCATTGGCGTGCACAATATCCAGACCATGCGGGCGAACCGGGGGGATAATAACAATACCACATCCTGGACCTATAACCATGCGCCCATGCTGGCCTACTGGAATAAAATCTTTTTTCTGGAGTACCTGAGTAATCCGGTGGGGGAACATATTGCGCCCGGACAGACCTTATTGCAATCTTCTTCCGATGGATACAACTGGTCATCTCCCGTGGTTGTTTTTCCTCCCTATAAAATTCCGGATGGATTTGTAAAGCAAGGAAAGAAGGATACCGCAAAGAATAATTATGCAGTGATGCACCAGCGGGTAGGATTTTATACGAGCAAGAGTAATAAATTGTATGCGCTGGCTTATTATGGGATTGCGTTGGGGCAAAAAGATGATCCCAATGACGGGAATGGCATTGGCCGGGTGATCCGTGAAATAAAGACAGACGGAAGTTTCGGTCCCATTTACTTTTTGCGATACAATCATTCTTTTAATGAAACCAATACCAGCTATCCTTTCTATCAATCATCCGGCGATACTGAACTGATCAAAGCAGGCGAAGAATTTCTCAGTACACCAGTATTAATGATGCAGACCGTGGAAGAGGGTGACCGTAATGATCCGCTGATCCCGCTGCACAAAGACTTTAAGGCCTTTAATTATTATCACCTGAAAGATGGCCGTGTGGTGGGACTCTGGAAGTATGCCCTCACCAGTATCAGTAAGAACCAGGGGAAAACCTGGCAATACAACCCTACAAGGGCGCCTGGTTTTGTAAATGCCAATGCGAAGATCTGGGGACAACAGACCAGTGATGGTAAATACGCCACGGTGTATAATCCCTCAGAATTCCGCTGGCCACTGGCCGTGAGTGTCAGTGATAATGGGCTGAAGTATAAAAATCTTTTATTGGTAAATGGGGAAATCACTGCTATGCGCTATGGCGGGGCCTATAAAAGTTATGGTCCGCAGTATGTACGTGGTATCCAGGAAATGGATGGTAAACCGGCAGATGGGAATATGTGGGTGACTTATAGTATGAACAAGGAAGATATGTGGGTGAGTAAAATACCGGTACCGGTAAAGGATAAAGTGACAAAAGATGTCAGGGATGATTTCAGCAAAATGGCGGATGGCAAGGAAATGAATGAATGGAATATCTATAGCCCCCTTTGGTGTAAAGTGGCTATAGAGTATTATAAGGATCAGAAAGCGATCACGCTGAAGGACAGTGATCCATTTGACTTTGCAAAAGCAGAACGGGTATTTCCTTTGGCAAAGCGGATGGAACTGACATTTACCATTTCTGCCGCGCAAACCACGTATGGACAGCTCGAAATTGAACTGGCTGACCGGAAAGGAACGGCCTGTCTGCGACTGATCCTGGATTCCACCGGATCGGTATTAACCAAACAGGGATACCGGAATAAGATTTTAGGAAAATACAAACAAGGGGAAGAACTGACCATTAAGATCGAGCTCAATACAGCCACCCGTTTTTATAACGTGATCATCAACGGAGGCAAGCCGGCAGCGAATATCTGTTTTCAACCGGTGGAATCCGTGGAAAGGCTGGTATTCCGTACCGGCACAGTGCGTCGTTTCCCGGATGCGGATACACCCA
>CAZYTV010000148.1:0-10857 GCA_964650455.1 uncultured Chitinophaga sp. | reverse complement strand
GAACGTACCGTGACAATGGCAAAGGACAAAGACACAACGAACCTGTTTGACTATACCGAAGACAGTATCAAATCACTCGACTGGAAAGAACATATCCGGCTTCGCCCGGGAATGTATATCGGTAAACTGGGCGACGGCGCTTCTCCGGATGATGGCATCTATGTACTGGTTAAAGAAGTCATGGATAACTGTATTGATGAATACACCATGGGCTATGGGAAGTCGGTGGAGTTGTCGATTGAAGGGAAAACGGTAACGGTACGTGACTATGGCCGGGGAATTCCACTTGGTAAAGTAGTGGATGTGGTGAGCAAGATCAATACCGGCGCCAAATACGACAGCAAGGCCTTTCAGAAATCTGTGGGACTGAACGGGGTGGGTACAAAGGCCGTGAATGCCCTCAGCCATTACTTTAAAGTGACGGCCATCCGCGATGGAAAAGAAAAAACCGCTGAATTCGAACGTGGGGTACTCATCAAAGAATATAAAGAGGCGAAGACCACGGAACAGAATGGGACGCTGGTCACTTTTATACCCGATGAAACTGTTTTTAAAAATTTTAAATTCCTCCCGGAATTTCTGGAAAACCAGATCTGGAATTACTGTTTCCTGAATGCCGGTCTGAAGATTCATTTTAATGGCAAATCCTTTATCAGTAAAAACGGATTGCTGGACCTGCTGCAACGGAAAACCAATGAAGATGAAATCCGTTACCCCATTATCCATATCGCCGGGGAGGATATTGAAGTTGCTATCACACACAACAATGATTACGGAGAAGACATTTACAGTTTTGTCAACGGACAGCATACTACCCAGGGGGGCACGCACCAGCAGGCTTTCCGGGAAGCCTATGTAAAGACGATCCGCGATTTTTTTAAAAAGGATTACGATGCCTCTGATATCCGAACAGGTATAGTAGCAGCCGTTTCTATACGGGTAGTGGAGCCCGTGTTTGAATCACAGACCAAAACCAAACTGGGTTCGATAAATGTGGATATCGACGGTCCCAGTATGAAACAGTTTATGGGTGATTTCATGTCCAGGGAACTGGATAATTTCCTCCATAAGAACCCTGCCATTGCCGAAGCAATGAAGAAAAGGATCGAGCAAAGTGAACGGGAACGGAAAGAGCTGGCCGGTATAAAAAAGCTGGCCAATGAAAGAGCGAAAAAAGCAAATCTGCATAACCGCAAACTGCGGGATTGCCGTTACCACCTTGATGATGATGCCCCGGCAAAAAACAAAGAGGAGTTTGTCGCCAAACAAAAGGAAACGACCATCTTCATTACTGAAGGGGACAGTGCCAGCGGTTCAATCACCAAGGCACGGAATGTGGAGACCCAGGCAGTTTTCAGTTTACGGGGTAAACCGCTCAACTGTTTTGGCCTGACCAAAAAAGTGGTTTACGAAAATGAAGAGTTCAATTTATTGCAACATGCCCTGAATATTGAGGAGGGACTGGATGGTCTTCGTTTTAATAATGTGGTGATTGCCACCGATGCGGACGTGGATGGTATGCATATCCGTTTGTTGCTGATGACCTTCTTCCTGCAGTTTTTCCCCGACCTCGTTAAACATGAAAAGGTTTATGTCCTGGAGACACCCTTATTCAGGGTACGTAATAAACAGGAGACGATCTATTGCTATGATGAGCATGAAAAACAGGCAGCCATGAAAAAACTTGGTGCAAAACCGGAAGTGACACGCTTCAAAGGCCTGGGTGAAATCAGCCCGGATGAGTTTGCCCAGTTTATCGCACAAGACATGCGCAAGCAGCTGATGCGGGTGGAAGAAGGCGATCATATTCAACATTTGCTGGAGTATTATATGGGAAAGAATACCCCGGATCGCCAGGAATTTATTATTAGCAACCTTCGTATTGAAACGGATAAAGTGGAAGAGCCTGCCTGATTATGTTTGAATTTCATGCCGATAGGAAAAGATATTTTGACATTCAGGTTATGAATGCGGAGAAATATGTCATTCCTTTTATTGAGGAAAAATTTCCCTTGCGGGCAGGTATGCGGGTTCTGGAAATCGGCTGCGGTGAAGGAGGGGTATTAAAAGCCTTTATCAACCGGGGTTGCGAGGGAGTGGGGGTGGAACTGGATGCGCCCCGGATTGAACATGCCAAAGAATATTTACCGGAAGATGTGGCGTCCGGGCGTCTCCGTTTTGTGGTAAAAGATATCTACTTCGTGGATACGGAAAAGGATTTTAACGGGCTTTTTGATATTATCCTGCTCAAAGATGTGATCGAGCACATCCATGATCAGTCAAGGCTGATCGGATGGATGAAGAAATTCCTGAAATCCGGCGGGATCATATTTTTCGGATTTCCGCCCTGGTATATGCCCTTTGGAGGTCACCAGCAAATTTGCAAATCAAAAATATCCCGGTTACCTTATATCCATTTACTGCCGGCCTTCCTGTACAAAGCTATCCTGAAAAACAGGAAAGAGAATGTGGAAGAAATGATGGATATCCGGGAAACGGGTATCAGTATTGAACGTTTTGAACGCATCTGCCGGGAACAGGAGTACCGCATTCTCGATAACCGCCATTACCTGCTGAACCCGATCTATGAGTGGAAATTCGGATGGAAACCGAGAAAACAGCTGGGCCTGATAAAAGCGATGCCTTTTTTCCGGAATTTCCTGACTACCTGTGTTTATTATTGTATACAACCGAAAAACAAGTAACATGATTCATATTGTTTTTAATGAAAGTGAAGTAGGCCTGATGCAGGAAGTAATGACACTGGACGAAACCATGTCCGGCGAAGTACTGCAGATCAGAGATGATTTTGCTGTAGGCCCCCTTCTGCAACTGGATACGGAAGAAGGCTGGCAGGCCCGGTTGGACTGGTGGAATCAGATTTCACAAGGTTCACCCTATGCGGATCATACAGGAAGCTTTGATGACCGGCAAACTGTTGCAGCTATAAAAGAGAAACTGACTTCGAACCCGGAAGAAGAGCTGTGGATATGGATGGGACAAAACCAGCATGATGTTACCGGCTATTACTGGCTGATGCCACAATTAAAAGAATTCCAGGGACGGATCATGATCCTGTATATGAATAACCTGCCCTTTATCAATGAAAAGGGCCATATATTCTATCCTTCCTGGCTGAGCGAAATTCAACCCCGTGAGTTCACCAAAGCCAGGAAACTCGCCCGCCCCATTACACTGAGTGAATTTGAAATTGATCCGGATGAATGGAGAAAATTAACGGAGGAGAATGCAGTGGTCCGTATCCTCGAAGGGGGTAAGAAAATTGCCGGTAAAGAAGAAAGTTTTTATGACGCTGAAATCATCAAAAATATCACAGGTGAATGGCAGAAAGCCACCCGGGTATTAAGCAATACTCTGAACCGTATGAAAATTAAAACAGGCGATATTTTCCTGATGTGGCGGATGAAACAGCTCATCACCGATGGCAAAATCGAGATTACCGGCGATCCGTCTAAATCATGGAAAGATTTTGATGTGAAGCTGGCTGGGGTGAAGCAGGAGGTGGAATCGGTGGAAAGTAATGTTTCAGCATAAATGAACAGGCCACCAACACAGGTGGTATGGTCAGGAAAAAAATGGTGAATACTGGGAATACAAGGATCTAAAAACGAATTTGAAATAGACTATAACGACCGGTATTTATTTGAATTTTACGAATAGCACTATGAGCGCAGCAAAGAACAAAATAACAGACGTACAGAATAATGACAGTGGTTTACACGGTCAGTATAAAACATGGTTCCTGGATTATGCCTCTTATGTAATCCTGGAACGGGCCGTGCCGGCCGTGGAGGACGGTTTGAAACCGGTACAGCGCCGGATCCTTCATGCGATGAAGGAAATGGATGATGGCCGTTTTAATAAAGTGGCAAATATTATCGGGCAGGCCATGCAGTATCACCCGCACGGGGATGCCAGTATCGGCGATGCACTCGTGAATATGGGTCAGAAAGATTTACTGATCGATACCCAGGGGAACTGGGGCGACGTGCGTACAGGCGATGATGCGGCGGCGGCCAGATATATAGAAGCACGACTGAGCAAATTTGCCCTGGAAGTGGCATTCAATGCAAAGACCACTGTATGGCAGCTCAGTTATGATGGCCGTAAAAATGAACCGGTTACTCTGCCTATGAAATTCCCGTTACTCCTGGCACACGGGGCGGATGGAATTGCGGTGGGTTTGTCGACCAAGATTCTGCCACATAATTTTTGTGAACTGATCGATGCGGCGGTTAAATACCTGCGTGGGAGAAAGTTTGATTTATATCCGGATTTCCTGACAGGTGGGATGATCGATGTGGCGGATTACAACCAGGGCAAGCGGGGTGGCAAAGTGAAAGTAAGGGCTCATATTGAAGAAGTGGATAAGAAAACACTGGCCATTAAAAGTGTACCGTATGGGGTGACGACCACCCAGATGATGGAATCCATTGTAAAAGCCAATGACCAGGGGAAGATAAAAATTAAAAAAGTAACGGATAACACAGCAGCAGACGTGGAGATCCAGGTGGACCTGGCTCCCGGTATTTCACCGGATATCACTATTGATGCACTTTATAAGTTTACCGATTGTGAAGTATCCATTTCCCCGAATGCCTGTGTGATCGTAGATCAACGTCCCCAGTTCCTGGGGGTGCAGGAATTATTGCGATTGTCTGTTGACAAAACAAAAGAGCTGCTGGAACAGGAACTGAAGATCAGGCTGGGTGAATTACAGGAAAAATGGCATTATACATCACTGGAAAAGATCTTCTTTGAAGAAAAGATCTATAAGGAACTGGAGAAAAAGCACGAGACCTGGGATAAAGTGCTTGAATCGATTGATAAAGCATTTACACCCTTTAAGAAAATGCTGAAAAGGGATATTTCAAGGGAGGATATTATCAAGCTGACGGAAAAACCGGTACGGCGCATCTATAAGCTGGATATTGACGAACTGAATGACCAGATCAAAGGGCTTGAAGCTGATATCAAACAGGTAAAGAATGACCTGGCTAACCTGGTGGATTATGCAGTATCCTACTATGAGAACCTGCTGAAAAAATATGGTAAGGGCAGGGAACGAAAAACTGAAATAAGGGCGTTTGAAGTGATCGAAGCCAAACATGTGGCGATTGCCAATACGAAACTGTTTGTCAACCGGGCAGAAGGATTTATTGGCACCGGGTTAAAGAAAGATGAATTGCTGTTTGAATGTTCGGATCTTGACGATATTATTGTATTTGCCAAACGGGGTATCATGAAAGTGGTAAAGGTTTCTGATAAAGCCTTTATCGGAAAGGATATTATCCATGCGGCCGTATTCCAGAAAAATGATGAGCGTACCACCTATAATATGATTTATATGGATGGGGCCACAGGAATGAGTTATGCCAAACGTTTCAATGTTACCGGTGTGACCCGTGATAAGGAGTATGACCTGACCAAGGGACACGAGAAATCCAAGACACATTATTTTACCGCAAATGCCAATGGGGAAGCGGAAGTGGTGAAGATTGTCCTTGGAAACTGTACTGCACGGATCAAAGAGTTTGATTATTATTTTGAAGAACTGGAGATCAAGGGGCGGAACAGCCAGGGGAACCAGGTAACCCGATATCCCATTAAATCAGTAAAGTTCAAAGAAAAAGGGCGTTCTACCATTGCCGGAAAAAAACTCTGGTATGATGACCAGTTTGGCCGGCTGAATACCGAGGAAAAAGGTTCTTACCTGGGCGTTTTTGAAGCAGAAGATAAAATACTCGTGATGTTCAGGGACGGGAATTATGAGATCACCGACCAGGAACTGACCCAGAAACTGGATTCGGAGAAAGTGATATTTATAGAGAAATTTAAACCGGAGCGTATTGTAACAGCGGTATATGTGGATATGGAGAAAAAGCAGTTTATGGTAAAGCGGTTTAAAATTGAAACCACGACGCTTAAAAATAAATTTTTATTCATCAAAGAAGGGGAGGGCAATTACCTGGAAGCGGTTACCACCATGGATGAACCCATCCTGGCGATGCAGCAGGGAAGAGGTGTACAGATACGCAAAGGCAAACTGAAGGTCACTAAAATTGCGGAAGTAACCGGCTGGAAGACCGTGGGTACCAAACTGGCTGATTACAGTAAATCCACGGAACTGGAATGGGTGAAACCTAAAGAGGAAGACAATCAACCTGAGTTGTTTTAATGAGTAATAAGTAATCAGTAAGGAGTACTCGTGGAAATAGCATTTAATATCTGAGCCCTCCGATAGTGGAGGGCTCAGATATATAAAAAAGCTTCAACAATTACTCCTTACTGTTTACTCATCACTCATTTTTTCTTCTTTCTGATCCGGATGGTTGCATTTTTCTCCAGGCTGCTGGATATACGGAGATCATACACTTTCTTGCCGTCCCGCACCCGCATCAGGGCGGTATTCGGGGCAATCAGTCCGAGGTTTTCGGCAAAAAGGGTGATTTCATTTTCCGCTTTTGCTGAATCCAGGACAATATCAATGTGGATCGATTTATGGGTCAGTTTCTGATTAAACAGGATCAGTTGATTGTTATAAAACAAGGAGACGATATCCCCGTCAATTTCACCATTATCATACAGGTCAACCCGCAAAGAATCGGAGTCAACTTCAATTTCATTTGCAACTTCCGTTTCTCTTTCGGTAAACTGTTTTTCAATTACATAATTCACCACTTTACGTTGTATTACTTTGGCGGCGATCATCGTATCTTCTTCAGCCGGTTTCCATACCTGGTAATTCTCCTTGAATTCACTGAGGGCCTTCATCACGGAATCTTTTTTACTGACATCGCCGTTCAGGGTGAGATTAAATGAAATATCTGAACAGGTATATTTATAATCCGGTTTGGCCGTGAAGGCACCGCTGAGAACTGATTTAGCCTGGGCCACCCGCAACAACCCCACCATATCCATGATACAATCCACTTCAAAACTGCCAGAGGAACCATGATAAACCATGGGAACATTATAAATGATCAGCCGGCGGGTTTCGGCATTATAACTGCCTTTTACCTGCAAACTCCGGTACGTGTTTTTAAAATAATAGTTGAGAATCCCTTTGACATAGTTTTTCTCCGGTTGCAGCACCATTTCCACGAGATAGTTATTGGCGGAACTGTTACTTTTAACATTGGCAAAACCATACCAGTAGCCAAAGACGCTCTGGGACTGACCCTGCAGGGCAAACAGCACTAAAAAGACCAGGATTCCTTTCCTCATAGTTTGTAATATCGGCAAAAGGCATGCCTTAAAAAAGGGAAGTTTTACACAGGGTTATTTCAGGTATCTTTTCATTTCTTTTTCAACATCTTTCTGTTTGATACTTTCCCGTTTGTCGTACATTTTTTTGCCGCGGGCCAGCCCGATTTCCATTTTGGCGAGATTCTTACTATTGAAAAATATCCGCAGTGGAATCAGGGTATATCCTTTCTCCTTGAGTTTGGCTTCTATTTTCCGGATTTCTCTTTTTTCAAGCAGGAGTTTTCGATCACGCAGGGGATCATGATTATTGACAGTACCATGGGTATATTCAGTGATATGCAGTGATTTTACCCAGATTTCCCCTTTATGAACGAGGCAATAACTGTCATTAAAGCTGGCCCTGCCGCTTCTGAGTGACTTTACTTCCGTGCCGAGCAATACTATGCCTGCTTCATATTTTATATCAATGAAGTAATCATAATACGCTTGTCTGTTTTTCAGTTCTGCCATGGATAAAACAAAATAAGAGGCTTCTGCCGGCCGGCAAAGTTACCTCTTATCGCTTATTCGTTTTGTAAAGTCTAATTTTTAAATAATTCCAGTACTGTAGCCAGTTTATTTTTGAGTTCTTTCCGGGGCACGATAAAATCGAGGAAGCCATGTTCGAGGATGAATTCACTCCGCTGGAATCCTTCAGGCAGGTCTTTTTTGATAGTTTCTTTGATGACCCGCGGACCGGCAAAACCGATCAGTGCACCGGGTTCTGCAATATTGAGGTCACCAAGCATACCAAAGGAAGCTGAGATACCTCCGAATGTAGGATCAGTAAGCAGGGATATATAAGGAAGCCTGGCATCACTGAGCTGCGACAGTTTACCACTGGTTTTAGCCAGTTGCATCAGGGAGAAGGCACTTTCCATCATCCGGGCACCACCACTTTTACTGATCACCATATAGGGCATATGATGGGCGATGCAATGATCTACCGCCCTCGAAAATTTTTCACCCATCACACTTCCCAGGGAACCGCCGATAAATTCAAAATCCATACAGGCAATTACCAGTTCATTTCCACCAATCTTCCCGACTGCCACCCGCATAGAATCCATCAGATCAGATTTACTCCAGATCTCTTCCAGCCGTTTTTTATAGGGTTTGAGGTCGGTGAACTCAAGGAAATCCTTGCTCCTGATATTATCAAACAATTCGATAAATTCCCCATTGTCAAAAAGAAGTTCAAAATATTCCTGGCTGTTTATCCGGTGGTGGTAACCACATTTGGGACAAACGAAGAGGTTTTCCTTTAATTCTGTGACCGTACAAATAAAATTACAATCCGGGCATTTGACCCAAAGCCCCTCTGGGGTTTCCTTTTTTTCGGAGGTCTTTGTATTAATTCCCTTTTTGATACGCTTGAACCAACTGGCCCGGGTTTCTTCAGCCTTTCCTTCATCCCCAGCCAGGTTTGCATCAAAATCTTCAAACTGTTTAGCCATAACCGAATCTTGAACTACAAATATAGGGACTTTGTAATTAGTGCGTAAAATGCGGTAAATTAAGTATTTAGCCCTATAAAATGAGGTTTACTTCTTCAAAACTGTTTCAAATAATCGAAAAATCCGTTTGTACTCATCCGTCCAGCTGCTGGGTTCCACAAATCCATGATCTTCCATCGGGTAAGAAGCCAGTTCCCAGTTGTCTTTACCCAGTTCAATCAGGCGTTGGGCCAGTTTAACCGCATCCTGGTAATGAACATTCACATCGACCATTCCATGGCAGATCAGGAGGTTCCCTTTAAGCCCATCGGCAAAATAAAAAGGAGAACTTCTGCGGTAAGCCAGGCTGTCAGTAAATGGTTCGTTCAGGATATTGGAGGTATATCCATGATTATAGTTGGCCCAGTCCGTTACCGGCCTTAAAGCGGCTCCGGCGGAAAAAACTCCAGGTTCGTTAAACATCCCCATCAGGGTGATAAATCCCCCGTATGAACCGCCGTACAAGCCTACATGTTGTGGGTTTACTCCATGATTTTTTACCAGATAATTCACTGCATCCACATGATCCGACAGGTCCTTGCCTCCCATATGCCGGTAAATACCAGTTCTCCAATTCCTGCCGTAGCCTGCACTACCCCGGTAATCAATATCCAGCACTGTATAGCCCTGGTCAGCCAGCAGGTTGTTGAACATATATTCCCGGAAATAACTGCTCCACCATTTGTGTGCATTTTGCAGGTACCCGGCACCATGTACAAACAGAACTGCGGGTTGATTGGGGTGGGGGTTGGCTGGTTTATATAACCGGGCATAAACGGTTGCCCCGTCACGGGCTGTAAAGGAAATCACTTCCGGATCTTTCCATGGATATGCATTAAACTCATCACTTTTTGCCTTAAAAGTGATTTGTTCCTTTTTACTTCCGGCTTTATTTTCTGTCAGGAACAACTCCCAGGGACTGGTGGAATAGGAATACAATTCAGCCATCCATTTTTCATCCGGAGAAATAACTACCTGGTGCGAACCGGTAGCCGAAGTGAGTTTTTCTTTTTTCCCGTCTGCAATACTGAGCCGGTAAAAATGCTGTTCCCCGGGATGTACTTCATTGGTCGTGATATAGAAATATTTTTTATCCCGGGAAAGCTGGGCCTGCTGTACTTCGAAATTCCCGGAAGTAAGTGCTCTTTTTTCGCCCGTACTGATATTGGCCAGGTAAATATGCGAATAGCCACTTGATTCAGACCTGAACCAATAATTATTATCATCGATCCAACCGGAGATGGAAGCCCCAAAACCACCGGTTCCGGGTCCGCCAATCCATGCTTCATCACGCTGACGATCCAATACACTGAATATGCTTTTTTCCCTGTCAAATTTCATCAGCCAGCGGTCTTTATTATCCTGAGAGCGGATTTCCAGTATGGCATTGGTACCACGGGGTGACCAGATCATGTTGCCAAAGCTTACCGGTCGTAAAGCCGCTTTTTTTGTTTTCTCTTCCAGTTGTTTCGGATAATCTTTTACATAATCCGGCAGGTCTTTGATGCCGGGAATTGAATCTGTCCGTACCTGTAAGATCGTATCCATTTCCCGGTCATAGATATACAGTTCACTGGTTCCTGGTAAACTGCCCACTTTTGTACGGGCCGCTAAATCAACGGTAAACCCTGTCTCGGTTACATAGCTGGGGACAATGGTGGATTTTGAACTGGCCGTACGGGTCAGCCGGTAGCTGATAAAACGTCCGTCGGGACTAATTGACAAACCCTGCAGCATTTTATCTTCGAGGTTTATACTGCGTAATTCCTTCTCTTTGGGCACAGACTTCGTATAGGCTTCGGCCAGTTCCCTTTTCTTTTTTCTCTCTTTCAATACCTGGAACCAGTTCAACTGATCATTTTGCAACCATTGTTCCTGTTGGTTTGCTGCTGCTTTTCCGGCAGGGGGATTGCTTCCTCCACGTTGAAATACACTGCCTGACGGGGTTGAACCTGAATCACCGGAACGTATATTAGTGAGTTGAATGGTTTCTCCACCGGCAATATTCCATGAATAAATATTCTGATTACGGGTATAAAGTATCCGGGTTTCATTAAAGCCAAACTGGGGGTTATTCTCCGGTTCCGTGGTT
>CAZYTV010000147.1:5453-10917 GCA_964650455.1 uncultured Chitinophaga sp. | reverse complement strand
AAAGATAAGGGATAGCGCTTTAAGAAAATACGGAATTCACTTGCCGGATACCGGATGCAGGATACTGGATACTGGATTAGAGACTGCCCATGTAAAAAGCTAATAATATTACAGGTTATATCTGGTATCCAGCATCCAGTATCGTTCACTTATTGCCCATTGCCTATTGCCTGTTATCTTTGCAGCATGTCAATAGTCAGCAGTCTACAAAAAAGCACCATAGAGAGTTTGTCGGCTTTATATGATCAATCCTTTACAGATAAGGATTTCCAGGTAAACCAGACCAAACCCGAATTTGAAGGGGATTATACGGTGGTGATGTTCTCCCTGGTAAAAACCCTAAAACTTTCACCCGATGTGATCGGCAACACGTTGGGCGGGCACCTGGTTAAAAATTATCCACATCTTTTTGCTGCGTACAATATCATTAAGGGATTTTTAAATCTTACTGTTGCAGACAGCTATTGGCTTGAGCTGCTCAGTAAAAATTATAACGATATATGTTATGGCAAAAAAGAAATGAATGGAAAGAAGGTAATGGTGGAGTATGCATCACCAAATACCAATAAACCATTACACCTGGGTCATTTGCGCAATATTTTTTTGGGATGGAGCGTGGCTGAGATCCTGAAAGCCAGTGGTTACGAAGTAATAAAAAGCTGTATTGTGAACGACCGGGGTATCCATATCTGCAAAAGCATGATCGCCTGGAAAAAATGGGCCAATGGCGAAACCCCTGAAAGTTCCGGGATAAAGGGAGACCACCTTGTTGGTAATTATTATGTAAAATTTGAGAATGAATTAAAGAACCAGGCCCAGGACCTGGTAACCAAAGAAAACGCCAATGACCTGTCGCATTACAGCGCTGCTGAATTGAAGAAGGTTACTGAATTGAATAAACTGCTGCAGGATCTTTTTACAGAAAGCCCGGAAAAAAATAAGGAAAAGATCCTTAAGATAAAAGATGATATCAATGAAATCAGGAGAAGTGCAACAGAGATCATGAAAGAAGCCAAGCAGATGCTTTTTGACTGGGAAGCCGGGAAACCGGAAGTGATAGAGCTCTGGAAAACCATGAACAACTGGGTATATGCAGGTTTTGATGTAACCTATAAAAATATCGGCGCCGACTTCGACAAGACCTATTATGAGAGTGATACCTACCTGCTGGGAAAAGATATTGTGCAGCAGGGCATGGATAAAAAAGTATTTTACCAAAAAGCCGATAACAGTATCTGGATAGACCTGACTGCCGACGGGCTGGATGAAAAGATCGTGCAGCGGAGTGACGGCACATCCGTTTATATTACGCAGGATATCGGCCTTGCTTTGCAAAAGCATGAACAGTTTAACATTGACCAGAGCATTTATGTGATCGGGAATGAACAGAATTACCATATGAAAGTGCTGAAACTGATCTGCCAGAAACTGGGCATGCCCAATGCAGATAATATTCACCATTTAAGTTATGGCATGGTGGAACTTACCAGCGGTAAAATGAAAAGCCGGGAAGGAACCGTTGTGGATGCAGATGATATTGTAGATGAAATGGTCAGCACCTCAAAACAGCTTACCGAAGAACTGGGTAAGGTAAAAGACTTTACAGAAGATGAATTAAAAGCCCTTTACAATACCATTGGTCTTGGCGCCATGAAATTTTATTTATTGAGGGTTGATCCCAAAAAAACGATGGTATTCAACCCGGCTGAGAGTATCGATTTTCACGGGTTTACCGGGCCCTTTGTACAATACACCTATGCCAGGATAAAAAGTATTCTGCGCAAGCAAATGACCAATGACCCAATCACCAATGACCCAATGGCCAATGACTTATTGACCAATGACTTATTAAAATCCGAAAAAGACGTGCTGGTCATCGCAGAACAGTATGCATCGGCCATTGAACAGGCATGTGCAGAGCAAAATCCTTCGGTGATCGCCAATTATGTGTTTCACCTGGCCAAAACTTACAATTCTTTTTATTCCGAACTTTCGATTGCCAATGCGGAGACTGAGTCGAAAAAACAACTGCGGTTGCAGATATCCGGGTTAACGTCAAACATCCTGAAAAGCGGGATGGGCTTACTGGGTATTGCGGTACCGGAAAGAATGTAACCGTTTATTAATCATAAGGCCATTTCTTCCCAACCATTTTACTATTTAATGTGTTATTTTTACACTTTATAGATTTAGGACGATTATTCATAAATTTGAAGGATGAAAAAGAAGGTAACAAAAATCGGTGTACTTACTTCGGGCGGTGACAGCCCCGGTATGAATGCCTGTGTACGGGCAGTTGTACGCACGGGTATTCACCACGGGCTGGAAGTTTTTGGTATTATGCGTGGATACAGCGGCATGGTGGAAGATGATATCATCCCCATGGAAAGCCGGAGTGTTGCCAATATCATTCAGCGGGGCGGCACCATTTTAAAAACATCCCGTTGCAAGGATTTTTATGAACCTGAAGGCAGGAAGATAGCCTATGATAATTTAAAGAAGCGGGGTATTGACGGACTGGTGATCATCGGCGGCGATGGCAGTTTCAGGGGAGCACAGATCTTCAGCAATGAATTTGACATTCCCTGCATTGGATTACCGGGCACAATTGACAAAGATATTGCCGGTACCGATTTTACGATAGGTTTTGATACTGCAGTAAACACGGCTGTGGAAGCGATCGATAAGATAAGGGATACTGCCGAAGCGCACGACCGGCTCTTCATTATAGAAGTGATGGGTCGCGATGCCTGTTATATTGCCCTGCACAGCGGCATTGCAACCGGTGCAGAAAACATATTGATACCCGAGAGGAAAACAGAAATTGACAAGATCATTTTGGGATTAACCGAAAAAGAAAGGCGCCATAAACTGGTGAACCTGATCGTTGTGGCCGAAGGTGATGATTTTGGCGGCGGTAATGAAGTAGCCAAAATAATCAGGGAACGCATGCCCTTACTGGAAATAAGGGTTTGCATCTTAGGCCATATTCAAAGAGGCGGATCGCCCAGTTGCATGGACAGGCTGATTGCAAGCCGCATGGGTTACCATGCCGTGGAATCGCTGATGGAAGGCAGGCACAATGTATTTGTGGGAATCGTAAATAACAAGATCAATTATATTCCGCTTGATGAAGCGATCAAGAAAAAACAACGCATCAGTGAAGAGTGGATGAATATCGTAAAGATACTGGCAACGTAGGTGAAGTCAGGATACCGGATGCTGAATAGAGAAAGCAGCATCAAGTATCAAGTATCCAGTATCAAGTATCTAAAAAATCCCCAATACAAATTCATGAGCAAACACATCAGCAAGTACCTGCACAAAGAAATGGATAAAGTGGCAGGCATTTCCCATTCACAGAAAAGAACAAAGATCATAGCAACAGTTGGACCGGCTTGTGAAAAACCCGGGCAGTTGCTCGAACTGGCAAAAGCTGGGGTGAATGTCTTCCGGCTTAATTTTTCGCACGGCAGCCATGAAAATAAAAAGGAAGTGATCGAACACATCCGTGACATCAATAAAACCCAGCCATATAATATTGCCATCCTGGGCGACCTGCAGGGCCCCAAATTAAGGGTGGGAGAACTTACTGACGGCTGGATAGAACTGGCTGAAGGAACCGATATCATTTTTACAACAGAAAAAATGATCGGCAATCCTTCAAAAGTTTATGTTTCGTATCCCAACTTAACCAAAGATGTAAAAGTGGGCGAACGGATCTTTTTAGATGACGGCAAAATGGAGGTAAAGGTCAAATCAATCCTGAATGAAAAAGAGATCCTGGTTACCATCACCGTTGGCGGAACCCTAACCCAAAAAAAAGGGGTAAACCTGCCCGATTCTGAGCTCACCATGCCTTCCCTGACAGAGAAAGATTATACCGATCTTGATTTTATCATTGAAAATAACCTCGACTGGGTGGCGCTTTCCTTTGTCCGCAAAACAGCCGATATCATTGAACTGAAAAATAAGATCGCCGCAAAAAAAAGCAAGATCAAGGTGATAGCCAAAATTGAAATGCCCGAAGCCTTAAAGAATATCCGTGACATCATAGTAGAAAGCGACGGCATCATGGTGGCCCGCGGCGACCTTGGGGTAGAACTGCCGGTGGAACAGGTGCCCATCATTCAGAAGGAGCTCATCAAAAAATGCATGCACCGGGCAAAACCGGTGATCGTGGCCACCCAGATGATGGAAAGTATGATGGACCGTACCAAACCCAACCGCAGTGAAGTGAGTGATGTGGCCAATGCCGTACTGGAAGGCGCTGATGCCGTAATGCTCAGCGGTGAAACGGCCATGGGCAGCTACCCGGTACAGGTAGTAGAAACCATGGTAAAGATCATCCAGGAAGTGGAAAAAACATTTTATGATTATAACCGCGATGATATCCTTTCACCCCAATCCCACTCCCCTTCTTTTTTAAGTGATGCCATTTGTTACAGTGCCTGCAAACTGGCCAATGATACCCATGCCAGTGCACTGATCGGCATGACACAAAGCGGGTATACCGCATTTATGCTGAGCAGTTACCGGCCGCAGTCGCCGCTGTATATTTTCAGTAAAGAAAAATCGCTGATCCACCAGTTAAGCTTAAGCTGGGGTGTACGTGCTTTTTATTATGATGAGGAAGACAGCCTGGATGATATCATTTTTGACCAGATCAATATCCTGAAAGAACGTGGATTCATAAAAACAGGAGATGTGGTCATCAATACCGGCAGCACGCCTGTTGAACTGCATTTGCCTACCAATATTGTGAAGGTTACTACGGTGGATTAAGTTTAAGGTTTAAGGGGTTTAAAGTTTAAGGTTACCCGAACTTTAAACTTTAAACCTTAAACTTTAAACTTTAGACCTGTATTTCTTTAACGAACCTACGCCCAGCTGCAAATGATAATCGCAGCAATGATATTTCCAACAATGGCATATCCTGCATTGATCAGGAACAGGCTAAAGGGCTTTTTCTCATAGAGGTAATTTACACCAACAGAAGCTGCACAAAAACAGGCTCCGGTAAGTGCACCTAATTTTAAGCCGCTCATCCAGCCGGCTCCTATCAGTTCCAGCCGGTTGGCTAGGACGGCGATCGCCAGGCTTTGTACAAACATCAGTGCAAGTGAACCTCCAAACATCATTCCCATACCCTTTTTGGCATCAGGACTGTTCACATCAATTTTCAGGTCTGCGATCCAGCGTTTGGCAAATAAGGCCTTTGAATACCACAATGCGCCTAAGGCAAAATAAGCCAGTGTGGCCACAATGATGGCAAGCCAGTTTAAATAATCAAAATTTTCCATGATTAAACTTTGTTTTGGTAAATGAATAAAAAAGAAAATTAATAATTGTTTGTTTGATTTACAAATCCGTTGAGATCAGTAAATATTAACTTGCATGGCAAAAATCCCCGACTCCCGACTCCCGACTCCCGACTCCCGACTCCCGACTCCCGACTCCCGAC
>CAZYTV010000147.1:0-5353 GCA_964650455.1 uncultured Chitinophaga sp. | reverse complement strand
ACTCCCGACTCCCGACTCCCGACTCCCGACTCCCGACTCCCGACTCCCGACTCCCAACTCCCGACTCCTTAAAGCCGGCTTTCCGTAAAAATCCCCGTTCCTACCCAATTTTAACCCGATATTTCTTTTCCGGTGCAGCATCCGATAGGAAAAAATGTCTAATTTACAGGCAACCAAAGGGTAATTATGACCGAGGAAGCCATTTTACAAGGTTGTTTGAAAAATGAAGCACCGGCGCAGCGGGAATTGTACAACAGGTATAGTTCCAAGATGCTGGCTGTTTGTTATCGTTTTGCGCAGAACCGGGAAGATGCGGAAGATATGCTCCAGGAAGGGTTTATAAAGGTTTTTTTACAAATGCACACTTTTGAAAACCGGGGAGCATTTGAGGGATGGATCCGAAGGATTATGGTACATACCTGTATCAATATCCTGAAGAAGAATAAAAAGTTCAATGAAAGCGTGGACATCATTCATGCAACGGGAGTTCAGGTCAGGGAAGAATCGGTGCCGGCCATTATCCAGGCCAAACAGGTCGTCGAGTGTATCCGGTTATTACCAATTGGTTACCGAACCGTACTCAACCTGTATGCGGTGGAAGGATATAGTCACCGGGAGATTTCAAATATGCTGGATATTGAAGAAAGTACCAGCCGGAGTCAGTATACCCGGGCCAAAGCCATGCTGGAAGATATTTTAATAAGAAAAAGAATATTGCATAAACCAAAACAGGAATTCAACTGGCTGGCTGCTGTAAGCCGCCGATAACGATAAACGTACCCTTAATTGCCGACTGGTTATGGAGAGTAATTTCAATAATAACGATTTCGAACGGTTTCTGAAACAGAATGCTGACCAGTACCGGATGTTCCCATCTGAAAATGTATGGAAAGGCATCCATAGTTCACTTCATACCCGCCGTCGCTGGCATGGACTCTGGCTCGCTTTACTTTTACTTACCACAGGTACGGTAACCTGGGTAATGCTCACCACCCCGGGCAATAAAAAAGAACCATTTATAGCTGCCCGCAAAACATTCAGCCCGCAAGTACCTGCCACTGTTTCATCAATAGAACCGGTGATCCCGCCTATAGCGAACAAAATAATCAAGGCCCCTGTTGCTTCACCCGGCAACCAGGAAAAAAATATATTTCTGGCTACCGAAGTCTGGGATGCTCCTGGTTTAAATACAGAAGATCCCGGTGTTGAAAAAGCAAGTACCGTTGCCCTTGCTCCGGCCAGTACCAGCCTGGGAAATATCAGCGCCGTATTACCTGAACAGGCCAACCCGGCCAGGCATCCGGCTGCTATCATAATCAACAGGTCTGTACCCAAACAAGCGGAGATACCGGATGCTGTATCAATGGTTCCGGTACCAGATCCTGTACCATCCATCGCGGGTGACCTGATCAGTGATCCTGCCACTGTTTCCTTTGCAAAAGAAAACCAGGCAGAACCACAAACGGAATTGATAAGCGATGAATTAATGGTTCCGCTGACGATTGAAAGCGTGATCAATTCATATAGTGTGGCCCGGAAATCCCGGAAGGCCAAATGGCAGTTGTTTATCACACCCACAGTGACATACCGGAAACTCAACGAAAACAAACAATTTATCAACTCGGCCCGTTCGAATATGAGCCCGGCCTCGCTTACCTATTCCCCTGACCTGAATAATCTTGTCACGCACCGGCCTGACGTGGGATTACAACTGGGCGTATCAGTGGCTTATCCCCTGACAAAAAAATTATCGCTCGTTACCGGCCTTCAGTTTAATATCAGCAAATATGATATCTGGGCTTACAACTATCCGAGTGAAATCGCTACGGTGGCCCTGAGTAATGATTACGGGGGAACCAGCACTGTTTCCACCGTTACCAATTACCGGATCGTTGGGGTTAACCGGGCGAATAAAGCCAACTGGCTGCGGAATTTTTATTATTCGGTTTCCGCCCCGGTCGGACTGGAATACAAAGCATTTAAAACAAAAAGGGCATTCGTGGGTGTGGCCGCTACTTTCCAGCCCACCTTTGTACTGGGCAACAGGGCTTATGTGATCTCCACCGATTACAAAAACTATATGGAAGTACCCTCGCTCACCCGCAAGTGGAATATCAATGCCGGATTTGAAACCTTTGCCGGTTTTAATGTGGGCAAAACAGCCTGGCGAATCGGACCACAGGTGCGTTACCAGGCGATGTCCAGTTTCAAAAAAGAATACCCGGTACAGGAACACCTGTTCGACTACGGACTCAAACTGGGCATTATGCTCAATCATTAATTTTATCTGATTACATATACTACAGAACCCCGCCTCCAACTGGCGGGTTTTCTTTGTAAGTCCATGCAGTTAATGCTGATTGCTTTATTTTTAGGCCATGAAAAAACTGTTCCTGGCCGGACTGCCCCTCCTGGCCCTTTTCCTGTTTTCCTGTAAGGAGAAAAAGAAAGCAGAAAGCAAAGGATTTATATCTGTGATTTCGCTGATTGAGAAACAGGTAGCCCATGTGGATACCTCCCTCTACTCCATCGTACAGGTCATCGCGAAAGATAGTCTGCATGCAGACACCCACTATATTCCCCGTGAAAAATTCAGGGAAACAGCCCGTGAATTCCTGGAACTCCCCGATTTGACAAACCCCGAAATCGCTGCCCGTTTTAATGAAGACAAAATGTATGACACGGTCTACCGCCGGGTGATCATTTCCTATACCCCCATCGACCCCAAAAAAGAAGAAATCAAAAAAATTGAACTGCTGATCAGCCAGGAAATCAAAGAGGATGGAAGTAATAAGGTGACGAATATCATTGTGGACCGGATCATCAATAACCGGGACGGGTTCCTGCAAAAGAAAATGCTCTGGCGTACGGACCGGAGTTTCCTGATCGTAACCAGTACCCAGCAACCCGGCCAGCTTGAGATCACCAGCACCAACCGGGTTACCTGGAATGAAGAGAATACCCCATGACCTCGGCCGAATTTCAACAAATAGCAACCACGATCCCTGCACAGCCGGGGATCTATAAATATTTTGACAACCAGGATGAACTCCTGTACGTGGGCAAAGCCAAACACCTGCGCAAGCGGGTCAGTTCTTATTTTTCCAAAACCTTTACCACTTATAAAACCCATGAGTTGGTCCAGCGGATTGCCCGGATCGAGTTCACCATTGTGAATTCCGAACAGGATGCCTTCCTGCTCGAAAACTCCCTGATCAAACAATACCAGCCCCGGTTTAATATTAACCTGAAAGACGATAAGACCTATCCTTTTATCGTCATCAAAAACGAAACCTTTCCCCGGGTTTATCTCACCCGGCAGAAAAAAGACGATGGGTCGGAGTACCTGGGTCCTTATACCTCTGTAAAGAGAGTACGTGAACTGCTGGAGTTTATCAAGCAAACCATCCAGCTACGCAACTGCACCCTGAACCTGAGTGCTGCTAATATTGAAAAAAAGAAATTCAAGGTTTGTCTCGAATACCACCTGGGTAATTGTAAGGGGCCCTGTGAAGGTTTACAATCAACGGAGGATTATGAAGAAAATATCCGCCAGCTCCGGAACCTGCTGCGGGGAAACCTGGCGCCGGTGATCCGTCATTTTAAAGAAGAAATGAAAGGGCATGCCGTAAACCTGGCCTTTGAAAAAGCAGAACTCGTCCGGAAGAAAATTGACTACCTGGAAAATTACCAGTCACGCTCCGTGGTGGCGGGCATGAAAGCCGGTGACCTGGATGTATTCTACCTGCTCAAGGAAAAGGAAATCGCCTATGTCAATTACCTGATGGTACGTAATGGATCCATCATCCAGACCCAAACCAATAAAGTGGAAACTCCGCTGGATGAAACCCCGGAAGAAGTGCTGGCCTTTTCGGTTGCCGCTTTACGCACCACTTTCAACAGCGATGCCCGGGAAATCGTGGTTCCCTTCCCGATCGATTTTCCACAGGGAGAAATTGAAATAACCGTACACAGGCGCGGGGATAAAAAGAAATTACTGGAACTGTCGGAAAAGAATGCCCGGTATTTTATCGATGAAATGCAGGCCAGGGAACGGCTGCGACTGAATTCAAAAGAGGAAGCCGGACGGGTCCTGCTGGAACAACTGCAGGAAGAACTGACCCTGGCAGATATTCCTGTACACATTGAATGTTTTGACAACTCCAACTTCCAGGGCAGTTACCCTGTATCGGCCATGGTATGTTTCCGGAATGCACAACCCTATAAGAAAGACTACCGGCATTTTAATGTAAAGACGGTAGAAGGTATTAATGATTTTGCTACTATGAAAGAAGCCGTTTACAGGCGCTATAAGCGGCTTTCAGAAGAGGGCCACGATTTCCCGCAACTCGTTATTATCGACGGTGGCAAAGGCCAGCTAAGCGCCGCTAATGAGGCCATAACGGAACTGGGACTGGAAGGAAGGACTACCTTGGTGGGACTGGCCAAAAACGAGGAGGAAATATTCTTTACCGGCGACACTCAGTCGCTCAAATTGCCCTATAACAGTCCAACCTTAAAACTCCTCCGCCGTATCCGTGATGAAGTGCACCGTTTCGGTATTACTTTTCACCGGGCACAACGCAGCAAAGGCACTTTTAAAAATGAACTCGAAGACATTCCCGGCATCGGAAAATCAACGGCAGAAACCCTGCTCAAAACGTTCAGATCCGTAAAAAAAGTAAGCGAAGCTTCCCTGAAAGAACTGGCGAAGCATGTGGGACAGGCAAAAGCAGTGATGATTATGGATTACTTTGAGAAGAAGAGGGAGAGATGAGAAAGTTTGGCGTTTAGATGTCCTAAAGCAGAAAGAGTAAGAAAGCAGGGTTTAGTCGTTTAGAAATCCTAAAGAAGAGAGAGGATGAAAGCAGGGTTTAGAGGTTTTATACAAAGCTTTCTTTGTAGGTGTATTGACTACGAACTACCGATTTATCCTCCGAAGCTTTAGCGAAGGAGGGCTACTAACTACCGACTTGAATTGTTGTAAATGAATAAAACCCACAGGGTTAAAAAGTGAGGACCTATATAAAAAAAAGTGGGGCCGGAATAGAAATTCAGCCCCGTTTTTAAAATCCAATATCCTATGAAAAACCAAGACGAAGGTACTACTTTTCTCCAAGTTTCCTATAGGACTTTTACGATTTTGCCAACTTTTTTTACTTAGTAATGAAGCTTTTAGAAAGCGTTTAGGGCGATTTAAAGCAGAAAGTAGCGTAGAGAAGGGTTTAGCGTGACTTAAAGAAGAAAGAGGCTGAAAGCAGGGTTTAGATGTTTAGGAATCCGAAAGAAGAAAGAGATTGAAAGCAGCGTTTAGTTGTTTAGGAATCCTAGAGAAGAAAGAGAATGAAAGCAG
>CAZYTV010000146.1:0-11026 GCA_964650455.1 uncultured Chitinophaga sp. | reverse complement strand
AAAGCCTGGTAAGCAATTACTGGGGGGTATACGACGGCAGCAGGCTGTATATACAATCTGCCTACAACCTGTTTCCGGCGGTACGAAGCGGGAACAGTTTTGAAATCTATGGTACCCGGCAACTGGAAAACCGGCACAATTCACCTCAGCCCGGACAAGTGATCCGCATCAATAATATGACCATGAGGAGAAATATCCTGCAGGTGGATATGGAGAGCGGGGATTTGTATTAATCTTTTTTGATCTTATTATAACTCGCCACCAGTCCCCTGATTAAGGATGAACTGAATCCCTGGTGTTCCATTTCGTTCAGCCCGGCAATGGTGCAGCCTTTCGGCGTGGTTACTTTATCAATTTCCTGTTCGGGGTGCGTCCCTTTCTCCAACAGGAGTTCCGCTGCACCTTTGATGGTCTGGGCTGCGATCAGCGAAGCCGTGGCCGCATCAAAACCAATTTCGATCCCCCCCTGGATATTGGCCCGGATATAGCGCATGGCATAGGCGGTACCACAGGCTCCCAGTACAGTGGCCGCATCCATCAGCTTTTCATCGATGAGTACGGTCTTGCCCAGCTGGCCAAACAACTCCTGTATATAATCCAGCTGTGCTTTGGTAGTGCCGGCATGTGACAAACAGGTCATACTCTGTTGTATGGCGATCGCGGTATTGGGCATGGCGCGGATCACGGGGACCGGCTTCCCGATTGCTTTCTGTAATTGTTCGATCCAGACCCCGGTAATAACGGAGACGACTATGTGCTTTTTTGGATTCAGTACCGGCTTTATCTCTTTTATAATATCAGCGTAATTATAAGGTTTGACTGCCAGGATCACGACTTCTGCTTCACGAACTGCTTTTTTATTATCGCTGTGCACCATGCAGCCTCTTTCGGCAAAGCGGCTGAGTGGTGCGAGATTACGACGTGTAATACTAATCTCCACCGGGCGGCTGAATTCACTCATGATCAGTCCATCGGCAATAGCCGCTCCTAAATTTCCTCCGCCAATGATGGCAATTTTCTTAGACATATTTATCCATTTAACATTTACAGGAATAAAATTACAGTATAATAGTGAGGAGCACCGCTATTCAGCCGACTAATTGGATAAAATGAACGTGTGTTTGAATCAGA
Organism: uncultured Chitinophaga sp.; assembly: GCA_964650455.1. Taxonomy (GTDB): domain Bacteria; phylum Bacteroidota; class Bacteroidia; order Chitinophagales; family Chitinophagaceae; genus JJ008. Next base: position 9,895 of record CAZYTV010000146.1, on the reverse strand, counting down.
AATACAAGTGCCCCTTAAGAAAATGTTTCACATAGTCTGCGACACCTTCTTCCAGTGACGTGAAGGGCCGGGTGTATCCGGCACTGATCAGTTTCTGCATGTTCGCTTCGGTGTAATACTGGTATTTATCGCGGATATCTTCGGGCATATCGATATACTCAATGGAGGGTGGCAGTCCCAGGCCCGCGTAGGTGGCTTTGGCCAGGTCTTCAAATGAGCGGGCTTTGCCGGTACCCAGGTTGTATAAACCGGAAGCGACAGGATGTTGCATCAGCCATACACATACGCTGGCCACATCTTTTACATAAATAAAATCACGAAGCTGCTGCCCGTCTTTAAAATCAGGGCGGTGGGATCGGAAGAGTTTTACCTTACCTGTTTCCTTTAACTGGTTGAAAGCATGGAAGATCACGCTGGCCATGCGTCCTTTATGGTATTCGTTGGGACCGTAGACATTGAAAAATTTGAGTCCTTGCCAGCCGGCAGCCGGCAGCCGGCAGTCAGCAGACTGTTCCAGGAGCCATTTATCAAATTCGTTTTTTGAAATGCCGTAAGGATTCAGAGGTTTCAACTGATGAACGAGCGCATGATCGTCATTATAACCCATTTCACCGGCACCATAGGTAGCTGCAGAGGAAGCATACACCAGGGGAATATTTTTCTCCACGCAGTATTTCCAGACTTCCTTGGAATATTCCAGGTTAAGTTTTTCGTGAATGCGGTAATCAAATTCAGTGGTATCCGTACGAGCCCCGAGATGAAAGATGAAATCTATTTTAATATCCGATGATTTCAGCCAGTCAAACAAGTCTTCCCGTTCCACCTGCTGCAGGTATTTCTTCCGGCTGTAATTCGGTAGTTTATCAGCACGGCTGAATTCGTCAGTAATAATAATCTGTTCATATCCCTCCTGGTTCAGGTAACCCAGTAAGTATGACCCGATAAACCCGGCGGCGCCGGTCAGCAATATCACAGACTGTCGATCCATACACTAACGATTAAGACAGGGTTTTGATCAATAAAAAAAACAGGAAGAGCATGATGGTGGTGATTAACATCCCGTAACTGTTACTCAGGTTATCTTTAACTAATACCGAAAACTTTTCTTTGCGGTACAACTTCCTCCAGGCGGCACCGAGAAAATTAAAGAAACCCCCGGTAATAAAATCAAAAAAAAAGTTCATACCATCAGATTGAACTCAGGGCTGCCCCGGCTTCCTCCCTGGATAAATAATTCTCAATCGCCGTATCATAGGCCTCCTGCCATTCACTGATCTGTCCCCATTCCATTCCATCCACTTCCACTGAACCATCGGTCACCAGTCCCAGTTCTTCAAAAGGATGATTACCCAATGCTTTCTTTACGGCTTCCAGGTTTTCTCTTTTAACGGATACAACCACCCGGCTTTGCTTTTCACCAAACCAGTAAGCATCTTTGCGGATATCTGCGTCACTGGCCACCACATCAAAACCAAGTCCGCCGGTAAATCCGGCTTCCAGCAGGCAGATAAAGAGACCTCCGTCGCTGACATCATGAGCTGACTCCACCAGTCCTTTGCCGATCAGTGAAGCCACTGTTTGCTGCAGTCTAAATTCTTCATCAATATCAAAATTCGGAGCCGGTGAGTATTTTATCCCGGCGATCTTCACCAGATATTGTGAGGAATTTATATCGTTACCAGAGGCGCCGATCAGTAAAATAATATCGCCTTGTGATTTAAAATGCAGGGTCATTTTTTTGCTGACATCTTCCAGTAAGCCCACCATTCCGATCGTGGGTGTGGGGAAAACGGGTCCTTCCGGGTTCTGATTATAGAAACTTACATTACCTCCGGTAACCGGTGTTTCAAATTTACGGCAGGCGTCTCCCATCCCTTTAATGGCCTGCACAAACTGGTAATAAACTTCCGGGTCATAGGGATTTCCGAAATTCAGGCAGTTGGTGACCCCCAGGGGCAGACCGCCGCTGCAAACAATATTACGGGCGGCTTCACTGACCGCGATCATAGTTCCTTTATACGGATCCGCATACACATAACGGCTGTTACAATCCGTGGTAACGGCAATTCCTTTTGTAGTACCCTTTACCAGTACAACCGCTGCATCTGTCGGTGCGTTTGTTGATGTGTTATTAGTGCCCACCATGCTATCATACTGGTTATATATCCAGCGTTTAGACGCAATGGACGGAAGTTTAACCAGAGTTTGTGCCACTTTACGGAGATCATCCGGTACATCCACTGTATCGGGACTAAAGCGGCTGATCTGTGCCAGGTAAGCGGGCTCTTTATATTCACGGTCGTATTGAGGCGCACCGCCACCCAGTACCAGTTCATGGGCGGGGATCGACGCTTCCAGTTCTCCGTTCATATAGAAATCCAGCAAGCCATCTTCGGTTACTTCTCCGATGACTGAACAAGGAAGGTCCCATTTTTCAAATACCTTTTTCACTTCTTCTTCCCGGCCTTTTTCAGCAACGAGCAGCATCCGTTCCTGGCTTTCGCTCAGGAGCAGTTCCCAGGTCTTCATATTTTTTTGACGGGTAGGTACTTTATCCAGGTCGATCCGCATGCCTACTCCTCCTTTGGCACTCATCTCTGCGGTGGAACAAATAATACCCGCTGCGCCCATATCCTGCATACCCACCACGGCACCCGTTTGAATCACTTCAAGACAGGCTTCGAGTAGTTTCTTTTCCTGGAAGGGGTCACCCACCTGTACGGCGGGAAGGTCCTGAGCACTTTCGGCGGTAATATCTGCAGATGCAAAAGAAGCACCCCCGATCCCGTCTTTCCCGGTGGCACTACCGACAAACATTACCGGGTTACCTTTACCCAGGGCAGTGGCTGAAACGGTTTCCCCTGCTTTTACAATGCCTACACTCATGGCATTCACCAGCGGATTGGTATGATAACATTCAGCAAAATAGATTTCTCCGCCTACCGTTGGTACACCAAAGCAGTTACCGTAGTGACCGATTCCATGTACAATGCCGGACAAGAGATGTTGCGTTTTATCTTCTTCAAGGTTTCCGAAACGAAGGGAATTCAGGGCGGCGATGGGCCTGGCCCCCATGGTGAAAATATCACGATGGATACCGCCTACCCCTGTGGCCGCCCCCTGAAATGGTTCGATAGCGGAAGGGTGATTATGTGATTCAATTTTAAATACCACCCCGAGATTGTCACCGATATCCATTAACCCTGCATTCTCTTCACCGGCCTTGACCAGCATACGACCACCTTCCCGGGGCAATGTTTTCAGCCATTTGATCGAGTTTTTGTAACTGCAGTGCTCACTCCACATTCCAGAGAAGGCACAGAGTTCATTAAAGTTGGGGGTACGCCCCATTTTTTCTTTGATCAGTTCAAATTCAGCTGCTGTTAATCTTAATTGTTCGGCGGTTTTTACAGTTACTTCCATGCAGGTTAATATTGAACCGCAAAAGTAAAGCATACACGGCACTGACCGGCCATGACTTTTCAACTTTGTGCTGACAATCACGGCAATATTGGTTATTATTGCGGACAAATATTTTGCGTTGGAATACCTTCTCTTTGTCGGCTATTTGCTCCTGTTTGCCTGGCTGGTCACCAAAGTGAAATTTTTTACCCGCTCCGGACTCAGCAAGTCCCAACTCATCATCATTTTTTTGCTCAAAGTCATGGTAGGTATCCTGTATGGCTGGATCGGCATCTACTATGGCGGCTATGCCAAAATGTGGGATACCTGGGCTTTTCATACGCATGGTCTGTATGAGTACCATTTATTACAAAACGATCCCCAGGAATACCTGACCAATATCTTCCGGAATAGTTATGATGATGGGATGAGTCGTTTTTTCGAAACCCGGAATTCATTCTGGAATGACCTGAAGGGGAATGTCTTTGTAAAGCTGCTTTCCATATTCGATATCCTGAGTTTTGGGCATTATTATGTAAATGTGATCTTTTACTCGTTTTTATCTCTTTTCGGGGCCATGGGGATCTACAGGGTCATGTCTGACGCCTACCCGGGCAGGAAAATATCCATACTGTTTGCCACCTTCCTGATTCCTTCATTTCTCTATTGGACAAGTGGCATACATAAAGAGGGAATGATATTTACAGGTATCGCCATTTCTATGTATTGTGTATATTTTGCCGGGAAAGAAAACCGGTTTAGTACGCGAAAAATCATTGCCCTGACTGCTGGTATTTTAATGGTCCTGATCCTGCGCAATACAATTGGTGTTCTCTTATTACCAGCCTTACTTACCTGGATCATTGCAAACAAATATAAAAAACATAAATTATTGATTTTTAGTATTTTATATTTGTTACTTATAATTTTATTTTTCAATGCCCGGCTAATCAATCCAAGACTTGATTTCCCACAGGCGGTAGCTAATAAGCAGCATGATTTTATTAAACTGAAAAGAGGGAAAACCACGGTAGCCATCCGTGCTTTAGAGCCCACTGCAAAAAGCTTTCTTGAAAACGCTCCCCAGGCAATTAATCTGACGATGCTTAGGCCATATCCACGGGATGTACATCATATGCTGTCCCTTGCCTCTGTCATTGAAATGTACCTGCTGTTTCTACTCTTCCTGCTGTTTATCTGGAAACGAACTTCCGGAACGGGTTCCTCCGGACTCCTGTATTTCTGTCTTTTCTTCGCTTTCTCTGTCTTACTGGCTATTGGTTACAGTAATAATAATATCGGTGCAATTGCCCGGTATAGAAGCGTAGTCATGCCGCTGTTGATTATCCCCATGATTGCCAGTATCAACTGGACTGCTATTTCTGCAACATTGAGCAGATATATAAAAAAATAAAATAATATTTAATTTTAGGGCGAATGATCGTTCAGATTTCATTCATTTTCTTGATTTTATCACATTTTTTCCCCTTACTGATCCGATATTTGATATTTAATTGGAATAACAGTCACAATTTCGTTGATTTGTAAAAAAATACTTCAAATGTCACTACGTTTTACTGCAATCCATGGCCTTTCCTCCAAATCGGATGTACCGGTGGAAAGCTCAGCTAAAATCACTGCTATTTTCAACAGCAATGTGTTTACGCTTAAAACTGCCCGTGAGTTTTTGAGTGATGAAGCCTATAAGAGCCTTCAGTCTTCTATTAAGGCAGGTCATAAAATTGACCGTGCGGTAGCCAACCAGATCGCAACGGGCATACGTGCCTGGGCTGAATCAAAAGGGGTTTCCCACTTTACACACTGGTTCCAGCCGCTGACAGGTACCACTGCTGAAAAACATGATTCATTCTTTACATTAAAAGGTGATGGTACCGCAATAGAGCAGTTTGAAGGGGATGCATTGGTTCAGCAGGAACCGGACGCTTCTTCATTCCCCAGTGGTGGTTTACGCGCCACTTTTGAAGCCCGTGGTTATACCGCCTGGGATCCCTCTTCCCCTCCCTTTATTATGGAGATCGGACAAGGCAAAACCCTTTGTATCCCTACCATCTTTGTTTCTTATACCGGTGAATCACTGGATTATAAAGCTCCCCTGCTGAAAGCACTGGATGCGTTGAATAAAGCTGCAGTGGATGTTTGTAATTATTTTGATAAAAATGTAAACCGGGTTACCGCCACCCTGGGATGGGAACAGGAATACTTTGTTATTGACGAATCCATGTACAATGCACGCCCCGACCTGGTCATGACCGGCCGGACAGTATACGGACATACTTCTGCCAAAAACCAACAGTTGGAAGATCATTATTTCGGCTCTATTCCTGAGCGGATTTACACCTACATGCGTGATTTCGAAACAGAATCATACAAACTGGGTATTCCCCTGCGTACCCGTCACAACGAAGTGGCCCCTGCCCAGTTTGAGTGCGCCCCCATCTTTGAAGAAGTGAGTGTGGCCGTTGACCACAATTCATTGCTGATGGACGTAATGGATCGCGTAGCCCGCCGTCACAACCTCCGTGTACTTTTACATGAAAAACCATTTGCCGGAATCAACGGTAGTGGCAAGCACAATAACTGGAGTATGGCCACGGACACCGGGGTAAACCTGCTGGCTCCCGGCAAAACGCCTAAGACCAACCTCATGTTCCTGACTTTCTTCGTGAATACGATCAAAGCGGTACATGATTATGCAGATATCCTCCGTGCTTCCATTGCATCGGCCCCGAACGATCACCGCCTGGGTGCCAACGAAGCGCCTCCCGCGATTATCTCTGTTTTCATCGGACAGTACCTTTCCAAAGTACTGCAGGATGTAAAAGAAAGAGTGTCTGATAAAATGGATGAGACAGACGAAAGCATGCTGAAGATCGATATCCATAAAAGCATTCCTGAACTGCTGATGGATAATACCGACCGTAACCGTACTTCTCCTTTTGCGTTTACCGGTAACAAATTCGAATTCCGTGCGGTGGGTTCCACAGCCAACTGCGCCAACCCGATGACAGTGCTGAATACCATCATGGCCGATACGCTGAAACAATTCAAGAAAGAAGTGGATGCCCTGATTGAAAAAGGCGAGAAAAAGGAAATTGCGATCATGCATGTGATCCGCCAGTATATTGTCGCCAGTGAAAAAGTACTTTTTGAAGGTGATGGTTACAGCGAAGCCTGGGCGAAAGAAGCCGAGAAAAGAGGTCTGCCGAACGTAAAGACCACTCCTCTTGCCCTCGATGCCATGGTGACTGAAAAAGCGAAACACCTGTTTGAAAGCAATAATATCTACAGCCACTCTGAGCTGGAAGCCCGGCACGAGATCGAGCTGGAAAAATATATCAAGAAAGTTCAGATTGAAAGCCGTATCATGGGCGAACTGGCCACCAGCCATGTATTACCCACCGCGATCCGTTACCAGAATCTGCTGGCCAACAATATCCGTGGTCTGAAAGAAGCCGGTCTGAGTGATGCTGCTTTTGCCAATCAAAAGCAGATCCTGGAAAAGATCTCTGAACATATCAACAAAACCGCTGACCTGGTCGAGAAAATGATCGAAGCCCGTAAAGTCTGTAACAATATGGGCAATACCCGCACCAAAGCCATCGCTTACCAAAGCCAGGTGAAGGATTCATTCTTCGATGATATCCGCTACCATGTTGACAAACTGGAATTGCTGGTGGATGACCGCGAGTGGTATCTGCCGAAGTACAGGGAGATGTTGTTCCTGCGTTAATAGAGAATTAGCTTAAAGATAGAAGCCCTGGTTTATACCGGGGCTTTTTTGTTGTTTGGCGTTTGTTGTTTGGCGTTTGTTGTTTGGCGTTTGTTGTTTTATGCCTGTACGGCTGGATGCCGACAAACAGCCAACGACAAACAACAAACTCTTAAAAGTTCGCCTTCATCACCCGCAATACATTTCCTCCCAGGATACGTTTGATGGACTTATTAGAATAGCCCCTGCGGATTAATTCTTCTGTTATCTTCGGATAAGTAGTTACATCTTCCATACCTATCGGTACTGAACCCACGCCATCATAGTCGGATCCAATACCCACATACTTATCGCCTACGAGCTTAACGATATACTCAATATGATCCACCAGTTGCGCCAGCGTTGGCCGCGCCTCATTCATCGTTTTATCATACCAGCTATTCCAGCTTTTCATTGATTCAATGCTATCTGCATCGGAGACCTGTGTCATTAACCCCAGCAGTGAATCCTTTTTTTCCAGCAGTTTTGACTGCAACTGATCATATTCCTTACTGATAAACCCGGAATAGAAATTAATACAGATGACGCCACCATTCTTTGCCACAGCCCTGATCTGATCATCCTTTACATTGCGGAAAACCGGGCAGATGGACCAAACCGAGCTATGGGAAATGATGACTGGTTTTTTGGTGATAGCAATAGCATCATAAAATGTCTGTTCGCCTACATGCGATAGATCCACCATTACACCGAGTTCATTGAGCCGTTGCACCACTTGTTTACCAAAATCATTCAATCCCTTATGTTTGATTCGCTCCGGGTAATTCGTTTCATCCATGGCACTGCTGGCCCATGACGTGCTGTTGTTCCACGTGAGTGTGAGGTAGCGCATTCCCAGCGCATACAGGCTATCCAGCTTACCCAGGTCTTCTTCAATCATGTGCCCCCCCTCCACCCCTATCAGGGATACCAGTTTGCCCTGGTGTACTCTTTTCTTCACCTGGCGGTAGGAGTCAACAAATGTCATTCGATCAGGATTCCGCAGGATGATCCGGTGCAGGGAATCAATTTCTTCCAGTGCATCATGGTAAAAGCCGGATACCCGCCGGGGTGTTTTATCGGTCCAGACTGAGAAAAACTGTACATCCAGTCCACCTTTTTTCCACCGGTACAGGTCACTATGGCCGGTATTTAGCCGGCTGGCAATATCTTTTCCGTCAAGGGTGAGTTCTGTCAGGCAGTCATTGTGAGTATCCACCACAATGGCTTTCCCATGCAGCCTGGGCACCTGTTGAGCCCCTGTGGTGAAAAAAACAGCCATGAAAATGAACAGGCCACCGAACCGATTGATCAACTCCCTTTTCATAATATAATTTGTTAAAAATAACCTGAATTCCTCCTCAGACATTATACTGTAAGTTAATTCAAAGCATTGACTCCTGTATTTCCAACCCGGATACAACTATTTGGCGTGGTTTTTCGACATTTGTAAGATATGAAACAGTTTTTTCTGCTTTTGTTATTACTGGCTTCAGTGACAGTTAAAGCACAAACCATAGACAGTATTTATTTTCACCTGTATACCGACAGCCTGAAAAAAGGGCAGTATAACTATATCAATGTGGACGGGAAACTAAATAACGGCCGCTGGCAACCCATGACCTCAAAAGAAGTGGAATTCTCCTGTTCCAACGCCCGTTTCGAAGGAAATGAACTGATTATTCCCGTGGATTTTAAAGAAGTGAAAGTGACTGTAAAAGCGATTTTAAAAGCCAACCGTTCTATGGTCATAGAAAGAACCATCTGGATCAAAACCTTACCGGATCCGGAATTACCACGGAGAAAAGGTTTGTAGTTCGAAGTTTGTTGTTTGTCTGACAGTCCCGTAAGTAACCTTATTTCGTACTTTGTTTTTCGTACTTCTGACCTCGTACTTATAAAAAAAGATCCTGTCACCAGGATCCTTTACTTCTAATTGTCAGTTGGAATTCAATTAAGCAAATTTCTTAGCATCCTCCAGGAACTTGGCCAGGCCAATATCGGTCAGGGGGTGTTTAAGCAGGCCAAGGATGGAATCCAGCGGGCAGGTACAAACATCAGCGCCGGCTTCCGCGCATCGTACGATATGGAGTGCGTTCCGGATGGAAGCGGCCAGGATTTCTGTTTTAAAGCCCTGTATAGAATAGATATGGGAAATCTGGGCGATCAGATCGATCCCGTCCCAGTTACTGTCATCAATACGGCCAATAAACGGAGAAAGATAAGTGGCCCCTGCCTTTGCCGCCAGGATGGCCTGACCGGCGGAAAATACCAGTGTACAATTAGTCCGGATTCCATTATCACTAAACCATTTGATGGCTTTGATACCATCTTTGATCATCGGCACTTTCACCACGATATTCGGGTGAATTGCGGCCAGTTTCTTGCCTTCTTCCACGATACCGGCGAAATCAGTGGCAATTACTTCAGCACTGATATCACCATCCACCAGTTCGCAGATCGTTTTGTAATGGTTCATGATCGCATCCTGTCCTTTGATCCCTTCTTTCGCCATCAGCGAAGGATTGGTGGTAACACCATCAAGGATACCTAATTCGTTGGCTTCTTTGATCTGGGCCAGGTTGGCCGTATCAATAAAAAATTTCATGTTGATTGTATTTAAAAACCCTCTTGCAGAGGAAGTTAGGAGCAAAAAAAATGGCAGGCTGATTACATCGCACCGCTCAACCACCTACTCTTGCTGCCTTCCGGCCCTGGGAGGGT
>CAZYTV010000145.1:0-11044 GCA_964650455.1 uncultured Chitinophaga sp. | reverse complement strand
CATCCAGGTCCATCTTACAGTCAACCGCCACTATTTTATTATCAGCCGCTTTGAAGAGCGGGTTGATTTCAAGCATGGAACAATCCAGTCCGACATAGGCGTTGTACAGGTTTGTTACAAACTTCACACAATTCTTAAAAGCATCTCCGCTCAGTCCGAGGTTGAAGGCAATTTTGCGGGCCTGGAATCCCTGGAGTCCGCCGCAGGGATGTACCCACTCTTTAAAAATTTTGTCCGGGGTATTATGGGCCACTTCCTCGATATTCATTCCACCCTCGGTGCTGTACATAATTACATTTTGCCCCTTGGTCCGGTCGAGCAGGATAGAGAGATAAAATTCTTTCCGGTCACTCACGCCATCATAATACATATCCTGGGCAACCAGTACTTTGTTGACCACTTTACCGGCAGGTCCGGTTTGCAGGGTTACCAGGGTGCCTCCCAGTATTTTCTTTGCGAAATCCGCGATGTCTTCGATATTCTTTCCCACTTTCACTCCATTAATACCATTTTCTTTGATGGCACCTTTACCGCGTCCACCGGCGTGGATCTGGGCTTTAATAACTGCGAAACTGCTGCCGAATTGATTCTTGATCTGGCGGTAGGCTTCTTCCGCTTCATGTACAGTGCTGCAGGCAAATCCTTCTTGTACAGGAACATTGTATTTTTTCAGCAGTTCCTTAGCCTGGTATTCATGGAGATTCATAATGGAAAAATTTGCGCAAAGATAAAGGAACATAGACAGCGAATGGCGAATAGGGAATAGTTTTTTTACCTTGCAGCGTGCGCATGATATTTCTGATTCCAGTTTTATTACTGACCGCCTGCCGGCCCGGGCTGAAAATGCAATGGCCGGAGAACAGGGGCGGACTGACCGGTTCTGCGTTTTACAGGACCGCTGCTCCCATGAAATGGGCTGCCCGTGATTCATTGGTACTGCAGGAAGCCCTGGCCGGAAACCTGCCCTCCTTTCTCCGGTATTTTGTGCCGGTCCGGATAAGTCTGAAAGACAGCAGTACCGGTAAAGAAATTAATGCAATTTATTATGTGGCCCCTGATTATCTCAGTATTGGTTCTTCCGGGGACTGGGCAAGGGTCTGCATCACACCCTATGCGGCACAGCGGATAGCTGACAGTTTTCAATGCTTCCTGCCTACCCGCAAAATGGTGGACGATATCTACCGGGCAGCGGTTATTCGGCCGGAGCCGGTTCCAATGTATGCATTTCGGGACAGTACCCCCACGATGTGGCAGCACCACCTGGTCATTGAAGGCCAGCGAAAGGGGATGAAAGGGCTGATCGCCGGAATAAAAAAAGATGTGGTGCTCTCCGCAAAGATCAGCCGTGATAAAAAAGCAAACCGGGTGGCGATCTATGGCTGGCATCAGCCCGATGGAACACCCATTCAGCCATTATACACCGGTCATGTGTACTGGTGGGTGGATTACAGCCAGGGGATCCGGCTTGTGTATCGCCGGGTAAAAGTCGATGGGAAATGGATGGATTATACGGACCTGTTAAAAGATAATAAGCTGCGCCGGCTTTTATGCGACGAAGCGGAATGCGATTTTTTCCGATATCCCCTTCAATAAAATCATAAAATGCTGTAAAGCGGCACCTGATTATTTTAATTAACAGTATAATCACCGATGTTTACCTTTGCAGCGCTAATTTGCAGCGTTTTTTCATCTTTATTAAAACCAGATTTTACCCTGAGAAGTTACTATACATACCTTTTCTTTATTTCATTGCTCTTTGTTTCAGCCGGCCTTCAGGCGCAGGAGCCTGCAGCCATGCAAATGGGTAACCGGCTCAAAAACCTGGGCAGTAGTTTTTCGGGGGGCAGTGGTAATGACAGCCTGAAGCATCGTGATAATTCGGAGGATTCGATCACGATCAGTTTCCGTTACCTGGATTCCACCCGTAACTACCGGCTGGATTCCACCGTTGGCGATTTTACCCGGCGTTTTCCCCTGCCCGGAACCTCCATCAACCTGGGCAATACCGGCCTCGCCACCCGCTCCCTTTTATTTTCCCCTGAACTGCATGCCGGTTTTGATCCGGGATTTCATGCTTTTGATGTATATAAATGGAAACTCAGTGAGGTCCGCTTTTTCAATACCACCCGTCCATATTCTGAACTGAATTATATGCTGGGCAGCCGTGTGGAACAAATGATCAGCCTGATCCATACCCAGAACATCAAACCCAACTGGAATTTCCTTTTTCAATACCGCCTGATCAATTCTCCTGGATTTTTCCAGAACCAGAATACGAATCACAATAACTACCTGCTGAGTTCAAAATACCAATCGAAGAATCTGCGTTACAGCAATAATTTCGTATTTCTCTCTAATAAATTACAGGCTTACGAAAACGGGGGCATCATTGACACGACCGACATACTCAATAATCCGGATTTTAAGGAACGCTACAATATCAATACCCGGATTGGCGGGAAGAAAGTATTTTCCACTAACTTTTTTGCCAGTAAAATAAATACGGGCAATAAATACAGTGAAACAACCCTGCTCTTCCGGCAACAGTATGATTTCGGAAAAAAAGATTCCCTGGTGACCGACTCCACCATTATTCCGTTGTTTTTTCCGCGCCTGCGTTTTGAACATACCCTGCAGTTTGACCGGAACAGTTATACCTTCCAGGATAATGTAGGCGACTCACTTTATTACCAGGCTTATTACGACACCGCCCTGCGCAGTGCCAATGATACCGCCCTTTTTTCCGATAAATGGAAGTTGCTGAATAATGATTTTTCCATTTACCAGTTTCCGGATGCAAAGAACCTGCACCAGTTTATCAAAATGGGACTGCTGGTACAGACGATCAGTGGCACTTTGTCTTCCGGTAAGGTCAGTTTCTTTAATACAGCCGGACATGCGGAATACCGGAATAAGACAAAAAACCAGCGATGGGATATGCAGGCCAATGGCCGCCTGTTTTTTACGGGTTATAATTCCGGTGACTATGATGTCCATATCAGTCTTCAGAGCTTACTGAGCAAAAAAGCGGGTTCGCTGGAACTTGGATTTGAAAATACCAGCCGTACGCCATCGTTCATGTTTGACAATCGCAGCAGTTTTTACCTCATGAAAACAGCGGTGAACCTGAAAAAGGAAAACAATACACACTTGTTTGCTTCCTATTTCCTGCCTTCTTTCAAATTGAAGCTGACCGGGCATTATTACCTGGTCACCAATTATACGTACCTGGATAATTATTATGAAGTAAAACAGGAAAGCAGTTTGTTTAACCTGCTGCAGATCGCTGTGGAAAAAACAATCCGCTTTGGTAAACGATGGAACTGGCATGCGGAAGTGTACCTGCAGCAACGGGTGGGAGATGCCCCGGTAAATGTGCCAGCCCTGTATACGCGTAACCGGATCGGGTATGAGGGCAGCCTTGGCTTTAAGAACCTGGATATTGCTTTTGGAACAGAAATCAGGTACCGGGCAGCCTACAAAGCCGATCATTATTCCCCGGTTATGGGCCGTTTTTTCTACCAGGATACAACCACCATCCGCAACCCGTTGCCGGATATTGCCGCTTATGTGCATTTCCGTATCCGTCCTTTTACCGCCTTTATCCGTGTGGAAAACCTCAATACGGCCCGGAATTTCAACGGGTTCGGTTTTACCCGCAACAACCTGGTCGCCCCTTTTTACCCGCTCCCGGGCATGCAATTCAGGCTGGGCGTATTCTGGCGCTTTGTTAATTGATTCTCAAAAGACTGCGCCTGATCAAACTTGGTTATGATTCTAAAAAATTGCGATTATCTTTGCAGGAGCATGAAGAAACTGGTCCTGACCATATCTTTCCTTTGTTACCTCACCGTTACCTGTGGGGTGGTGGTCAACCTGCACTATTGCATGGACCGGCTGGCTTCCGTTCATTTCTTTGGTGAAGAATCAGATCAGTGTGGTCAATGCGGGATGATGTTACATGCATCCAATCCCTGTTGCCATGATGAAGTGAAAGTGTTTAAACTGGAGCAGGATCAGGTTAAACTGGCTGTCACGGATTATTCCATTCCCGACATTGCTGAAACCGTTACCCTTCCCTCCGTGTTTATCAACGCGCCTTTTGAAACTGAGTTGAACCGTGCAATAGCAATGGCACATCCACCGCCTCTACTTTCTGAACAGGACACCTACCTGCAGATTAATGTCTTCCGGATTTGATTTAGCTTTTTATATTTTATTATACTGCTCCGCAGTGTAGCTTCAACCATTGTGCCAGATGGCACGATATTATCTATTCATTATTTAATACAGATTTATTATGAAAACGATTCGCTTATTTTCATTGACTGCCGTCATGGTAGCGCTTACGTCCCTTAGTTTCTCCCAGTCTCAGACGGAATCATTCCAGGTGTCCGGTAATTGCGGTATGTGCAAGACCCGTATCGAAAAAGCCGCTAAAGAAGCCGGTGCTTCCGATGCCAAATGGGAGGCTTCCACACAGCAACTTACTGTTACCTATACAAGCACAACCACCAATGCGGCAAAAATTCAACAGCAGGTAGCTGCAGTTGGACATGACAATGCCGGTTTCAAAGCCACCATGGATGTGTACAACAAACTGCCCGGATGCTGCAAGTATGATAAAGCGGCTTCAGACATGAAAATGGACTGTTGTAAAGATGGGAAATGTACCAATGCCGGTCATTGTGATAAACCCTGTTGTAAAAAAGAGGGTGCTGCTAAAATGGATTGCGGCAAGGAAGGACATGATGGTAAGGATTGTTGCAAGAAGGAAGGCGCCGCCAAAATGGATTGCTGTAAAGACGGTAAATGCAGTAAAGAAGGACACGATGGTAAGGATTGCTGCAAGAAAGAAGGCGCTGCCAAAATGGATTGTTGCAAAGATGGTAAATGCAGCAAGGAAGGACATGATGGCAAGGATTGCTGCAAAAAATCTTAAGTAATATTTTAAACATAGTTTAGTGAAGAAGTTAGTTCTCCTGATACTGTTGGGTTTACAGGTACAAGGGATGCACGCACAGTTCAGCAAAGCGAACCTGCAGGCAACCGGTCTTACCTGTGCCCTGTGCAGTAACGCAATCAATAAAGCCCTGCAGCAACTGCCTTTTGTGGAGTCGGTGAAAGCGGATATTAAAAATTCCTCTTTCAGCATTGTATTCCGTCAGCAGGCCGTTATTAACCTGGATGCGATTAAAAACGCGGTGGAAGAAGCCGGTTTTTTTGTAGGCGGTTTACAGGTAACAGGGTCATTTAATAACCTGAATACGGGTGCGGGTGGAGTTGCTAAAATCGGTAACAGCTGGTTTCTTTTTCTTAAAGATGCCAACCGGGTACTGAAAGGTGAGGTGACTTTTTCGCTGCAGGATAAATCCTTCCTGACTGCGAAAGCGTTTAAAAAAATCAGCAGTACTGTAAAAGTACCCAGCCTGGCAACCGGTAAAGCGGAAGCCGACCTGTTAAATGAAGGCGTGAAAAAGGGAGAACGGATCTATCACGTAACTATCTGATCAAAGGTATTTTTGTTTCTCTCCCCGTAACAACGGGGAGAGAAACCTTTTAAAGTGTATGAATATGGTTCATTTGAAAAAAATCATCTTTACTCTTTTCTTAATGTGCTGTGGTATCATCATGCAGGCGCAGATCAGGCAAGGGTATAAAGCACCTGAACTGGCCTTGCCGGCTGCCAGCGGGGATACCGTTAAACTCTCCTCCCTGAAAGGGAAAGTAGTACTGCTGGATTTCTGGGCTTCCTGGTGTGGACCCTGCCGGATATCGAACAAGGGACTCGTGAAGTTATACCCCAGGTATAAGGACAAGGGTTTTGAAATCCTGGGCGTATCGCTGGATGAAGACCGTTCAGACTGGCAGAAAGCGGTGAAGAAAGATAAGGTGAGCTGGCTGCAGGTGATTGATAAAGGCGGATGGGAATCGAATACGGTGAACCAGTGGCGGATTTCGGCCATACCAACTTCATACCTGATCAATAAGGAGGGAACCCTGATTGCCATGGACCTGGAAGGAAAGGAACTGGAAAAGGCCCTGAAAGAATTGCTGGGTGAATGATTAACGGAAATAAATGAAACTACTGTTTATTATATGCCTGGTTAGCCTGGTGACTGTGAAAACGGGTGCGCAGGAATTGTATGTATTCAGTGAACCGGCCTCGAATTTACCGGCCCGTTCCCTGAGTGTAAAGATCAAGGACCATTTTGTAACAACAGATAATATTTACGGACGTTTCTCCAACCGCCTGATGCCCCAGTTGTTTATCGGACTACATAAAAACCTGATGTTGCGGGCCGGTATTTCGCTGGCCAATATGCATACACCGGATACCCGGTATGAATCTTTTAACCTGTATGCCAAATACCGGTTTATTTCCCGCGATGACCTGCACCGGCATTTCCGGATGGCGGCCTATGCTGAATTTTCTGAAACCCGTATCCCGTTTCATTATGATGAGATCACGCTCATGGGCGACAAGGGTGGGGTGGAAGCCGGTATTATAGCCACTCAACTCTGGCATAAGTTTGCATTATCCGGAACAGTTGGTCATACCCAGGTACTGCATCAATCGCGTTCTGATAATGTGATCTATGTGCCGGAACGCGGCTATCAGTCACTGAATTATTCACTCTCCGGCGGTTTGCTGATCCTGCCAGGGGAGTACAGGGATTATAAGCAGACCAACCTGAATCTCTATCTCGAAATAATGGGTCAGCAATTGCTGGATAAAGAGGCCGGTTTTACGGATCTGGCACCGGCCGTACAATTGATTTTTGGAAGTAAAACCAAATTAAACATGGGCTATCGTTTCCAGCTCACGGGTTCGATGCAGCGGATGGCCACGAATAGCTGGCTGATCAGCCTGGAACGGACTTTCCTGAATGCATTAAGAAAGAAATAATATAAAGAGCTTTCAATTGCGCAAAATTGGTTTGATCATATTGACCTTTGTTTACATCGCTTTTACAGCGGGTGTCAGCCTGCAGCGTCATTATTGTATGAACCGGATGACGGCGCTGCGTTTTTCATCACATCCCGAAGATCGCTGTGGTTTTTGCGGAATGGAAAAAACAGAACAGGATAATTCCTGCTGCCGTGATGAGCCTGTAGTTTATAAAATCACCGATGATCAGCAACCGGCTTTACAGGCACTGCTGAAAGTCCCTGACCTGTCACCATTGTTGCAGGATCATTGTTTGCCCATTACCAGCGAAGTTCCCTCTTTTAGTGTCACAGCACCTGTTCACGATCATGGACCACCGGGAATATCTCCTGTTCCTTTATTTATACGTTTCGGCGTATTTCGTATTTGATGACTGATCATCCTGATTCACGGGACCGGCGAAGGCCACTGTGGATCTGATTTATTCATTCATTAAATAAAAAATCATGAAAAATATAGTACAGCTTGTTATGCTTCTCCTGCTGCTCGGCAGTATCGGGGATATTCAGGCACAAAACAGCTCAGTAATAACTATAAACCTGAAAGTGTCAGGTAATTGTGATATGTGTAAAGAACGGATTGAAACGGCTGCTAAGGGGAAGGGTGTCAGGCAGGCCAGTTGGGATCCCGAAACCAAATGGCTGACCTTGTCCTACGATACGCTCTTAACCCGTATCGAAAAAGTACATGGGCGGATCGCAGATGCCGGGCATGATACCGAACTAAAGAAAGCCAAAGAGGATACCTATAACGCACTTCCTGAGTGTTGTTTATACAGGGATACAAAGCAATCGTCAGATCCGGAACTGCATAATCATTCGGTGACGGTGGTAAGGGGCGTTGTGCTGGAAGAAGATGGCAAAGGAAATTTCAGACCTCTTCCCAGGGCCACTATTGTATGGCAGGGAACCAATACAGGCACACTGACTGATAGTACCGGTGTATTTAAGATTAATATCACTGATCAGACAGACCGTTTGGTGATCAGTTATGCCGGTTATCGTCCCGACACCATCGCCGTTCAGCCGTCCACTGATTTAAAAATCATTCTGGCCAGTAATCAGCAGTTGAGTGAAGTGACCCTGAATGCAAAACTGCGTTCCACCTATATTTCTTCCCTGAGTACGATCCGTACCCAGGTGATGACGGAAAAGGAGCTATTTAAAGCAGCCTGTTGTAATCTCAGTGAGAGCTTTGAAACCAATCCTTCCGTTGATGTATCATATAATGATGCAGTGACGGGCAGCAAACAGATTCAGTTACTCGGACTCAGTGGTAACTATACTCAACTCACCGTGGAGAACCTGCCCGGCCCACGGGGACTGGCCACCACGCTCGGACTGAATAGTATTGCCGGCCCCTGGGTGGAATCCATTCAACTGAATAAAGGAATGGGCTCTGTAGCCAATGGATTTGAGAGTATCGCCGGCCAGATCAATATTGAATTAAAAAAACCGGAAAAGGCGGAACAGTTATATGCGAATGTTTACCTGAATGATATGGGTAAATCGGATATCAACCTGAACCTGGCTCATAAGATCGGTAAAAAGTGGAGTACCGCTTTATTGCTGCATGATGATTTTATATTTAATAAAGTGGATTTTAATAAAGACGGGTTCCGGGATTTACCAACAGGCAACCTGTTCAGTGCAATCAACCGGTGGAAGTTTGAAGACGGGAAAGGGTTTATGGCTCAGTTTGGGGTGAAGTTGCTGACCGATGACCGGACCGGTGGAGCCACTGAATTTGATCCAGGCAGAGATAAATTCACCACCAATCACTACGGACTGGGTATTCATACCCGGCGGTATGAAGCCTTTTCCAAGACAGGTTATGTTTTTCCCGGAAAGAAATATAAAAGTTTAGGGCTGCAACTAATGGTTTTTTCACATGAGCAGGACGCTTATTTTGGTTTACACCCGTATACGGCAGAACAAAAAAGTCTTTATGCCAATCTGATCTATCAATCAATTATAGGTAATACGAATCATAAATTCAGAACCGGGCTCAGCTGGTCAGGCGACCGGTACCATGAAAATATCCGCACTGCTGTATATAGCAGAAGCGAAAAGGTTCCGGGTGGATTTTTTGAATATACATATACGCCTTCCGCCAAACTTGGAATAGTAGCCGGCTTGCGGGGAGATCATAATAGCCTGTTTGGCTGGTTTATTACCCCGCGCCTGCACCTGCACTATATGCCGGTAAAGGGGACCAATATTCGCCTGAGTGCGGGCCGTGGGCAAAGGACGGCCAATA
Organism: uncultured Chitinophaga sp.; assembly: GCA_964650455.1. Taxonomy (GTDB): domain Bacteria; phylum Bacteroidota; class Bacteroidia; order Chitinophagales; family Chitinophagaceae; genus JJ008. The sequence continues at coordinate 1,833 of CAZYTV010000145.1, read as the reverse complement.
TTTTCGCGGAAAACACCAGTGTGATGGTAAGTTCAAGGCAGATCAGTATCCTGACTTCAGCTACTGGAAAAGCGTATGGCCTTGATCCGGAGATTGCCTGGAACAAAGGAATCAGTGCGGATCAGCAGTTCCACCTGTTTGGCCGGGAAGCAATGCTGAGCCTTGATTTTTTCCGGAATGATTTCAGTAACCAGGTGGTGGTGGACCTGGAAGATGTAAATGAAGTTCGTTTTTACAACCTGCAGGGTAAGTCTTTTTCCAACAGTTTCCAGGCTGAGTTACATTTTGAGCCGGCACGTAAACTGGAACTTCGCCTGGCATACCGTTATTTTGATGTGCATACTACTTACAGCGGGCAGGAATTACAAAAACCATTTACCTCAAAAAACAGGGCTTTTGCCAACCTGGCTTATGAATGGGAAGGATGGAAATTTGATTATACAGTGAATCTTAATGGTCCAAAACGTATTCCTTCAACTGCAGGAAACCCACCGGTATTTCAAAAGGAGAACTATTCTCCCGCATACTGGCTGATGAATGCACAGATCAGTAAAACAGTCTGGGAAAAACATCCCATGGATATTTACCTGGGGGGCGAGAACCTGTCCAACTATTTCCAACGCGAAGCTATACTGGCACCAGATCAGCCATTTGGATCCTTCTTTGACGCTTCACTGGTATGGGGACCTGTAAGCGGAAGATTGGTTTACCTGGGGATCCGGTATAAGATAAAATAAATAATAGGGTTGTATATCAGTCAGTTGACTGGTTTACTGGCACAACAGCCTTCGTCAGGAAGCTGTTGTGCTTTTTATTTGGAGGGGTAGGGGTAATTATTTAAATTCGTATAAATATAAATTTAGACAAGTCTAAAAATATATTTAGTTGCACATAACGACATGAAACAAAAACTATACTTTCTCCTGGCAGTACTATGCTATTGTTCCTGCCTTTCCGGGCAATCTATCCGGGGTGAAGTCAGGGATGCCCTGAGCGGGGAACCTGTTCCCGGTGCCACAATACTGGCCGGTGACAGCACCCGGGTCGTGCAGTCAGACAAACAGGGTCTGTTTACATTATCAGGAATTGCTATTACACGGGTGACTGTAACCGCAGTGGGATATGATCAATCTGTCACCCAGACCGGTCATAAAGACTACCTGTATATAACACTGATGCCGCAGCAGAAGCAGATTGAAGGAGTGGTGGTAACCGGTACCCTGAAAGCGGTAAGGCGGTCGGAGAGCCCCGTAGCGGTGGAAGTGTACACCCCCCAGTTTCTGAAAAAAAACCCGTCACCCAGTATTTTTGAATCATTGCAGCATGTCAATGGCGTACGCCCACAACTGAATTGCAGTGTATGCAATACCGGTGATATTCATATCAACGGACTCGAAGGGCCTTATACGCTGGTAGCCATAGATGGTATGCCGGTGATGAGCAGCCTGGCCTCTGTGTACGGACTTTTTGGTATTCCCACCCAGTTGATCGAGCGGATCGAAATTGTCAAAGGCCCTGCATCCGGATTGTATGGGGCCGAAGCGATCGGGGGAATGATCAATATCATTACCAAATCACCGGATAAAGCATCGCCGGTTACTGCTCAGCTGATGACCAGCAGCTGGAAAGAACACTCTTTTGATGCGGGATTAAAATTTAACCTGGGTAAAAAAATCAATTCTTTGCTGGGTATACATTATTTCAATTACCAGGATCCCGCCGATCATAATAAGGATCAGTTCACCGATGTGGCCCTGCAACACAGGGGATCCCTGTTCAATAAGTGGCAGCTGTCCCGGAAGAAGAACCGGGTCGCCAGCCTGGCCGGGCGTT
>CAZYTV010000144.1:8315-11132 GCA_964650455.1 uncultured Chitinophaga sp. | reverse complement strand
AGGCAATAAAGAAGGGACCCCATTCGATATACCGGGCAATCTTGGCCAGGTCATACCCTTTGAACACCTTCACACCTTCCGTAGCCGGTTGAACGGGTTTATAATTTTTCCAGTCAAAGTACTCTTTGGTAATGACAGCTTCCTGGTAGGGTATCAGGTCTTTTTTATTTTTATTCAGGAACTGGTGACGCAGGGCATCATATTCTTCCTGTGTCTTTTGCAGCAATACATCTTTTTCCTTGCTCAGCAGGGTACTGACGGCTGTGACACTTCTCGACGCATCGAGGATATGCAACACCCCATTGTCATACTGCGGAGCGATCTTCACTGCCGTGTGCATCCGGGATGTCGTGGCACCTCCGATCAGCAGGGGTTGTTTCATATTGCGGCGTTTCATCTCATGGGCCACATGTACCATTTCATCCAGCGAAGGTGTGATCAGTCCGCTCAACCCGATAATATCTGCTTTTTCCCTTTCGGCGGTATCCAGGATCTTATCGGCAGGCACCATTACACCAAGATCGACGATATCGTACCCGTTACATCCGAGCACCACGCCTACAATATTTTTTCCGATATCATGCACATCTCCTTTTACAGTAGCCAGCAATACCTTGGGTACATTGCCCTGGGCGGCATTGGGATTGTTTTTCTTTTCTTCTTCAATAAAGGGCGTCAGCCAGGCTACACTCTTCTTCATGACCCGGGCACTTTTCACCACCTGGGGAAGGAACATTTTACCGGCACCAAACAGGTCACCCACCACATTCATACCAGCCATTAGCGGCCCTTCGATCACTTCCAGCGGCCGGGGATATTTCAACCGGGCTTCTTCAGTATCAATATCAATATAATCAGTGATGCCATTCACCAGGGCATGTTTCAGTCTTTCTTCAACCGTATTATTCCGCCAGGCTTCATCTTTCACCTCCACCTTGCCTTTGGCTTTTACCGTCTCAGCAAAGGCGATCAGTTTTTCCGTGGCTTCGTTGTTGTCATTATTGTGGTTCAGGATCACATTTTCACAGAGTTCCCTGAGTTGCGGTTCAATTTCATCATACACCACTAATTGGCCGGCATTTACAATCCCCATATCCATGCCTGCGCGGATCGCATGCAGCAGGAATATACTGTGCATAGCTTCACGTACATGGTCATTGCCCCTGAAGGAGAAGGAGAGGTTGCTTACACCGCCACTGATTTTAGTCAGCGGCATCAGTTGTTTGATCTCCCGGGTGGCTTCAATAAAATCCACCCCGTAATTGTTATGTTCCTCCATGCCGGTGGCAATGGCAAAAATATTCGGGTCAAAGATGATGTCCTGCGGATCGAAACCAACCTGTTCTGTGAGGATTTTATAGGCCCGGTGACATATTTCCACTTTACGGGTCTTTGTATCGGCCTGTCCTTTTTCATCAAATGCCATAACGATCACCGCAGCGCCATAGCTCTGGCAGATGATGGCCTGTTCAATAAACTTCGCTTCTCCTTCTTTCATGGAGATCGAATTGACGATACATTTTCCCTGTACACATTTCAGTCCCGCTTCGATGATCTCAAACTTGGAGCTGTCGATCATGATGGGGAGCTTGGCAATATCGGGTTCACTTTGCAGCAGGTTGAGGAAAGTGGTCATGGCCAGCACCCCGTCGAGCAGGGCATCATCCATGTTTACATCCAGGACCTGGGCCCCGCTTTCCACCTGCTGGCGGGCTACGCTGAGGGCTTCTTCATATTTATTTTCCCTGATAAGACGGGCAAATTTTTTCGAACCGGTCACATTGGTTCGCTCCCCGATGTTTACAAAATTGGTCTCGGGACGTACAACAAGTGGTTCGAGTCCTGCTAATCTCAGGAAAGGTCTGATAACGGTGGTGGATTGCATCTATGAATTCTTTTTTACAAATAACTTTCTGAGCATCGTAAAGTTATTTGCAACGAGTATAAGGATGGAGATCAGTATAAGGTATTGAGGTGTCGTCATGCTAAAGCGGTTTCCACCACCGGCAGCAGCCGTGGTTGTATGGTTTTTACATGTTCGGCAATATGCCTGATATGGTCAGGCGTGGTGCCGCAGCAACCGCCTACGATATTCACAAATCCTTCTTTAGCCCACTCTTCCAGGTCTTGGTCCGTAGCTTGCGTATGTTCATCCTATTTACCTATGGCATTATGTAACCCGCCATAGAGTGAGTCGAATGCATAACGTGCCGGACTTTGGCATAGCTGTTCAGCTTCTGGCCGCATTTGTTTGGGACCCGGGGTATCCTTCAGTGCCCCACTCGGGGGTCATGCATGCATAACCGATGTATAAAAGGCTTCCAGGGTTTGACCGCTCAGTGTACGTCCCGATGCATCGGTAATCGTACCACTGATCATTACCTGCAACTGTTTTTTATCCGGATGTTCACGGAAATATTTTTTGATCGCATAAATCGCTCCTTTGGCATTCAGGGTATCGAAAATGGTTTCCACCAGCAACAGATCCACCCCTCCATCCACCAGTCCTTTTACCTGTTCGTAATATGCATTGACCACTTCGTCAAAGGAGACCGCCCTGAACCCGGGGTTATTTACATCCGGAGAAAGGGAAAGTGTTTTGTTCAGCGGTCCGATAGCACCGGCCACCCATTTTTCACCGGGTGCGGCTTCAGGGTGTCCGGTGTAAAATTCTTCAATGGCTTTACGGGCACACTGTGCAGCGGCCACATTCAGCTCATAGGCCAGTGATTGCATATCATAATCAGCCATCGCGATCACCGTACTGCTGAAAGTGTTTGTCTCTAAAATATCTGCTACGGCATCGAGGTATTGCTT
>CAZYTV010000144.1:0-8305 GCA_964650455.1 uncultured Chitinophaga sp. | reverse complement strand
ATGATATCCGGCCGGGTAAGATTGAGCAGGTCATTATTTCCTTTCACATCGCTGTGCCAGTCTTTGAAACGATCGCCGCGGTAATCCGCCTCGTTCAGTTTATGCCGCTGGATCATGGTACCCATGGCGCCATCAATGACCAATATGCGTTCTTTCAAACAATCCTGGATTGTCTTCATGCTTAACTGGTTTATGAACTATAAACGTTGGGAAACTCTGGTGGGGGTTCCGTACCGTTTATTAGTTCTGTTTTCCCCCGGGAACCAGGGGAACAGGCCGAACAATAAACAAATCCGCCTGAATGTGCTACAAAATTACATTTAATACCCTTAATAAACAAGCCGGGCAAAAGGGCTATATTATTTGTTTTTAACAGTTGTTTTTCAGCTACTTATTGATTCCCATTTTTTTCCATTGGCAAACGGTTCTGAAGGCTGCGGGCCATGGTCATTTTATCGGCGTATTCCAGTTAGCCTCCAAAGGCAATTCCCCGGGCAATGGTGGTGACGCGGACTGCTGAAGCCTGCAGTTTTTTCTGGATATAATAAATCGTGGTATCTCCCTGAATATTGGGATTGAGGGCAAAAATGATTTCTTCTGTTTTTTCCTTTTGCACCCGGCTCACGAGTGATTCAATATTCAACTGATCAGGACCCACTCCATCCAGCGGCGAAATGATACCCCCCAGGATATGATAAATGCCATTATACTGCTGGGTGCTTTCGATGGCGATCACATCACGGATACTTTCCACCACACAGATGATCTCCTGTTTACGGGCAGAGTTAGCACAGATGGAACAGATATCTCCATCGGCCACATTAAAACAACGCTGGCAGAATTTTATCTCCGACCGCATCCGGGCCATTATTTCACTGAACTGGCTCACTTCCTTCTTGTCCTGTTTTAACAGGTGCAGGACAAGCCGCAGGGCGGTCTTTTTACCAATACCGGGCAGTTTGGCAAACTCATTGACCGCATTTTCCAATAAGGAAGAAGAAAATTGCATGACGCAAAGATAGTCGGGCGGGATGATAGTTGAAAAGGAATGGTTCGATAATGCTTCGGCAATGCTTCGACAAGCTCAGCATGACAAGGGCTGCCCGTTGTCATACTGAGCTTGTCGTCCTTCGGTACGTCCCGCGTGTAGCTTTTTCGACAGCCCTATAGTGTTTATTTTGCGGGACTACTCAGGATGACAGGTGCTCTTGTCATGCTGAGCTTGTCGAAGCATAAGCTTACCAAAGGAGGGCCAGGACAAACTACTGCACATCTATATCATACTCATTCGTCCAGTTCGGCTTAACCGTGATTTTTCGTCCGATCAGGATAACTTGTTCAGGTTGACGGCGGGTGCCGAAGAACTGGCCCGGGTCCCAGATACCATTCTTATTCCCGTCGAATAAGATCCGTATTTCATAATCACCCGGGTTAAACAAGGTTTGCGTGAATTCAGCACTGGTCAGTGGAAATGATTTGACCGTTCCCTGACCTGCGACCAGTTGAAGTACGGGGTTTTTGTCAAGGTCGAGTTTGCGGAACCTGATCTTTAATGTGCCATAATCAGTTTTTTTCTTTGTCACAAAACTGATCGTATCGGTTTTGAATAATTTTCTTCCGGTGCTGTCTTCCGCGAATTCTTTATCTAAAATCAGGTTATATATAGTGTTTTCCTTCCACGGGGTACGCAGGGTGATTGTCCTGGCCAGGCTATCGGTCAGCATCGTAAGATCTGTAACCGGCTGGTAACTGGAATCGGAATACAGCCGGAGACCGGTACTGTCAAATTTCTTAAGCGGGGTTTCGAACTTCAGGTCCAGTTCGCCGAGGAGGTCCTGCTGGTTATTACTGATATTGGTCTGGAATTTGAGTCGTTTTTCGGTTGCCGCGCCGGGTTTGGGTTTGCCACCGGATGTGCCGAAATCATCCTGCGTCTGCAGGAGGGATGGTTCTTTTTTTGCATAGGCAAACAGGGAGACGGGCTCATTTTTCGGTTGCATATTTATAGCAGAATCCGCAAAGGCAAAAGCTTGTTTCTCGTTGGTATAACGGCGCATGCCTCCGTCGTCTTTCAGGGCATAGATATAAAAGATTTTGGCGGGCAGGTTTTTAAAATGAAATTTTCCCTTGCCATCCAGCCGGGCAATATATTTTGGCTTTTCCTTTACTACCGCTGAATCATCTTTGTTGGTATACAACATGACAATCATCGTGCTGTCCGGCTTTGCAGTTTCGGCCATGAGCACACTACCCTGCAGTTCCAGCGAGTCGATATGCGCACCGGTGGAAAAGGTATACCTGAAATCCTTCACGATATTACCTTCAGTGATGTCTTTAATGGCTTTGCCAAAATCAAGGGTATAAGTGGTGTTGGCCTCCAGCGAATCTTTGAGTTTCACCGTGACTTCCCTGAGTTTAAAATCCACTACGGGATTCACTTTAGCCATAGGCGAAACGAGGAGATTACCCTGTATATCCTGCACGTCCACAAATTCATCAAAGAAGAAAACGATTTTTTTTCCATTAAAATTCACAGCAGAATCGCCCGGATCAGATTTCAGTAATACGGGCGGAATACTGTCCCTGGGACCACCCTGCGGAGGTACAATATTGGCACATCCCGGGCCATTGATCACTGTAGAAAACAGGAAGGCAAGGGCAGAAAATGCGGATATGAAAATTCGGTTGCGCATGCGAATGCAAACTTACAGGGTTTGCGCCAGAGAACTGTTGTTGAAATCTTAAAAGGCCACAGTGGATTTGTCTGCGGCAAATGAGGTGGCCACGAAAACACACGAAAGGCCACGAATGAATACAGAAAGGCAGGCCACGGATTGCACGGATCAACACGGATTATAATCTTTATTGTTGGTCAAACTGGCTTTAACGGCCATTTTTTGGAAAAACAAAATCCGTGTTGATCCGTGTAATCCGTGGCTGAATTAGATTGCCGAAGGCAATTCCTTTCGTGCCCTTTCGTGTGTTTTCGTGGCCCAATCCCTTTCCTTTCGCCGCAGGCGAATCTTAAGCGATCAGGCTTCAGCCTCATCTTCGCTTTCGAGGTCGTGCAGGGCAATGGCCATGTTGTTTGTCTTCACAAAATTGCACCAGTGGCAATCCTCTTTACCGCAGCCGGTATAAAAATCGCGGTCCTGGATCTTTTGCCAGGTGGTAATGATCTGTTGTGTAACGGTAGTGATATCAGCAGGGCCGATGAGAATTTTCTCGCGCCGGTAATTTTTCTTCTTGTCCGGTTCAATAAAATCAAATTCGGTACTCACGACTTTCCATTCCTTCTGTTCGTAATTATCCACCAGAATTTTATAGAACACGGCCTGCCGCCAGTAATCGCCGCCATCGGGTTGCTTATCCGAGGGTTCCTTGATTTTAGGCATTGCCTTATCCGGATCACCGGTCTTATAGTCCACCACATTCACCGATTTCCCATCAAATTCCAGTTTGTCCAGTTTTCCTTTCAGAGGCACACCCTGCAACAACACATTGCGGATATTCCGTTCAATGGCTACGATTTTATTAAAACCGGCGATATATTTATCATAATAGTTAGTGAGTACATCCGGGCCATATTCCATCCGGCGGGCAAACTGCTCTTTGGTAAAACTCTCCCGGTGCCTTACCATATACCATTCAAAATCGGCAATAAATTCTTCTTTGGAAGGAAACTGGTCTTTGCCGCTGTCCTGCATTTTGCGAAACAGTTTCTCGAGGGCATAGTGTACCGCGGAACCAAATTCCGTGGCTTCGTTTTTCGGTGAGGGAATGCGGATCAGGTTTTTGAAATAAAACTCCAGCGGGCATTTCAGGTAATTGTTGAGTGCCGTCACGTTCATGACAAATTTCTCGAGGTTGCGGGCAATGTACTCTTCTTCAATTTTCTCAATCTCCGGAGCAGCCGCCTGGGCAAAACTTAATGCCGCAAATTCACTGATCACCATTTCATCAATGATCATTTTCTCCACCGGTAAGTCATGTTTATCCCGGATCTCCGCGATAAACATGGAAGGCTCCAGTTCTTTACCATCATTTTTGAAACGGCTCCAGGAGATATACAGATGTTGTTCGGCACGGGTGAGGGCCACATAAAACAAGCGACGCAGTTCTTCCTCTTCATTTGCCCCGGACTGTGAGGAAAACATGGTGTCAGGCAGTTTGTATCCCCCGCCGGGTTTCCGTTTCTTTTCCCAGAAACCGGCATTGCAGCCGGCTATGAATACATATTCAAACTCCAGGCCTTTTGAACCGTGGGCGGTCATGAGGTTGATTCCTTTATCACTGCCGCTGACTTCAGCGAGGGGCAGGCGGATATCTTCTTTTTCCATCAACTGGATCAGGTTGATCAATGCTTCCAGGTTGAGGAAAGGATTGCGATGGGTTTCTTCTTTTATAAAATCAAAGAGACCGGTCAGTATCTGCAGTTGCCAGTGCTTGTCAGGTCCCTGCATGATATGGGTGAGCACACCAGCTTCCAGAACCAGGGATTCGAACAAATGCTGAAGGGTGAGGTTAGGAACATTCCCGATCAGTTGCTCCAGGGCAGCGGATGCTTTTATTAAGCCGCTGTGCAGGGCAGTACTGAACAGGTCTTTAGCCGGTGCCTGGGACTTTTCAGCCAGCGCCTGGCGGATGGAACTGCCGGTGCCACTGTAACGTTTGTTTGCTACTTCCATGGATAGTTTGGCGATTTCCACGGGCGGAACACCAAACCAGTCGAAGTGCAGTATTTCAAAAAGCATTTCATCCCCGCTGAAGGAAATATCATGTTCACTGGCCAGGTACTTTAATACCAGGATGATCTTACGGGCCAATGGCATTTCCAGCAGGTTCAGGTTTCGTTTACTGTATACAGGAATATCAAGTTGCCTGAAATGCCGGGCGAGTTCCTCCCCGTATTTATTTTCTTTAAAAATGATACCGATCTTTCCGGGAGCCACATCCGCAGCGAGTAATTGCTGCACTTTTTTAACCAGCCCGATCATTTCCAGCCGCATGGTCTCGTATTCCTGCAGGTGAGGCAGGTGAGTGAGGGTACGGATCTTATTATTACTGGAGCGCAGGTCCTTGCTGAGTCCTTCGATCTGTCTGACCAGCCGTTCATCGTTGCGATCGATCAGACTTTTAGAGACATCGAGGATCGGCTGAGTGGAGCGGTAATTATTGGTCAGTACCACGGTGACGAGATCCTCTTTATAATGATTGGCAAAATCCAGCATATTCTCCACGCTGGCACCCTGGAAACGATAGATACTCTGGTCATCATCACCCACGACAAATACATTCGGTTTCTCCCAGTAACTGATCAGCAGTTCCACCAGCCGGTTCTGGGTTCCACTGGTATCCTGGTATTCATCCACGAGTATATACTGGTATTTTTCCTGGTAATCGGCCAGCAGGTTTTTATTTTCCTCAAAAGCTTTGATCACCCAGTTGATCATGTCATCGAAATCATAGCGGTTTCGTTTACGCATGAGTTGCTGGAAACGGTCAAATTCACCCACAGCCGCCCGGAGTTTTTCCATCCGTTCTGTTTCGTCGTTGATTTTATCCTGCTTCAGATCGCCGGCATTGAAGTTTTTATATTTTCTTTTATAAACAAACTCATCCCGGGTAGGCAGGCCGGCCAGGTAGGCATCAATCCGGTCATTGATAAAGGCAGGTGTCCAGCCCTCTTTTTTCATTGTGCTGAACAGGTCCTGGAGGCCTTTTACTTCAAAGTAAACATCCCCGCGGTAACGTTTCAGCAGGTGATTCTTTGGGAAAGAGTCAATCAGTTCCTTATAGAGTTGAATTTTTTCCAGTTCAGAAAGGGGATCAAGAGCTGTTTTCTCAAACAGGGAAAGATTTTCCTGGATGATATCATTACAGAATGCGTGAAAGGTATAGAGGTTGACTTTATACGCATCCGGGCCGATGAACTGGAGCAGCCGCTTGCGCATGGCCACTACCCCGGCATCGGTATAGGTAAGGCAGAGGATATTTTCCGGCCGGGCATCGGTTTCCAGCAGTATTTTACCGATCCGGCTGGCCAGGATCTGGGTCTTGCCGGTGCCCGGACCAGCGATTACCATGACAGGGCCTTCCAGGGTGGAAACGGCCAATTGCTGCTGCTCATTGAGTTTGGCAAATTCTTCTGCAAACTTCTTTTCTGTTTTTTCTTTATTCAGTGACATCGTATTCCCGAACTTTTCAGGTTTAAATTGGTTATTCAAACGAATTTAACCCAATAATCAGCATGGCGGCACACTCAATCAAAACAGTACAGAAAATTCCGGTTTCCCTGGATCAGGCCTGGGCCTTCTTCTCCAATCCGGCCAATTTACAGGCAATTACACCTGAAGGAATGGGATTTAAAGTTATTTCCAAACACCATGGCGATCTGATGTATGCGGGTCAGCTGATTGAATACACGGTAAAACCGGTGGCGGGAATACCGGTGTATTGGATGACCGAGATCACGCAGGTGAAAGACCGGGCCTATTTTATCGATGAACAGCGGTTCGGGCCCTACTCACTCTGGCATCATCAGCATCATTTTAAAGAAATTCCCGGGGGCGTGGAGATGACGGATATTATCCATTATAAAAATCCGCTTTGGATATTCGGCAGGCTGGCCAATGCCTTGTTTGTCAAAAATAAACTCAAATCCATTTTTGACTTCAGGTATAAGAAGGTGGAAGAGATGTTTGGAAAATGGAACGGAGGGTGAGTGCCAATTATTTATTATTCATTATTGTGTGTTATGCGAAGTGTAGAATATAAACGGGCACACTGCCAAATGGAAAGAATAATTAACCTGTCTGCCGCAGGTAATCTGTTGTAGCTGGTTTCCTGCTGTAAACGACCTTAATAATAAAGTCTCTCCCTGAGTGATTTTCCTTCTTTAGATGCCCCTGCTAAACCGCTTCCTGGTTCAGCACTTTCATCATAGATATCACATTCGATACATTCAGTTTCTTAAAGATATTATACCGGTGTACTTCCACGGTCCGTTGTGAAATGAACAGTTTCTGCGCAATGTCATGAGACGAATGGCCTTCGCGGATCATGCTGATAATTTCCAGTTCGCGCCGGGTCAGCGTATTGATCCGGCTCACCGGACTGGTTTCATTTTCTCCCAGCCTTTGATCCGCAATCTGGTTCTTGATGTCTTCTGCAATATAATGTTTGCCGCTGTGAATGGCTATAATAGCCTGCACCATTTCATCAAAAGAAGATGTTTTGGATATATACCCGCTGGCGCCAGCGGAAAGAATCTGCCTGATGGTAAGCATATTGGTATGCATGGATACAGCCAGTACCTGGGTCAGGGGATATTTTTCTTTGATAGCACGGGTGAGTTCAATACCGGAGATACCCGGCATGGAAATATCCATCAGCACTACATGGGGGAGTTTTACTTTAATTTCTTCAAGGGCATGTTGTCCGTCAAGGGAAATACCTGCTACGGTAAAGCGGTTATCGATACTTAACAGTGAATTCCACATGTCAAGCATCATGCGATGATCATCTACGAGGTAAACTTTAATTGGTTTCATGATGGATAGGAATATTGGAGTGAATAAACAGGATTTGGCTTTCCGTGTAAAATTAGAAATTCATACGTAGGTTTTTGAAAATTAAAATAAAAATTAAGTGCTTCTGCTTACTATTCATTAGGCAGAATCTATACTATTTGGAACCGGCGCGGAAATGAACAAGACAAGGTTACCCGGTCAGTTGGTGTTACACGCTCCCGGATTATTTAATTCCGGCTCTCTTTTTCAGTTCTGCCATGGTAATGGTCATCATTCTTCCAATCACTGTTCCATTTCGGGAGGTGATCAGTTTCATAGTTGACGCATCTTTGGGAACAAGTAATGGCTGCGTATAAACCGGGTAAAACGGATCCGGGAATGAATTGTCAAAACTATAATGGATACTCAGTCCATCCAGTTCTGTACTCAGTTTCACGATTACATGACTGCTGTCTTTCTTTTCCACGGTGATGATCGGATCATAGAGGCTGGGTGCATATTTCACCCCGGCCATGTCAAGTCTTTTGAAATGATGCTCTACCCGTGAAGAGAAACTACTCCAGTCCTTTTTCTCTTTCGGGCTCCAGAGTGCTTCGGAAATAGCCATCCCTCTTGGCCAGGTCATAGACTGGGCATGGCGCATATTATATACCTGTTCGGTCCAGAGATTGGCCTGACCGCCCTTGATCAGTGATGGGTTTACGCCTTCCGGTATGGGTTCAAACTGGTAAGCTTTTTTCAATCGCAGGGTGGCATATACAGGTGGTTCTATA
>CAZYTV010000143.1:0-11277 GCA_964650455.1 uncultured Chitinophaga sp. | reverse complement strand
GAGCACCGTAACTATAAGTGCACAGGATATCAATAAGCTCCGCCAGGCAACCGGAGCCGGTATGATGGATTGCCGTAAAGCCCTGACTGAAACCAATGGCGATTTTGAAGCCGCTATCGACTGGCTGCGTAAGCAAGGTCAGAAAGTAGCAGCTAAAAGAAGTGACCGTGAGGCTAAAGAAGGGGTGGTGATTGCACAGACTACTGCCGACAACAAAACCGGTATCGTGGTATGTGTGAGCTGTGAAACCGATTTCGTTTCTAAAAACGCGGATTTCGTGGCCTTCGGTAAAAGCATCGCTGATGCCGCTATCGCCAATAATGTCAAGAACCTGGAAGAACTGATGGCCGTTAAAATCGGTGACCTGACTGTAGCTGGCCTCGTTGACGAGAAACTGGCTACGATCGGTGAAAAAATCGGGGTAACAAAATTCCAGCGTGTTGACGCTCCCTTTGTAGCTTCCTATATTCACGGTGCTTACCGCATTGGTGTACTGGTGGGACTGAACAAAGAAGCCGCTGAAGCCGGTAAAGATGTGGCCATGCAAATCGCCGCGCTGAACCCCGTTGCGGTAGATGCTTCTTCTGTTCCTGCTGACGTGATCGCCCGTGAAAAAGATATCGTGATGGAACTGATGAAACAGGATCCGAAAATGGCCGGTAAACCAGAAGAAATGCTGGCTAAGATCGCTGAAGGTAAAATGGGCGTGTTCTTTAAAGAGCAAACCCTGACCGCCCAGGCTTTCGTAAAAGACAGCAGCAAATCAGTAGGCGACTACCTGAAAGAAAGCGGTGATGTGGTTGTTACCGAATTCAAAAGGGTGGCTTTAGGCTAATTTTTTTAAACCTTTATATAGAAAGGCTGTACCGGTTAACGGTGCAGCCTTTTTTTTGTTTTTCCCGCAAAGGGCGCAAAGACAGGTTTTGATTTTATCATACATTCCTGTAGGGGGCTTTTATTTAAATGGATTTGCGTAAAAAGAAGGCTTTACCACTTTCAGAAAAGTCTTTTTAATCTTTGCAGGACATAAAGATTCGCCTGAAAGGTGAATGAAATAACACTGTAAATTTCCCACTAAGGGTGCAAAGACTTTTTTTCCCTCGCTTCGCTTCGGGATGACAAAACAGCCCTTCGTCGGGATGACAAGACATCTTAGTACACTTCACTCACCATTCACCATTCACCCCTTCACATTGGAGCGGCCCATTTTCTATTCCCTATTCTCTATTTTCTATTCTCTCACTCCCGCCTTCTTCAATATCATCTCCAGCGGACAAAACTTCGTAAAGGAAGACTGCAACAGGTTCAACCCCACAAAACCCGCCAGGAATAACCAGTTGATATGAACGGTTGCGGCCAATGTAATGCTGACCAATACCATAGTGCCGGCTACGGCACGAATAATTCTTTCTTTCATGTTTTTATATTTATTTTATTCCGGTGTCTCCCGAAGGGGACGCCGGAATAATTTATGGTGTCTCCCGAAGGAGACGCCGGAATGATTTGATACTAATAACTCGCTTCCTCCACCGGCATGATAAATGCCCGGATGGGAAATTTATTTCCCTGCTCTTTGTTATACTCCCGGATTCGCATCATAGCATCGGCCGCGGTAGCTTCGGGTGTAAAACTGAAAAGAATCAGGGAATCATATTCTCCGTCTTTATTGCCGAACCAGTCGTCCAGCAGGTCTGCATTATGTTCATCCTTCACCCCGGTAGTCTCCGTCACACTGAATACCTTGACCTTCGCTTCGTGAAAAATTTTCATCACATCTGTCCTGAAATCACTCAGGCAGGTTACAAATAAGAGTTTCATGTTACAGGGTTTTATTTTTAGTATGTTTTTTCTTCAGCATTTTATAATAGAGCAACGGTACCACCAGCAGGGTCAGGAAGGTTGAAGTCACTGTTCCGCCCATCAGCGAGATAGCCAGTCCCTGGAAAATGGGATCGAAAAGAATGATCACCGCGCCCAGTACCACCGCTCCGGCTGTCAGCAGGATCGGAGTCGTTCGTACGGCCCCGGCTTCTAGAATAGCCTGCCTCAGGGGAATACCCTCATTCAGCCGGATATCAATAAAGTCAATCAGTAATACCGAGTTCCGGACCATCACGCCGGCCAGGGCAATAAAACCGATCATAGACGTGGCGGTAAAGAAGGCACCCATCATCCAGTGTCCGATTACAATACCCACCAGCGAAAGCGGGATCGCGGCCAGCATCACCAGCGGCACACTGAAATTCTGGAACCAGCCCACGATCAGCATATAAATGATGAGAATGACCACCACGAAGGCAATTCCGAGATCACGGAATACTTCAAATGTGATCTGCCACTCCCCATCCCATTTCACCGAATAGTTGTCTTCGAATTCAGGCTGCTGTGTGTACTCTTCATTGAGTGCATATCCTTCCGGCATACTGAGCTTTTGCAGGCTGTCGGAGATTTTCATCATGGCATAGGATGGACTCTCCAGTTTGCCGGCCATATCCGCCAGTACATAAACAACACGTTTTTGGTTTTTCCGGAATATACTCTTGTCTTTAATGACCGATTTAACAGTTACCAGGTCTCCCACCGGTACGGCCATACCTGACTGACTGATCACTTTCAGATTTTTCAGGTCATCCACCGATGTTTTGTCGGCATCCTCCAGTTTCAGTACAATATTCACCGGATTATACGAAGCCGGTTTGAAGAGGTTGCCTGTCACCTGGCCGGATAAAGCAGCTCGCAGGGTAGCCACAATCTGGGCGGGAGCCACTCCCTGGCGCATCGCTTTTTCCTTATCGATCACAAAATCAAATTCAGTCTGATCATCTTCCACCATCCAGTCCACATCCACCACATCATCAGTTTTGTTCAGCAGGTCTTTTACCTGGGAGGCCAGTTTTATTTGCTGGGCATAATCCGGTCCGTACACTTCGGCCACGATGGTGGATAATACGGGAGGTCCGGGCGGCACTTCCACGATTTTAGCATTGGCCTCGTATTTTGCGGCAATGGCCTGGATGCCCGGACGCATGTCCTTGGCGATATCATGGCTTTGTTTTTTACGGTCTTCCTTACTGATCAGGTTTACCTGGATATCAGCCATATGATCACCACGACGCAGGTCATAGTGACGCACCAGTCCGTTGAAACTGATTGGTGCTGAAGTGCCGATATAGAGCTGGTAATCTTTGACCAGCGGCTGCTTCGATACAAAATCCGCAATGTCTTTGGTTACTGCCGCTGTTTTTTCAAGTGTTGATCCCTCCGGCATATCAATCACCACCTGGAATTCATTCTTGTTGTCAAAGGGCAGCATTTTCACGGCCACTGTCTTGGTGAAGAACAGGGCCAGCGACATCAGCAGGATCACCACGGTACCAAAGATGAACGTGTATCGTTTCCAACGCTGGTTGAGCAATGGGTTGATAAAGGACTTATAGATTTTATAAATACCACTGTCTTCCAGCCGGTGCGGTTTGCTTTCTTCGTGTTTACCGCCTTTTTTCTCTTTCTCACGCAGGAAAATATAACCGAGATAAGGAGTAAGGGTGAGCGCCACGATCAGGGAGAGCATCATGGCGATAGATGCACCGATTGGCATCGGACTCATATATGGGCCCATCAGTCCGGATACAAAAGCCATGGGTAATACCGCCGCGATAACCGTAAACGTAGCGAGAATCGTTGGGTTGCCCACTTCATTGATGGCATAAATGGCCGCCTGCATCGGCGGAAGCCGTTTCATTTTAAAGTGGCGGTGCATATTCTCCGCGATAATGATCGAGTCATCCACCACAATACCGGTGATAAATACCAGGGCAAACAGGGTAATGCGGTTCAGGGTGTATCCCAGAAAATAATAGGCCAGCAGGGTCAGTGCAAAAGTCACCGGCACGGAAAGGAATACCACCAGCCCGCCACGCCATCCCATAGCGAGCATCACAAACAGGGTGACCACCACGATGGAGATAAACAGGTGGAAAAGCAATTCACTTACTTTATGAGAAGCCGTTTCCCCGTAGTTACGGGTGATACTGGTTTGTACATCGGCGGGGATCAGTTGTTTTTTGGAATGATCCACTTTGGCCAGGATCTGTTCCGACAGGCGCATGGCATCCGCTCCCTTGCGTTTGGCAATGGAAAGCGTAACGGCAGGATAGGCAGAAGGGTGACGGTTGAGGGCTGTATCTTCCTGGCCATAGCCAAATAATACATATTGGGAAGGGGTCTCCGGCCCGTCGGTCACTTTTGCTATTTGTTTTAAAAACACAGGTTGTTGCTGATTTACACCGACTACCAGGTTTTCCACGTCTTCCGCTGTAGACAGGAAATTGCCTGTTTCTACAGAGAAAGCTGAATCTTTTTGCAGGAGGTTACCGGCCGTGGTCTGTGCATTACTGCCCTGGATATGCTGACTGATGCTCAGGAAGTCCACATGGTATTCTGCCATTTTATGTTTATCCAGCACCACATTTACCTGGCGGCTGCGTCCGCCGATGATGCGGACATCGGATACATCTTTCACTTTTTTAATTTCGTTGGTCAGGGCTTCACCGATCTGGCGGAGTGCATAATCATCATAGCGTTCACTCCAGAGTGTCACACCAAGTGCCGGCACATCATCAATGGCACGGGTCTTTACCATGGGCAGGGTGACACCCTGTGGCATTTTATCCATGTTTTTGATGATCTCGTTGTACAATTTTACCAGGGATCGTTCCACATCTTCCCCCACATAAAACTGAACAATGATCATCGCCTGTCCTTTCATGGAAGTGGAGTACACATATTCCACCCCTTTGATATTGGAGATCATCTTCTCCATCGGGGCGCTGATCTTGGTCTCGACTTCTTTCGGCGAAGCACCCGGGAAACCGATAAAAATATCGGCCATGGGTACTTCAATCTGCGGCTCTTCCTCCCGGGGGATCAGCAGGGTGCTGTACCCGCCGATGAGCAGGAATGCCACCATGAGCAGGATGGTCAGTTTGGAGGTGATAAAAGACCTGGCAATTTTACCGGATATACCTTCTTGCATACTATAAGTTTATTCTGTTGATTATTTTTTTTCTGTAACCGGCACCCCGTTATAGAGCTTGCCTTCCGCGTTTACAATATATTTTTCGCCAGCTGCGAGACCGGACAGGATCTCCGTCTGGTCGCCAAAGGTTTTGCCGGTCCTGACCCAGCGCAGGATAGCGGTATTATTGCTGCTGATCGTATATAAGCCCGTCAACTGGTCATTTTGTAAAAGACTGGAACTGGGTACCAGTATGGCCCCGGTGCTTTGCGGCTGGGCGGCAGGCTGGCTGACCGGTATAAATACATTGACATACATACCCGCATAGAGATCCTTCTTTTCTTTTTCCGGGATACTGAGTTTAATCTCGTACTGTCCCCCGGTCAGTTGCGAAGAAGGACTTATTTCACTGACCTGGCACTGGATGGTTTTTCCAATTGATTTGATGTCCACCCGGGCAGTTCCTCCTTTTTTTAAAAGACCCACCTGGTTTTCACTAACGGTGGTGCTCACCTGTAAAGCGGTGTTTTGTTCCACCACCAGCAGGGGCATTCCCGGATTGGCCATATTACCCTCATCAGCCATGCGCTGGGTAACCACACCGTCAAAAGGAGCCGTCAGGCTGCTGTATGAAATCAGGGCATTTACTTCATTACGCATCTGGCTCGCGGCTTCCAGCCGGGCTTTTGCCGCATTGTACTGCAGGGTTACATTGTCCAGTTCCTTGGCAGAAGCACTTTGTTTATTATAGAGATTGGTAAAGCGGTCAAAATCCTTTTGTGCATTTTTAACATTGGCTTCCGCTTCTGCAATAGCCGCACTGGTCTGTGCTCTTTTAGCTACGATATCCTGGCTGCTGATGGTGGCCAGTACCTGTCCGCGGCGTACCCGGTCACCGGCTTTTACATAGATGCGGGTGATGGTACCCATCAGGCGGGTACTGATCTGTGCGGTCTGCAGCGCTTCAATTTTTCCACTGATGCTGATGCCTCCTTCTACTGATCCGCCGGGTACAGCGGTGGTGACCATGACCGGATTCGTTTTGATTTCAGTTCCTGCTCCTTTTTTGCTTTTGCAGGAGGCAAGGACAAACAGTCCGGCTGCCAGTACAGTGAGGGTTGTGTATTTGATCAGTTTCATATAAATGCGTTTATAATTGTTTATTGATTAGTGGCGGTTAAGAATTGTATATAAGCAAGAGTACTGTTGTAGGCAAATTCCGCCTGTGCCTTACCCAGTTTTTGCTGGGAAAGCTGGGTCTGTGCCTGCAGGACATCGGTGCTGTTGACCAATCCCTGTTCGTAGCGGTCCTGGAGAATGCGAAGCGCTTCTGCCGCATTTTCCACAGCGGCGGTCTGTTGTTTTATTTTAAAGCGGGCATCGTCGAGCTGACGGATAGTTTTATTCAGCTCCAACTGGCTTTGCTCCTGCTGCTGTTGTAACTGCCCTTCCAGTTTATTCTTTTCAGACTGGCGGGTAATAATTTTATTTTTCGTGCTGTTGCCTTTGAATATGTCCCAGGATACCTGGATACCGGCGAGGTAGGAGCCGGCACCAAAACCGAAGAGGCTGTTATCATTCAACTGGTAAGAGGCAAAGGCATTTACTTTTGGCAGGTATGATTTACGGGAGGATTCGATCATCAGTCCCGATGCTTGGATTGCTTTTTTCATAGCGGCAAAATCGGCCCGGTCTGCCGGTATTACAGCGGCAGGTGAAGCCGGTAATAATTCATTGTCCCCTGCAGGAACCGTATAAATAGTGCCATAGGGGGTTCCCATCAGCAGGCTTAAGTAATCCGAAGCATTACGGATATTACTGCCTGACTCTGCCAGTCCGGATTCAACGGTACTGATCCAGACTTTTACATTCAGGGCATCCGACTGCTGCATCAGCCCTTCTTTCACCCGGTTGCTGATAAATGTGTGAGAAGCATTGGCTGTTTTAAGCGCTTCTTTAAGTACAGCTTCCGCATCATAGGCCAGCCGGAGCTGCAGCCAGGCTTTACTTACTTCAAACCGGATATAATCCCCGCTTCGTTTGGTTTGTAAAGCGTACATGCTGGTTTGCACCGCCATTGCTTTTCGCATATAAGTCATGTCCGGATTATAAACCGGTTGTTTGATCTGTAACCGGGCGTTGAAATCCGCCGTGTTGCCGGGATCATTGAGCATGGCCGGATTGAAATCAGCTTGTTTTACGATTTGCTGCTGCAGTTTAAAGCCGAATGCATTCAGCGGATTGTTACTGGCCAGTGAGGTGAATGAGAGATCCAGTTGCGGTAGAAAAATGGCATCCATTTCACGGTACCGTGCAGCCGCAATTTTTTCTTCGAGCCGGGAAAGGCTGAGCTCCCGGTTATTGGACAAGGCGCTGTCGATCGCTTCCTGTACGGTTAAGGCCCGGGCCGGTGCCTGGGCGCTGACCACTTGTGTTGCCGTCATCATATAAATCACCGGCATCCATAATCTGTGTAATACCTTTCGCAGGGAATAATTCATGCGTTATTAATTTGACGCAAATCTATCTGCGGGATACTATTACTGCCGTGACATATATCACTGTTCACCGCCCTGTTTCTGTCAATTTCAGCGGACAAGTGCCTTGCATGTATAATTATAATTTACCTTTAGTGATACTTGTCACGTACCACCTATAAAAAATAGTGCAGGTAGTATAACAAATAGCCATATGTCTGAATACAGCAATTACTTCGATGCCAACAAAGCGCATTGGAATCAGCGAACCCTGGTGCATAAAGATTCCACCTTTTATAACCGGGCAGGTTTTTTAAAAGGAGCAGGCGTGCTTACACCGATTGAACTGGGTGAACTGACAGATGTGTCCGGAAAAAAGATGCTGCATCTTCAATGTCATTTTGGAATGGATAGCCTGGACTGGGCCCGTAGGGGGGCTAAAGTAACCGGGGTGGATCTTTCGGATGAAGCGGTTAAGGAAGCACAGCAGTTGAATACTGAACTTGGACTGGATGCCCGCTTTATCTGTTGTAATGTATATGACCTGAAAGATCACCTGGATGAAGCGGCTTCTTTTGATATTGTATTCACCACCTATGGCACGGTTGGCTGGTTGCCGGACCTGGAACCATGGGCAGCATTGATCGCCCATTACCTGAAACCCGGCGGCAGGTTTTATTTTGCTGAATTTCACCCGTTCCTATGGATGTTTGATGATGATTTTACCCGCATTCAATATGCATATGACAAGCAGGAAGTGATTATTACCGAAAACCAGGGTACCTATACCGACCGGGACGCCGATATACAAGGCAAGGAATACAGCTGGAACCACAGTATCAGTGAAGTGCTGAACGCTTTGCTGAAAGCAGGATTGAAACTGGAATACTTTAACGAACACATGTATTCGCCCTATCCCTGTTTCCGGAGTATGAAGGAGACTGTTCCGGGTCGCTGGGAAATTGCGGGTATGGAAGGTAAATTGCCGATGGTGTATAGTTTACTGGCCGTTAAACAATAATCAAAACCCTTATCTTCGCAGCGAAAATTTCCTCCATGTTACCTAAGTACAAACGCATCCTCCTCAAACTTTCCGGTGAAGCTTTAATGGGCGACAAAAGCTTTGGTTTTGATACCGACGTCATTGCCCAGTATGCCCATGATATCAAGTCGGTAACCGACCTGGGCGTGCAGGTAGCCATCGTCATCGGCGGCGGGAATATCTACCGGGGGATGAATGAAGCAGATACAGGCATTGAAAGAGCACATGGAGACTATATGGGCATGCTGGCTACCGTGATCAACGGAATGGCCCTGCAGGCCGGCCTGGAGCGGATCGGGGTCTACACCCGCCTCCAAAGTGCTATTAAAATGGAGCAGATCGCTGAACCCTATATCCGTCGCCGGGCGATTCGTCACGTAGAAAAAGGCCGTGTGGTGATCTTTGGTGCCGGTACGGGAAACCCGTATTTTACCACCGATACTGCCGGTTCCCTCCGGGCAATTGAAATCAACGCAGATGTGATCCTGAAAGGCACCCGCGTGGACGGAATCTACACCGCTGACCCCGAAAAAGACCCAACAGCTACTAAATACAATGTGATTACCTTCCAGGAATGTCTTTCCCAGAACCTTAAAGTGATGGATATGACCGCTTTCACGCTGTGTATGGAAAATACACTTCCCATCATCGTGTTCAACATGAACAAGCCTGATAACCTGCGCCGGGTGGTAACCGGTGAAAAAGTGGGTACCCTTGTCAGGGGCTAAATAAGGGTTTTTCCTCAGTGTATTTACGAGTATTTTATTCGCAGGGAATACTATCTTGTGCGGGCATTGAAAAGCACACCTGTGAAAAACTATTAAACGCTATTTGCCGGATTTTTAATAGTTTACGAACCTGACTTAACTACTTATGCCCACCCTCTCTTTGTCCGTTATTGAGGTCATCATCCTTATGCTGGGTGCCATCACCCTGGGCATTACTATCCATTTCTTTATTATCAGCCGTAAATCCCTCAAGGATGTTACGTCGGATGTTACCGGTAAACTACACAAAGAACTGGAAGTCTGGAAACTGAAATATTTTAATGATACCGAGATCCGTGATAAGGAACTGGAGGATCTCCGGTATAAACTGTCTGTTGCAACAGACAGCACGGATGATATTTCCATAGAAATTGAAGAGTTGCAGGTGAAGAATAAAAAACTGCAGACTGAATTAGACGCACTGAAAAAGGGAGGAGTAGCTGCAGGCGGACAGGATCTGACGGAATTACGCCGGAGACTGGAAGAAGCCGAAGAAAACTACGAGATCTATTCCATTGAAGCGGATGAACAGCGGGCACAAAACAAAAAACTGCTCGCCGAAATTGAATCCCTGAAAAAACACCCTGCCGGCCCGCGTGATCCGGAGCAAAACCGGAAAAGATTACTGGAAGCAGAAGAAGCCAGCCGGGTCCATGCTGCTGAAGCAGAAGACCTCCGTATTGTCAATAAAAAACTGATGGCGGAGATTGAACTGCTGCGGGCCGCGAATGCGCACCCGGCCCCGGTGCCGGGCGAAAAGCCGGATTATATGGAGCAGTTGCGACGTGCTCAGAGCAGCCTGATGGAACACAATGAAAAAATCAATAAGCTACTGGGGCAAATAGAAATTGTAAAAGAAACCGAGGAAAGACAGCAGGAGATTTTAAAAACAAATGAAGAGCTGAATGCACAGATTGAAGAGCTGCGCTATAAACTGACACAACGCGAAAAAGAGATCAATAACAGCCGGCAAAAAGAACATCTCACCACCGAGATGAATGCCATGCTGGACAGCGCATACAGTGAATTCAATGTACTGCAATCAAAAATGCAGAAGCTGGAACAGCAGGTGGCCGGGTCCCGTAAGCTCAGCCTGGAGAATGATGAACTCCGGGAGTCTTTCCAGAAACTCAGCCGGGATTACGAAGAACAGAAACTGAAGTATACAGCCAACAGTGAAGAAAACCGCCAGTTAAAAATCACCCTGGATGCAGTGGAAGAGCAATTAAGGGATGCTGATTTCCAGCGGCAGCAACTCCAGAAAAGAGTACGCTACCTCGAAGAACTCAATAGTGATATGCAGGTAATGGTGGATGCCAATAAAAAACTGGAAGGCCAGCTCAAGCGGATTGGTGAACTGGAAAGTATGCTGAATGTGATCTCTGAAGAAAGGGATCAGCTCATGCAACGAAAGACAAATCTTTAATCCCTTTTACAATACTGCAAAAACAGATCAGCCCGGAAGTGGTCCTGCCGGGCTGACGAATACAGTTTATTTGCTTTTCTTAGCGGCTGCCTTTTTCTTTGCAGCAATAGAAATGGCCGGGCGGCTTTTGCCGAATGAGCCTTTGAAACGTTTACCTTTTGCTGTTTTTTTATCTCCTCTACCCATGTTAATTGTTTTTATTGATTTAATGCAAAAATAGACCGTTTTTTCAGTAAAAAAGCCCCGGTACTGAAATAAGCACAGGAGCTCTTTATGCTATGTACCGGCCATTATAATTTACCGGATAATTCTTTTCCAGCTTTAAATTTGGCTACTTTACGGGCTTTGATCTTGATTACAGCACCAGTTTGCGGATTACGTCCGTTACGGGCAGCTCTTTTGGATACAGAAAATGTTCCAAATCCTACCAGGGTTACTTTTCCACCTGCTTTCAATGTCTTGGTGACTGCTTCTACAAAAGAATCGAGTGCGGCATTGGCCTGTTTTTTCGTGATACCGGCATCTTCAGATACTTTAGCGATCAATTT
>CAZYTV010000142.1:10798-11291 GCA_964650455.1 uncultured Chitinophaga sp. | reverse complement strand
GCGTTTAGATGTTTAGAGGGGCATTACCTATATTATGCCCTCTTTCTCTCTTTTTATCTCCTTTGATCTCTTTAGCGCCGCCCTCAGGGCTGATCGGGTTTAGAAAAAAAATCATATATGAAGTTGACTACAAACTACTAACTACAAGCTACTAACTAACCCCCTAAACCTGAAATACACCGGTCTTCAGCTCCCCCATCTCCGGATTATGATTTGCCGCTTTAATCCCTTCTGCTATCACTCTCCGGGTTTCTATGGGATCAATGATCGCGTCCACCCATAAACGGGCGGCTGCGTAGTAGGGAGAGGTTTGTTTATCGTACCGTCCTTTGATTTCGTTGAGGAGCTTGTTTTCTTCTTCCGGGCTTACAACCTTACCTTTTGCTTTTTCGGAAGCCACCTGGATCTGTAAAAGTGTTTTCGCTGCCGAGTCGCCGCTCATTAGGGCGATTTTGGGCCCGGGCCAGGCCTAGATAACCCGAGGGGCAACAGC
>CAZYTV010000142.1:7115-10788 GCA_964650455.1 uncultured Chitinophaga sp. | reverse complement strand
GTTGCCCGCGGCATTGCTATTGCCGATGACGATAGTAAACTTGGGCACCACGGAATTCGCCACCGCATTCACCATCTTGGCCCCGTCTTTAATGATACCGGAGTGTTCACTGCGGCTGCCCACCATAAAACCGGTAACATCCTGCAGGAAGACCAGGGGAATTTTTTTCTGGTTACAGTTGAGGATAAACCTTGCGGCTTTATCAGCACTGTCATTATAGATGACCCCACCCATTTGCATCTCGACAGCACCCGATCCTCCGGATTTCTTCGCTTTTACAATTTTGCGCTGGTTAGCTACAATTCCAACAGCCCATCCATCAATACGGCCATACCCGCAGACGATCGTTTTTCCATAATCTTCCTTGAACTGCTCGAACTTGCTCTCGTCAACGATGCGTTCAATAATATCAACGATATCATAGTTTTTCCCATCACTGGGAAACAGGCCATAAATTTCATTCGGATCTTTGGACGGTGCTTTTGGTGCGATCCGGTCAAAGCCCGCCTTGGGTTTTTCGCCCAGCATACCCATCATCCGTTTAATATGGTCCATGCATTCCTCTTCGTTCTTGAATTTATAATCCGCGATGCCGCTGATTTCGGTATGGGTGTTTGCACCTCCCAGGGTTTCGTTATCGATATCTTCGCCGATGGCGGCTTTTACTAAATAGGGTCCTGCGAGGTAGATTGATCCATTGCCTTCCACCATCAGGGTTTCATCGCTCATGATCGGGAGGTAGGCACCACCGGCCACACAGGGACCCATCACCGCGGCGATCTGGGTGATACCCATTCCGCTCATGCGGGCATTGTTGCGGAAGATGCGTCCGAAATGTTCCTTATCCGGAAAGATCTCATCCTGCATGGGGAGAAAGACCCCGGCACTGTCTACCAGGTAGATCACCGGCAAATGATTCTCCATCGCGATTTCCTGTAACCGTAAATTCTTCTTTCCTGTAATCGGGAACCAGGCCCCGGCCTTTACGGTCTGGTCATTGGCGAGGATCACGCATTGCCGGCCGCTCACATAGCCCACACCAGCTACGGTACCCCCGGCCGGACAACCGCCCTGTTCGGCATACATGTCATACCCGGCAAAGGCCCCGATCTCAATAAAGGGCGCACCATTATCGGTCAGGTAAGCAATCCGTTCGCGGGGCGTGAGTTTCTTTTTTTCATGTTGTTTATCAGCGGCTTTCTTACCCCCGCCTTCCTGGATTTTTTCCAGTTTCTGACGGAGGTCGGAGAGGAGGAGTCTGTTCTGGTCTTCGTATTTGTTGAAGTCTAGGTTCATGGAGGTAGGTCGTTAGGGGGCAAAGATAGGGATGTCAGTTGTCAGTTGTCGGGTGTCAGGAAACAGCCCTTACTAAGTAAGCTTTTATAAACCTTATAAACCTTTCTTTCAACAACTTTCTTCTATAAGATTCTCTAAACTCTCAATTCTACCCTTTCCATCTTTCTAACAAGATACCATTTCGGTGATCTGCTTTCTAATAAATGTATTTATAGAAAACCTTGTCATCCGGATATGAATAGCTCATGGACACTTTCATTTCCGAGGGATATGAAGGTCTTACTGACCATGGAGTTATTACGGTGCTGACATAGATGCCGCCGCTTCCCATGTTATAGCCGTTATTATAATACCCGGTCAGGAAGAAACTATTAGGTAGTTTCCGGTTACAGAAATCGATATAGTAGGGCAGGGGGTTGGAGTTATAAACTGACTGGTGAAAATTACTACCTAGTATTTCATCCCGGACCGGCGAAATAATGGGTGAGAAGAGGCCGCCGCTGATATTCAGTAAAGCCAGCGGGTTGAGGTACTGGGAAGAAATAAAAGCTTCTCCTTTTGTATAATTACCCGGGTAGATGCTGCCGTTGAAGTATTGTGTTTTGGATTGCTGTAACAGGCTGTCGCTGGTCATCCATATCGAATCTTTCCGGATCAGGTCAATGGTATTACTATTGCCGATACGTGCCAGCCAGTCGGTTTTTTTCTGTAGCCCATTGTAGCTATAATGGCGGACCAGGGGATATAGATGTTCTGACAGGTTGGTGGTATTGTTCCAGGACCAGTCAGTACTGGAATCTTTTAAGGGACGCTGCTGGTTGTCCAGGGTGAGCCAGGTTGTATCATACATGGCGGGGCCGGTATTCTGGCTGTATGTGTATGCCTTAATGATCATCCGGGGAAAGCGCTCACTGCCGGTATAAAATAAGCGGGTGGTAAGGCTGTCAGTCAGAAAAGAAACATGGTTTTTAATACCAACAGTAACTAGTCTTTTCTGCGCATCATAATAAAAATGATAATCTCTGTATCGGGTAGTGAACCCCGGGTTTCCCTGGTAATAGGTTTCTTCCAGTTTGCGGATCAGTGTTACTGTATCAGGTGGCATCGGCGGCGGAGGAGGGGGTGGTGGAACATTGGTATCATTGGGATTATCTGCCGGTCGCTCACAACTGGTGAAAGTCTGTGATAAGCATAATCCGTATAAAATCAGCAGTAATACCGGAAATAATCTGATAAGGGTGCGCATATCCGTTTATTGCGTTGTAAAATATTAAAATTACATGAATCCGGCAAGTCAGGATGGATGATTCTATAAATGGTAAGGGCAACCTGCTCCTGTTTTCGTAATTTAACATTCCCCTGATCTCAACTCTCAACTATTATGAGCCCAGTGGGGCAGCAAAGAGATTAAAATCCTCCTTTGCAATACCTGCCTGTCCGGTAGGCAGGGCTACGGAGGATGAAAGAGGGCGTGTTAAAGGTAATTACCTCTAAACCATTTAAGGTATCAGAAATAACTGTTGGGAGGCGGATGTCTGGGCTAAGGGTTAAGTTTATTTTTTCTTGGATTTCTGTTGGGAAAAACAAGTTGTAATTTTTGTTTGATTTCTTTATTTTTAGTTTATTACTCTGACATAGTAGCACGCTTTTTATTAAAGTTAACCACTCACCTCAAAAACTACTACTATGCATGCTGATCATTCAGATTTACAAATTACGGAGTATTCGGTGGTTGCCGAACATTTTCGTATTTACCAATCGCACCGGATAAATATTACGTTGTTAACTGTTACAGCGGTTGGAGCTTTAATGTTTAATGTATTTGGGAAAGAATTTGTCATTGAAGCGCTTTGTTTTGCAATGCTTTACCTCATTTTATGTTTCCTGATAATTATTGATGGATTTTTTATGAGGCGACTGCGTAATTATTCCATCCGGTTGTCAGAAATTGAGTGTTTTTTCAAAGTGAAAGGGCATGCTTCAATCCGGCTGGAAAAGGAGAGGGAAAAGAGGAGAAAAGGGGTGGCTGCAACTGACAATACAGAAAATGTTGCGACCAATGATGCGACTACAAACACTGTCCGGAATATTGTTCATGCTTTAAACCTTTTTGTCTGCATGTATTGTGTTACACTGATATATATTCATTTTCCTAAAGACTATTTGAATCGCCGTATTTTTGGAATGGATATAGAATCTTTAGTAAGAACATTGCCATTTATAGTATCATTGGTAATGTTTATTATCATAAATAAGGCCATGGATACAGCGGTACTTCCAACGGGTGTTGATTGTCCCGAATCTGCCAGTACGTCAGGAGAAAGTGGAACAGCTCCTGCTGCTGCAGTATCTAAACCTGCTAAAGAACAGTTGCCTG
>CAZYTV010000142.1:736-7105 GCA_964650455.1 uncultured Chitinophaga sp. | reverse complement strand
CACCCATCCTTGACCTGTGGCACCGGGAAAATGTGAGGAAAAATAAAATGTTTGTAAGGCTATCTTAATATTAGAATGACAAACCAGATAATTTATATAAAGCGAAAAAGAAGTTTTAAGACGAATTCCAGGACAAATCCATGCTCAACAAAGCCAAGTGTACATTTTAGCCATACAGCAACCAAATCGTCCGATTATGAAAGCAATTGTTTTTAAAAAATATGGGCCACCAGCAGTTGCCCGGGTAATGGAGATTGCAAAGCCTTTTCCAAACGATAATGAGGTACTGATTAAAGTCTATTCTTCCACGGTAAACCGGACTGACTGCGGTTTCCGGAGTGCGGAATACTTTGTTACACGATTCTGGAGTGGACTGCTGCATCCGAAAATGCAGGTATTGGGTTGTGAATTTGCCGGCGTGATTGAGCAGATTGGCGGAAGGGTCACATCATTAAAAGCCGGAGACCGGGTATTTGGTTTTAGCGAAAAGAAATTTGGCGGCCATGCGGAATATTTAACTATTCCTGAATCAGGGGCCATTGCACTTATACCTGATGAGTGTGATTTTGATGAAGCGGCTGCCATTACAGAAGGAGCCCATTATGCACTGTCGGATATCAGGGCCGCAAAGGTTTTACCCGGCCAGCGGGTGATGGTATATGGAGCTACCGGTGCTATCGGTTCAGCAGCCGTACAATTATTAAAGCATTTCGGAGCCATCGTAACGGCAGTTTGTTATACAAAGAATGTGGAACTGGTAAAATCGCTCGGTGCGGATGAGGTTATTGATTATATGACACAGGAATTTACATGGACGAAGACCCGGTTTGATTTTATTTTTGATGCAGTGGGAAAAAGCTCATTCGGACAATGCAAGCCCTTATTAACTGAAAAAGGAATTTACATTTCAACCGAACTGGGTAAAAACGGGGAGAATATCCTATTAGCGCTCACCACTCCACTCCGGGGCGGTAAAAAGCTTCTATTCCCATTGCCATCAATAACCAGGGAGGATGTGCTATTTCTAAAGGAACTTGTTCAGAAAGGGGAATTTAAGCCGGTCATTGACAGGAAGTATGAAATGGATCAGATCGTAGAAGCTTATACTTATGTTGAATCCGGGCAGAAAACGGGAAATGTTATTTTGAAAGTGGCGGCATGGCAATAAGGCCGTGGATTTGCAGACTAGAGACCACAGACTACAATCAACAGCCAACAGTCCAGATTGGATTTTACATTATAATTTTATCTGTAAAAACCATTTGGTTTTATAAGGTAACTTTACTCAACAATTTCGTTTAGAATAGATAAACCCAGCTAATTAATATATACCTGTAATCATGGCTAAAATCATCCAATTCGGCGAACTCGTACCCGGCTATTCTATCCCTGTCCTGAATGAACGCGAAATCAGGGCGGCGGCGGGTATCCTGTTCCTGGCGACTTTTTACTCGTTGATGGTGATTATGTTCAGGGGTGATTTTGTGCCCGTAAAATATGTAATCACTGTATTCTTTACGGACTTCCTGATCCGGGTCTTTATCAGTCCCCGGTTTTCGCCGGTGCTGATTCTGAGCCGGTGGATTGTGAGGAACCAGAACCCCGAGTATGTGGGGGCGAGGCAGAAGAAGTTTGCCTGGGTCATCGGGGTCATTTTATCGGGGACGATGTTTGTCTTTTTTAATATCGTCAATGCCTTTAGCCCGATCACCGGGATCATCTGTCTGATCTGCCTGATCTTCCTGTTTTTTGAATCAGCTTTCGGAATCTGTATCGGGTGTAAGGTGTACAGTCTGTTTTACAAAGAGAAAGCCCAGTATTGTCCGGGTGAGATCTGTGAGCGGAAAGACAGGCAGCCTATTCAGAAGGTCTCCGGGCTGCAGTACGGGATTGTGCTTCTTTTTGTAGGCTATATTGTGCTGGTGGTGTTCATCGCGAATGATCATTTTGCGAAGAAGCCGTATGATTTGTTTGGTATTTTTGAAAAGGCGCAGGTGAAATAAGTAAGTAGTTTGTAGTCGGTAGTTAGTAGTCAACAGCCCCTTTTAAGAAGACTTGCTAAATTGGTTTAATATTCGTGCTTATCAGCTCTGCGGGGCGGCAAAGAGTTCAAACCCTCCTTCGCTAACGCCTGCCTGTCCAGTAGGCAGGCTTCGGAGGATGGGAAGTAAAAGAGAGGGTTGCGGGAAGGGATAAGCCGTAAATTGATATTATTTTTACCTGGGAGTGAGAAGCCCTTTGTGTAATAAATGCTCAGAGCAAACGGGCCCCGGATTCAAACGACTTTTATTAAACCTAAACCTTAGCATATGAAAAGAATTCTTCTTTTATTCTCCGCCTGGTTTTGCTGCCAGCAGCTAACAGGGCAGTTCAACCAATACGCTTTTCCAGAAATCGGTTTCAGTTTTTCTCCTCCCCCGGGATACGCCCTTGTTGACTCATCTTTCCAGGATTTTTCACCGGATGGGAAGCAGCAGGTTCGGGTAAAAAGGTACCAGTTTAAAAAAGCAACGAATACCCTGTTCTTTTCTTTGATTAAGAATATGGGATGGAAGGAACAATGGGATACTGTGTATAGGAGAGAGATAAAACAATTGATGGAAAGGATCAGGAGTAATAAACCCGATAATGTTTATGAATCCGACACTTCCGAGATGCACATAGATTCCCGTCTTTTTCATCAACTCAGCATCAGGGGCTTCGAGAAAGGCCAGCTCAACTATCTTCATACCGGGCTTTACAGGTATCACAGCGGGTACCGGCTCCATATTGCGTGGACCTGCAGGCAGGGGGAGGCAATGGGGGAGATTGAGAAGGCGGTTAAAGGAGGGAAGTTCTTTGATTAATTAGCATCAGAGCTGACTTCACCCAGTGCCTGATTTACCGTCATTTCTTCGAGGATACTTCATATCATGTTATAGATTGAGCCGTACATTGTTCGAGGATAAAGTGCATGATGCGCTTTATCCTCGAACAAGTATCGAACGAAATATGAAGCAGGTATTGAGGAGACTCAGAAGAAGACCCGAATAAAACCTTTTGTAATTGTAAGATTATCAAAAACTTATTCTAGAAGGCGAGGGGCTAAAGGAGTGAAGGGCGAGAAAAGAAAAGGCCGGGTTCAATAGGGACTTAATCCTGAAAACAGCTTTTATGGAGTGGATAGTGCCTTATGCCTGGTTTTGGAGCTGGCAAAGACCCTGGAAGCTTTAATCTGATATTTTCTTTGTGCTGTACCTACCTGAGTAATTTTCGCATATAACGCCCCCTAACTTTAAACAGCGAACACCTGCGGATATACTCTTTTTATGGTATATGCCCCATATTTCGCTCAAAATCATTCATTATATCCACGGCGCTTTTTATATTGCAATAACAATTACCACTACACGAACCAAAACCTTATCTGTACATGCGGGTATTCATACTGATACCGGAATTTCTAAATAATACTGTTGGAAAAATACAATTAAACCTCAAAATATACAACATGAGAAAGTTAAGTTTATTAATTTTTATTTTAGCTGCTGTAAATGGAATTTCTTTTGCCCGGCATTATGAAAATGCCATTGATACATTTCCTCCCGGGTTTGGCAAAGGGAAAACATATTTATATGTCATCACCGTTCCCGGATATTTCCAGGTAAATAACGCGCTAAAAAAAGTAATGGAAAAAAATTATACAGGTGAATACGAAGTAATCGATTCAAGGGATTTTTTTGCAACGAAGCCAAGGAAGGGGGTGAATAATTTTGTATTAGCCATGATTTATGATAATCAGGACGGGTATTTCAGGACGGGCGAACGGGTGGGGCCAGTGACAAATTATTCATGTGGAGTAAAAGATCTGGCCACCGGAACACTTTACAGTCTCCCTTATGTTGGAGGGAATTATAAAAAAGTAATGGAAAAGTATATCAAGCGACTGGAGGAGATCAGGATTAGCAATGCGGCAAGTAAGTAAGATACTTGCTCAGGTCATTCGAGACTGTTTCAATTTGCCCTAACTTTTTTTACCTTTCTATCAGTTAAACTTTACAATGTTATGAAGAAGATTACGCTCCTGCTTATCCTGATCCCCATTCTTTCACTTTCACTCTCTGCCCAAACCTTTTTCGAAGCCGTAGAAGCAAAAAACTATGAGCTGGTGGAGCAGCAAATCAAGGGAGGGGAGAAAGTGAATAAAACCAATAAAGCAGGGCAGTTTGCTTTGTGGGTGGCGGTGTGGAACGGGGATGCCAAAATGGTGGAATTGTTGCTGAAGTACGGGGCAGATGCTTCACAGAAATTCAAGTGGAAAGAGTTCAAATCTTCCTGTTTGTCGGTTGCCGCACAGGAAGGATATCTCGAAATAGTCAGGCTGCTTGCAGAAGCAGGTGCTGATGTGGATGAACGGGGTTTCAAAGGGCATACTCCTTTAAGGGTGGCATCACGGAACGGGCACATTGACCTGGTTAAATATTTTATTTCAAAAGGCTATGATGTGGATTCAAGAGGTGAGGATGGGGCCACTCCCCTGGAACACGCTGCGAGTAAGGGTCACCTGGATATCGTGACAACATTGGTGGAAAGCGGTGCTGATGTGAATATTCAGGATAAGGAAAGGGACTTTCCACTGGGCGAAGCAGCCAAGGGTGGTTTTATTGAGGTGGTTACTTATCTACTGTCCAAAGGGGCCGATCTAAGCCTGAAAAACCAGGATGGCAATAATGCACTGGAACTGGCCCGGCTGGCCGGACAACCGAAAATTGCAGAATTTATAAAGAGTAAAATGGCTGAGTAATTCCGTATGATAATTTTTTCTGCAGTGATAATACCTTTCGCTGATTGTGGGATATATTATCCGGTTGAAATTCTTCACTTGAAATGAAAATGTTCCTAAGGACCCCTGGTTTACTGACAACTGCCCCTTGCCATCTCCCGGCATAATCCTAAATTAGTAGTTCACCTCAAACAACTCAACGTGAAAAATGCCATTAACTGGTTTGAAATCCCTGCCACTGATTTCAGCCGGGCTAAAAAGTTTTACGAGACTGTACTGGATATCAGTATGCTGATGCCCTTTGAAGGAATGAAATATGCCATGTTTCCCGCCGATATGGAGCAGGGAGCTGTTGGCGGAGGATTGGTGGAGGAGCAGGGGTATGAACCTTCTGATAAAGGAAGCTTGGTTTACCTGAATGGTGGTGAGGATTTAACGGTGCCACTCTCCAGGGTGGAAGCAGCCGGTGGGAAAATTATACTACCAAAAACGGCTATCGGCGAAAACGGGTTTATGGCACATTTCCTGGACACCGAGGGAAACCGGGTGGCCCTTCATTCGATGAAGTAAATGGTGAGGACGGGGGGACGACAGACAGTCGTTCCCTCCATGTTTCATAGTAACAGCCAGGTTAATGTGCTTTAAATTCAAATAATACTACCGTCAGTCTGCTGAGCGTTGATAAACCCCCGGCATAGTTCTTTACGTAAAGTATATTTCTATCTGCCAGCTTTGAGGTTTCCAACTTCAAACCTCCAACTTCCAACCTCGAACATCTTCCTCTTGTTCCCGATCATTTAATTCCACAATTCCCACATTGCATCACATAATTCCGTACATTACAAGCACTTGAAAAATAAGCTCCCCGAAACCGAGTACGGATTTTGTTTTCTGAGTATCGATTGCTAAAACCAGGTACGTTAAGGCCCGCCATTTTTCTGTTCATATCCTGACGGATATTTCCATCTTTCTGGTGCGCACTAAGGTCTCTTTTACTCTGAGAAATTAATCATTTAAATCAGTATTCGCCGGTATATCCGGAAGGGAATGCTATTACTAAAGCACCAGCATGGAAAAAGTAAAATTTAAAACGGACCCCAGGGGTAGTTCTTTCTACGAGGATGTTAAAAAACAGGTGAATGACTATTTTGTCAGCAATAAACTAAGCATGGGGGCGAATACCGAAATGCGGGTCAAACTCGTCTTCTGGCTGACTTTCTGGGTAGCGACCTGGGTGGGGGTGATCGTTTTTAAAGAATACTTCTTTGTGGCTGTCCTGATCGGTGTGGCCCACCTGTTTTCACACCTGATGATTGCCTTTAATATCGCCCACGATGCGAACCACCTGGCCCTGTTCAAATCCAGGGGACTGAACCATTTCTTCGGCTATTTTATGGAAGTGCTGGGTTGCAATAAGAAGATCTGGATGATTGCCCATAATCAGGAACACCACACCTTTATCAATGTACACGAACAGGATAATAATGTAAACGGGTACAAAATCCTGCGGTTTACCCCGGAAGACAAATGGCGGAAATTTCACCGCTTTCAACATATCTATGCTACGTTTAACTTTGCACTGTCCACGTCCAACTATGCCCCATTCC
>CAZYTV010000142.1:0-726 GCA_964650455.1 uncultured Chitinophaga sp. | reverse complement strand
CGTGACCTGAAATTCATTATCAGGTACACACAACTGAATAAAATCAAGGCCAGCAAGGCTTTCCTGGCTGAGTTTATTTTCTTCAAACTGTTTTACTACGCCTATATCTTCATCATTCCCATTTTTGTGTTTAATGTGCCGTTCTTACTGGTGATGACTTATTTCCTGCTGGGACAGTTCCTGAACGGGATCACCCTGGTCTTTGTGTTCCTGACCGGGCACCTGACCGAGGACACGAATTTCCCGGTGCCGGAGGATGGTAATATTGAGAATAACTGGGCGGTGCATGTGGTGGAGACCACCAGCGATTATTCGCCTAAGTCCAGGGTCCTTTCCTGGTTTACCGGCTGCCTGAACCTGCATGTGGCGCATCACCTGTTTCCAAAAGTTTGCCATGTGCACTATAAGCACATCACACCGATCATTAAATCAGTGGCTTTTAAGCATGGACTGGAATACCGGGAGATGCCCAGTTTCCGGTACGCGGTTGGGTCGCATTTTAAGTTGCTGAAGGAGCTGGGGAAAGGCTAGAAGCGAGAGGCGAGAGGCGAGAAGCGAGAAGCGAGAGGGGAACAGCCAACAGCCCGTTCTAAGAAAGATTATCTAATCCCTAAACGCTCAACCCTCAATTGTATCTGCCCTGCGGGCGGCGCTAAAGAGATCAAAAGAGAAAAAAGAGAGAAAGAGGGCATAATATAGGTAATGCCCCTCTAAACATCTAAACGC
>CAZYTV010000141.1:0-11319 GCA_964650455.1 uncultured Chitinophaga sp. | reverse complement strand
TTCAACTGAGCCGATTTGAAGACCTGAAATACCGGGAGATCGCAGACAAACTGAATATTTCCGTGAAAACCGTGGAGAACCATATGGGCAAGGCCCTGAAACTGCTGCGCCTGAAACTGGTGGACTTTTTACCCTTCCTTGTCATTTTTATAAACTTATAATACCCTGGAAAAGCAATTCAACCATATTAACGATGAGACCCTGGCCAGCTACCTGCTGGGCGAACTGCCTCCGGAAGAAGCCACCCGGGTACAGCACTGGCTTACGGAAGACGAGGCCAATGCCACTTACTTTAACCAGTTCAAAAGAATCTGGGAAAAAAGCCTGGAACTGGCCGCTGTATCCAAGGTCGATGAGCATAAAGCCTGGAACCAGTTTAAAGAACGAATCAGCAACGGCGGTAAAAAACCTGCACCCGTGGTACCCCTGGTAAAACGCTTTTACTTTAAAGCCATGACCGCGGCCGCGATCCTGATTATTGCAATCGGACTGTTCTGGTGGAATCAGCCCGCTCCGGAAAAAACACTGGCATCCGGACAATCCATACTTACCGAAAAACTGGCCGATGGTTCTGAAATCACCCTGAATAAACAATCCTCCCTGCATTATCCGAAAAGCTTTAAAGGAAAAACCAGGTCAGTTGAATTAAAAGGAGAGGCCTTCTTCAAAATCACACCGGATAAAGCGAAGCCCTTTATCATTGATGTAAAAGATGTACAGGTGACCGTGGTCGGGACTTCTTTCAATGTCCGGGAAGACAGCAACTATGTGGAAGTACTGGTGGAAACGGGTACGGTGAAAGTGAGCAGGGATGGACAGGAAGTAACCCTTCAGGCCGGCGAAAAAATCAGTATGCCTTTTGCCGGTAAAGTGACGGAGAAAGAACAGGTCAGTGATCAACTGCATAACTATTACCGCACCAAAGAATTTGTCTGTGATGACACCCCCCTCTGGAAACTGGTGCAGGTACTGAATGAAGCCTATAAAACGAATATTGTTTTTGGCAGGGAAGAACTGAAAGACCTGCGGATGAATACCACGTTCTACAATGAATCGCTGGACCAGGTACTGGAAGTCATCCACCTCACTTTTAATATCACTGTCCGCAAAGAAAACGGCAGGATCATTTTAGAATAAACAGTTATGAATTGCAGAAATGGATTCTTATTGGTTGTGATCATCCTGCTGAGCGCCGTGGGCGCTGCATACGGACAGTCTGTACTCAACCGCCCCATCACCCTGGACGTAAACCGTCAGCGCCTCGACCAGGTACTCGAGATCATCAGCAATAAGGCGGATTGCTATTTCTCGTACAGTTCTTCCGTGGTACGGAAAGACAGTCTCGTCAGCCTCAGCGTGCGCAACAAACCCCTGAAAGAAGTCCTCAGTCTCCTGTTCAATACCAGCTTTGAATTCCGTGAAAGCGGCACTTACGTAATCATCCGCAAGGCGCCAATCCGGATGACCATGATCACCAGGAAGGCGGAACTGGAAGATAAAATTTATACCGTAAGCGGATATGTGTACGATGAACAATCCGATGCCGCGATACCCGATGCCAGTGTGTATGAAAAAAAACTGCTGGCTTCCGCCCTCACCAATGAACTCGGCTTTTTTAAACTGAAACTGAAAAGCAGTAAGGCGGCCACCGCTACCTTAACCGTGAGTAAAGAATTTTATGAAGACACTTCAGTACTGATCCAGCCCGGCCGCAGCCAGGAACTCAGCATCACCCTCATGCCCCTGCAACCGGAAACAGATGTGGTAACGATCAGTCCCGAAGATTATTTAACCCCGGATTCTTTGCGGGTGATACCGCTGCCGGACACTACAAATGCAAATCCATTAGTCTCCGCTGCTGATTCTTCCAAAGTAGAACGGACCGGTATGGGCCGTTTCCTGCTTTCCACCAAACAGAAAATGCAGAGCCTGAACCTGAATAAATTTTTTACCACCCGGCCCTTCCAGGTTTCATTAGTACCCGGGCTCGGTTCACACGGACAGATGAGCGGACAGGTGGTTAATAAATTTTCGCTGAATGTACTGGGAGGTTATACGGCAGGGACCAACGGACTGGAGATCGGCGGACTCTTTAATATTGATAAAAAAGAAGTCAAATATTTCCAGGCGGCCGGTCTGTTCAATGTGGTGGGTGGGGTAACCCGCGGGATGCAAGTGGCCGGGGTGAATAATACAGTGCTGAATAAAGTATATGCGTTCCAGGCCGCCGGGGTCAACAATTTAGTCAAGGGAAATTTCACCGGCTTCCAGGTGGCGGGTGT
Source organism: uncultured Chitinophaga sp. (assembly GCA_964650455.1). Classification (GTDB taxonomy): domain Bacteria; phylum Bacteroidota; class Bacteroidia; order Chitinophagales; family Chitinophagaceae; genus JJ008. Next base: position 9,037 of record CAZYTV010000141.1, on the reverse strand, counting down.
CTATAATCATGTGATGGATAGTGTGAAGGGCTGGCAGGCCGCGGGGGTGGCCAATTTTTCAAAAAATAAAGTCACGGGTGTACAGGTGGCCGGGGTGATCAATTTCAGCAATAGAGAAATGAACGGGGTACAGATTGCCGGTGTAATTAATTATGCTAAAAAACTAAAGGGTTTACAGTTCGGGCTCATCAATATCGCTGATACCTCGGAAGGCTATAGTATCGGACTCATCAATATCATTCTCAAAGGGTATCACAAACTCAATGTGTTCCGTAACGAGCTTACCGATTTCAACCTGGCCTTTAAGACCGGCAATTCAAAATGTTACAGTATTCTCCAGGCAGGTGCGAGTGTGCGTGACAATGATAAAATCTATTCCTTTGGTTACGGACTGGGCAGTGAATTAAAATTAAACAAGGCCCGGACCATCACCCTCAATCCCGAACTAACGGCAGATTATCTTTACCGGGGTACCTGGGATTACTTAAACCTTCAGAATAAATTTCAACTGAACCTCAACGTTAAACTCAATAAATATATTTCCTTCCACGCCGGACCTTCCTATTCTGTATTGATTTCTGATCAGCCGGCTGCTGTTACCGGTTATCGTTTTGTATTACCGTCTATGGGTTATAAAAACCATGAATACAGCAACCGCGTTTCCGGCTGGTTTGGCTGGACAGCCGGTATCAATTTTTTCTGATTTTTTTCAACCCGCAGATAGGGGTAAATGCTTCGATGGTTGTTATCCAGGTATAACCATTGATGTATAACCATGAAGCTTAAAAATCTTATCCCGCTGCTTTTTGTTTTTTTAATTTCCTTAACAACTGCGGCCCAGTACAAAGGCCAGTTGCGCGGCATCGCTGTAGAACAGTTATTGCAACAACCATTAACTGGTGCTACCGTAACACTCTCCCCACTGAAACGAACCGTGATCACCGACCCCGAAGGACAGTTCCGTTTTTCTGATATTCCCGTAGGCACGTATTCAGTTACGATCAGTTATGCCGGTTTTAAGGAAGTGGTACTGGAAAATATCCAGGTCAATTCAGGCAAAGAAACCGTGCTCAGCATTCCGTTGGAAGCGGTGATCAAGGCCGAGACTGAAGTGGTGCTGCAGGTTAACAGTAAAAAGAATAAACCGCTGAATGATATGAATGCGGTCAGTGCCCGTGCTTTTACTGTGGAGGAAACACAGAAATATGCCGCCGCCGTTTAACCTCCGTTGCGGATGGCCGTGGCATTTCCCGGTGTGATGGCCGGGGAGGATGGCAATAATACCATTATCATCCGGGGCAATTCGCCCGTGGGATTATTATGGAGAATGGAAGGACTGGATATTCCCAATCCCAACCACTTCGCCATGCCCGGCAACAGCGGCGGTGGGATCTCCATCCTGAGTGCACAGTTATTATCCAATTCCGATTTTGTAACGGCTGCTTTTGGGGCTGAGTATGGCAATGCCGTCAGCGGTGTCTTTGATTTGCATCTCCGCCGTGGCAATAATGAAAAAAGAGAATACAGCTTACAGGCCGGAGTGCTCGGACTCAATGCCTCTCTCGAAGGACCCTTCTCTAAAAAATACAAAGGTTCTTACCTGGTCAATTACCGCTATTCCACACTTAGTCTGCTCACCAAACTGGGGGTGATTGATAATAACGGCATCACCAATTTCCAGGATCTCTCTTATAATATTGATTTGCCTGCCGGTCGTCGGGGTACTTTCAGTTTATGTGGCTTTAACGGCCGCAGCGACCAGGTCTATGATGCGGATAAAGATTCTTCCAAATGGGAGGAGCGTTCTGACCGGTATTCATTTCATTTCTTTTCACATGCCTACATGAACGGGATGACGCATACCATCAAGGGCAACAAATGGAACCTAAAGACAGGCATCGGTATCTCCAGTACCCGCACCGGTTTTGATGAACATATGTACCTGGATGATCTGACCCTTACCCGCACCTATCTCGATAAATACACCACGAGGAAATGGGTATTGAATTCCACCCTCAATTATAAGTTCAGTAAAAATTTATTACTCAGGGCCGGTATCATCGGCAGCCTTATAAAATATAAAGTCAATCAGTTCAGCCCCGATCACGAGGGTGATCCCCTCGAGGAAAGAGTGAATACCCGTGGCAACAGTTCCCTGCAACAGGCTTTTGCGCAGGCACAGTATCGTCCTTCTGAAAAGTTCACTATACAGGCTGGTATGCATTATCTGCGGGTGGCACTTAATAAAAGTTCAGCCGCGGAGCCCCGTGCATCGGTCAAATGGAATATCAACAAGCGGAGTGGTTTAGCTCTTGGTTATGGACTGCATAGCCAGGCGCAAACATGGGGATTGTATTTTGTACAGCAGCAAATGCCCGATGGATCAATTGTATTACCTAATAAAAACCTGGGACTAACCAGGGCCCATCATTATGTACTGTCCTACAATTACCGGCTGGCACCCAACCTGCAGGTGAAGGCTGAACTTTATTACCAGGACCTGTTTAATGTACCGGTGTCTGTCTATGACAGCAGCACTTTGTCCGCCCTCAATATTGAATTCAATTACCTCAGTGATCCCATGATCAACCGGGGTAAGGGTCGCAACCGGGGATTGGAGATTTCCATAGAACGTTACCTGCACAATGATTTTTATCTCACGCTCACCAATTCATTGTATCAGTCAAGGTATAAAGCACTGGATGGAGTGGAGCGCAATACCCGTTTCAATGGCAATCATATCAGCACCCTGATTGCCGGAAAGGATTTTGTAAACGAGCGGAAATCAAAAACCATTGGCCTGCATATCAAAACCATATACGCCGGTGGCTTGCGCAACACGCCCATTGATGCCGCGGCTTCTTCGGTAGCCGGCTATGCCGTCTTTTTAGAAAAACAGGCATTCACCCTGCAGAACCCGGATTATTTCCGGACCGATATCAGGGCCAGTATCAAGTGGAACCGCCGGAGGGTCACCAGTACCTTATCCCTCGATATACAGAATGTCAGCAACCGGCAGAATGTATTCGGCCAGGGCTGGGACAAGGAAAAAAATAAAATCGTCACGTATTACCAGATGGGCTTACTCCCCATCCTCAATTATAAAATCGAGTTTTAATCGTATTCATTCTTCGTTAAAAATAACAGTCATGAAAAAAATCAGCTTATCCTTTTTGTTATTCGTCTTAATGGCCGCATTCAATTCCTGCGAAAAAGTAGTGGGCGAGGGTCCTGTGGTCCAACAAATCATTCCCGTCACCGATTTCTCTAAAATATCTGTCGGTGTCCATGGACGCATCAATTACAATATCGGTCCCGTGTATAAAGTAGAAGTCATCGCCCAGCAAAACATCATCGATGTCATGCGCTTCATCAAAGAAGGTGATGAGCTCGTGATCAAATTCCAGAATGGTGTCTGGGTTAAATCACATGAAGACATCCTCGTCAATATCACGGCCCCTGTCGCCAAGGGCGTCAACCTCAGTGGCTCGGCCAGCTTCAATCTCACGGGTCCGCTCACTGGCAGCAACCTCGATCTCAAAGTCAGTGGCTCCGGTAATATTGAAGTCCAGCAAGCCAGCCTCACCGACAAACTCAGCAGCACCATCAGCGGCTCCGGCTCCATCACCGTCTATTCCGGCATCAGTCCCAACGAATCCCTGCATGTCAGCGGCAGTGGCAGTATCAACCTCGTGGGTTTACAAGCCGATAAAACCAGTGCCGACATCAGCGGCTCCGGAAACATCAAGGTAAAAGTAGCGCAGACACTTGATGCGCATATTTCAGGAAGTGGTTCGGTGTATTATTTGGGGAGTCCGGTGATTACGAGTCATGTGTCGGGGTCAGGTAGGGTTCGGGCTTTGTGAGGAATACCTCACCCCCTGCCCCCGTTTCGTCGCCTTCGATACGTCGACTTCGATACGCCTGCCTCAGGATTTTTTGTTTCACCATGTAGAGTTCGTAAAGAGGCAGTCTACTCAGTCTGACACGATCATTTCGCTCCGAATGATTAAAAGCGGGAAGGCCCTAGCCCCGAAGGGGTAATATAATTATAGCACGGAAATGAGAAAATGCTCACCTAGCCCCGAAGGGGTGACATAATTGTAGAAAGAAAAACAACAAAGAACATCACAACCCCGAAGGGGTGACATTATTATAGTAAAAGAAAGGTGTAAACAAATACATTCAAAACCCCGACCTGCCGACCGTAACGAAGTGTAGGTGGGAGGGGTGGCATTATTATAAGAAACAGATGCCCAACGAACAACTAATGTTCTTTCAGCCCCGAAGGGGTAATACAATTATAGCACGCAGATAAGAAAATGCCCACAGAGCCCCGAAGGGGTGACACAATTATAGAAAACACCAACCCTCGAAGAAGGTTCCTCGCTTCGCTCGGAATGACAGGCTAAGAGGGGGAGAGAGAAAAGAAATACAAGATTTCTCGCTGTGCTCGAAATCTGAGGAACGAAGGGAGTCCCTTCTTAGAAGGTTTAATCTAAAACAACACATTGTCTCTCGTTTTACTGTATCCCGTTCGTACTTCGTACTTCTAACTTCGTACTTAGCCCCACCTTCTCTCCAATCACAGGCGTAATAATCGACAACCCCCCGGCCAATGACTTAACTCTCTCAATGGGCTCATACCATGGATGCTGCGCCAGTTTGAACTTCGAATGATGCACCGGTATAAACCGTGCGGCCTTGAGGTCCGTAACTTCCTGTATCACTTCCTCCGGATTCGAGTGGATATAGGGCCAGTTTTTATTGTACTGCCCGCAATCCAAAATGGCCAGGTCAAAGGGACCGTATTGATCGCCGATGGTTTTGAAGTGAGGACCATAACCGCTGTCGCCCCCGAGGAAGAGATGATATGAAGGGGTTTTCAGGACATAAGAAGTCCAGAGTGACACATTGCGTTTGAAGCTGCGGCCGGAGAAATGCCGGGCAGGTGTAAGTGTGATATTGAAACCGGGTGCCAGTTCTATTGTATCGAACCAGTTCCGTTCTATCAGCATTTCCCTCTCCCAGCCCCAGTAGTAAAAATGTTCAGCCACCCCCAGGCCGCAAATCACTTTACGGGTTTTGTTTTTTAATTGCTGTATCGTTGAATAATCCAGGTGATCCCAGTGGTCATGGGTGATCAGCAGGAAATCAATATCGGGCATATCGGTGGCCTGGTAGGTATTTGTCCCGGGAAAAGCTTTCAGCGAACCCGGTATCGGCGAAGCATTCCCGCTGAATACAGGATCGATGAGGAAACGTTTACCATCTGCCTGAATAAAATAAGAGCTATGTCCAAACCAGACCAGTACATTCTCCAGCGGATGGAGGTGTTTCAGATCCGTCTGTACAAAAGGTAATGGCTTCTCCGGACTGGTCTCCGGGTGCTTCTTCATAAACTCCCATAAAATTTTCAACATGGTCTGTCCTTCAGCAAGGGCTGGTGTGGGAATTGGGTTCTGGAACTGACCGTTTTTATAATTGGACAACTGACTGTATAATTGCTGCTGTGCTTTGCCCGGCCTGCGGCCGAATGATTTGAAAAGGGACATGGGAGAGGTGAATGTTTTGGCGAAGGTCTGGAAAGGAGGCTGCCGGGCAAAGGGGATTCGGTGAGAGGGGGATGATTGGCGGTGATTGACGGTGATTGGCCTTCGGTACGCCCGCCTCAATACCTCACCCCCTGCCCCCTCTCCTTGAGGAGAGGGGAACGATGATCCCGCCCTTCGATACGCCGAGTAACATTTATTGGCACCCCTGAAATTCAACTAAACGGCTACTCAGGATGACACGAACATTCCGCTCCGTAGGATGAAAAGCGGCGAGAGTAAGTGAATTTTGGATAGCCTATTAAAGCGCATATCTTAATAAACGAAATGTTCGTGTCATCCTGAGTAGCCGTTTAGAAATGCTACAGGGGTACTGGTAAATAATACTCGGCGTACCGAAGGATGTACCAAAGCAATCCTCTCACTCCCTTTTAGACACCCATTCTCGTACCTCGTACCTTTTCCAAACAACCTTACCTACAATTCGGCACCGGTATCTCCTTATACGGTTCCGTATAACATCTCCCTGCATAATACAGCAGGTTCACTGCTTCCGTCAGCAATCGTATCGCTTCTTCTTTTCCACAGGAGGCATAACTGCTCTGGTGATAAATGGAACTTAATATCGCCCAGTGATGTGCCACAGAAAGATTGTCGATCACATTGCGCATCCACTGCATGATGCCTGAAGCTTCCACATAGTTGGTATTATCCGGAAGGTTATTGCTGCCGGTGTTTAACCAGTTAACCATTTTTTGTACGGTGTCATAGGCATTCCGGGCAGCGAGGTGAAAATTGATCGCCGTTGCCGGGTAGGCCCCCGTCTTGCCGTATTTATCTACATCCTGCTGGGCAAGCTTTAACAGGTTACCCAGTTTACCCAGGTAGATCTTCAATTGTGACTGGGTAATCAGTTCACAGGCTTTACCATCCTGCAGGCGTATAGCGTACTGTGCGGATGCCTTACTGCTCAGTATAGCAATGAAGGCAAGAAATAATAATGTCTTTTTCATGTTGATTGATTTTCGTTTTTGTTGTCATCAAAACTTCCATTTTTTTCAAACGGAATCAATCCCCTGAAGAGAGGGTTTGGGCATCCCCTGAAAGAGGGAGGGCTTCGATACGCCGTTGGTGCGTTTTCTTCTTCCCTGAAAATCCGGTTGCGGCTACTCAGCCTGACATGATAATTTCGCTCCGTAAGGTGGTAAGCGGGAAGGTTCTTTAATACAGCTACACTCACAACCCCAACTTGTCATCCTGAGTAGCCGTTTAGAAACTCTCCAGGGGTGCTCACAAATAAAACTCGGCGTATCGAAGGAGCCCCGGGTGCCAACCCGGGGTCCTGTGCACCCCATGATCCCCTGGAACCCTGGAAGGGTTCAACTAAAAAAGTCCGTGGTAAAGAATTAAAAACAGATCCTATTTCCTGCCACCAATTTAACTAACGGATTTTATTCTTTTTTAAAACCTATTCGTTCCCGGTTATCCCAGTTTTCTTTTTCGGCTTGTTTGTCTAACAGGGACTCTATGGCTTCATAAATTGAAGCCAGTTGTGAATCATGTTCACCCAGTCGGTCATAAATTTCATCTTTCAATTCTGTAATTCTGTCAGCCAGTTCTTTATGCTGCATAGCCATTTGCCGGAGAGTAATAAACGCCCGGACTATTGCAATATTTGTTTTAATAGCTTTCTCAGTCCTCAATACACTGGCGAGCATAGTAACACCGTGTTCTGTAAAGGCATATGGAATCACAGAAGCATTTCTTTTATTTTGGGATGCGGTCACAAATTGTGACCGCATCAGGGTCCATTCTTCTGAAGTTAGCCTGAACATAAAATCAGTTGGAAACCGGGACAAATTTCTTTTTACAGACTGATTTAACACTTTGGTTTCCAGTCCATACAATACAGCCAGGTCAAAATCAAGCATGACTTTATATCCACGTACTTCGTGAATCATATTTTGAATGATAACAGGATTCATAGAAATGGTTTGGATGAATGTAGTGGATTTCAACATTCAATTTTCCGGCGTCGCTTGAGTATTTTCCTAATTTCACACACCCATATGCGCCACATCCTCATCCTCCTGTTCCTCCCCTTACTGGCCTCCGCCCAGCAGGCCAGCAACCCCCTCCTTTTCGCCGACATCCCCGACATGTCCATGATCCGCGTGGGAAATAATTATTACATGAGCAGCACCACCATGCACATGAGTCCGGGGGTGCCGCTGATGAAATCCACCGACCTGGTCAACTGGAAACTGATCGGCTATGCCTACGATACGCTGGCGGATATGGATGCTTTGAATTTAGTCAATGGGAAAAACAGTTATGGCAACGGTTCCTGGGCCAGCAGCCTGCGTTATCATACCGGCGTGTATTACCTCAGCACTTTCGCCCAGAACACCGGCCGCACCCATATCTATACCACAACAGATATTGAAAAAGGAAACTGGACCAGCCATTCCTTTTCGCCTTCGCTGCATGATCACAGTTTATTCTTTGATGATGACGGAAGGGTGTATATGATCTGGGGAGCAGGAAGACTGCGCATCGTGGAACTCGATAATCAAATGAAAGGATTCAAAGACGGTGGTATTAATCAGGTACTCATTGAAAATGCCAGTGCCCCGGCCGGTACTAATATCGGGTTGAATGCTGAAGGGTCACAGTTATTTAAAGTCAATGGCTGGTATTACCTCTTCAATATCGGATGGCCCAGGGGCGGGATGCGTACCGTACTCATTCATCGTTCAAAAAATATACTCGGCCCTTATGAAGGCAAAGTCGCCTTACAGGATCGAGGCATCGCCCAGGGCGGTTTGATCGATATGCCCGATGGACGATGGTTCAGTTATCTCTTCCGCGATTACGGGGCCGTAGGACGAATCCCTTATCTCCTGCCTGTGAAATGGGAAAACGACTGGCCCGTGTTAGGTGTTGATGGTAAAGTACCCGATAGCCTGGCACTGCCCATGAGTACCGGTCTGATTCCTGGTATAGTTGCGTCAGATGAATTCAACCGGAAGAAAGGAGAACCAGTCTTACCGCTTGTATGGCAATGGAACCATAATCCGGATAACAGGCTATGGTCCGTGACCAAACGAAAAGGTTGGCTGCGATTAAGCACCGGCCGAATTGATACATCCCTGCTCAGTGCCCGCAATATGCTCACGCAACGGACTTTCGGTCCAACCAGCAGTGCCAGCACCATGCTCGATTTGTCGCATATGCGTGAGGGTGACAGGGCCGGCTTATGTTTACTGCAGAAGAATTACGGCTATGTGGGGGTCAAGAAAGAAGCCGGGCTCCTGCAACTGATCGTGGTCAGCACCGAAAATGGTCAGCCGGTTGAACATCCTGTCCTCACACTAAAAAAGAAAAAGATCTGGCTCCGCGCCGACTGCGATTTCCGGAACATGACCGACACCGCTCGTTTCTACTTCAGCACCGACGGCAAAACATGGAACCAGGCCGGCGCG
>CAZYTV010000140.1:0-11350 GCA_964650455.1 uncultured Chitinophaga sp. | reverse complement strand
GTATTATTTATCTTGTTCAGGAAAAAGCTTCACGTATGCTGATCTATCTCCTGATTGCCAATCTCTTCTTTACCAGCTATTATACTTTTCTGTTCTCAGCAGATTTTCCCAAATGGCGGAGTACGGGGCTGTTTAATTTTGTGATACTTTGTTTGCTGGGGGTTTCGATTTTCCGGAATTATAGTTCGCTACTAAGGAAAGCCGGTCAGGAATAGCCGGGTAAATATCCGTGTACAAACAAGTGTAAAAGTTTAAAACCGAAAATTGATAATATTGCTGACAATGAAATTATAGTAATTGCCAGGGTTTTAGAAATTTTGTAGATTCGTAGAATAGCGCAAATACATGCGTTAGCAGTAATTTTGTGAACGACACAATCAACAATTTCCAAGTAACCGGCTGACAGACTTGCATTAAGTTTATTGACTTTTTACGACAGGACTTTTTAGTAAATCAAGATATTGGGGAAACCATAAATTAGAGCGCTTTTTAGAAGCATTATCAGCTTATGCGACTGAAATACAAGGGTTTTATGACAATACAAACCAAAATATAAACGCTGACAAACCAAGATGGCAGACAATTGCAGATATTTTTAAAGGTGCGAAGATTTATGAATAACGAATATCCAAACCCGTGGGACTTCTCTAACATTGATAAAAACTTAATATCGCCAAATGGGCGTTATAAAGTTGAGTTTGGAGAACTAATTGAAATTGCAATGGGTGCACCAATTGGAGGAGAATGTTTCTTAAAATTTGACAACTCAAAAATCAAACTTAATGAATGGTGTGCAGGTCCGATTATGTGGAACAATTTAAGTTCAAAAATTGCACTTCCAACTTGGACAAAAAATAGAAATCAAAAAATAGAAATTATTGAAATTGGAGAAATGAAAATAACGACTTACAAAAGAGAGTTTAGAGTTTTACAATTTCATTCTTTCGTGGACAACTTATTGAAAGGTATAGACAGCCCAATTCACATGACAGGAACATTATACTTTGACCTTGACAAAGAAGAAATTGAAAAAATAAGAGAACTAATCAGATAAAAAACAACTGCAACATGAACATTTGTAATTCTGTTCAGCTTCAGTTTCGGCAGACGAATATCTATCGGCTTTGATCTTAACTTCAACTTAATATTTTAAATCAGCAGCGGTTCCAGGCAGACGGAATTCTATTTCCCATCCTGCACAAAGCCCTATCCGTTTAGCTTCAAGCATTTTGAACCACTCAGACAAACCCAACATACCAATAATATGCATAGATATTTAGATTTCCTTGCACCAATCTTACTCCTGCTTCTTTGCAATCAATCCTGTAAGACAGCTTCCAAAACATCAGGAACAAATATCAACGACACAATTCCGACAGGTGTTCTGTCTTTTTTAACGACCCGGGACGGAAATTTTGAAATCTACTCAATGACTGCTGACGGAAGCAATGCCACCAATCTGACCAATCATAAATCACTGGACTTTTGGTCATCCTGGTCGCCGGACGGAAAGTATATTTTGTTTTATTCAAACCGTGATGGCAACAATGAAATTTACAGAATGGATGCTGATGGGAAAAATCCGGTAAATATTTCTAATCATTCATCCAATGATTATTTACCCTGCTGGTCGCCTGATGGAAAACAAATTTTGTTTACCTCTGACAGGGACAATAAAAACAGGGAGATCTACACCATGAATAGTGATGGGTCAACTATAATCAGGATTACCAATAATGATTTATTTGAAGAAGTACCGACCTGGTCTGCCGATGGCCGTAAGATCCTTTTTACCAGGCAACTTGTTGAAATGGCCGATACGGTCAAAACAACCAACGGCGAAATTTTTATTATGGATAAAGACGGGAAAAACGAGAAACGCTTAACATTCAGAAAGGGTTTTGACTCAGGTGCAAAGTTCTCACCCGATGGTAAACGGATAGCCTTCTATGGCCCGACAGAAGATAAAAATTATGAAATTTATATCATGAATGCTGACGGGACCAATATTACTAACCTGACAAATGATATATCAGAAGACTATTCACCAGACTGGTCACCTGACGGAAAGTGGATTGCCTACACCAGCGGCACTTCAAAGCAATATGATGTATGGGTGATCAACGTAAAAACAAAAGATAAAATCCGGCTGACCACGGTTCCAAAACGAAATGAGACTCCTGTTTGGCGACCAAAATAATTGTAAATACTGAATCCTAAAAAGGCATCCGCTCTTAGCCGTCCAGACCATATCATTGGTTTCGGACAACAGACCAGGTGCAGAAGAATGACACATTTTGTCAGTTTTTTTCAATTCCCGGAAAATCCAAAGGAAAATTCCATACTGGCTACTGATTTTCAATAGTATGAGCGCCATTCGTTGTTTCCCAACAGATCATACTTCTGAAGGTAAATACCTGGAATTTTAGGATGTGGTTCAGAAAAGCCGCGTGTTACGAGCAATGAGTTTCGAGCCACTCACCACCCACCATCCACCATCCACCATTCACCAAATTGGCTCATCATTTTCATTATTATAGAAAAGAATCGAAAACCTGCGACAAATAGTACAGTTGGCATATCACAGTTTAGTAAGAATTTATCCGGCCAGGAAAACAGGCAGAAAGAATGCTACTGGAATTATTGATCAATATCCTGGCTTTTTGAATAATATTCTCCTCTTTCCTCTCTCTATTCTCCTCTCATTCAGTAAAAAACCAAGGTTTCTGTGTAAATTGATAGTATTGAATGATAATATCCTCCTGACCCATCCTTGTGCAAAAACTGATATTAAAACAGGTTCGCTTATGAAAATGTCATCCATACTATTTACACTGCTCCTGCTTGACTCTGCCGGAAAAACACAAGACAGCCTGTTGAAAGTGAATATCGTTGATCCGGGGCCGAAAACCATATTGACAGGTGAACTGGGACAACCATTAGGGAGCATCCTGACTGTCTGTGGTGTTATTGTGGACGGACCAGACAAAGGATATGAAGGTGGCCCGAACCTGGTAGTACACATGATAAATGACAGCGCCACACAAGTTCCCATACAGATTCCTGTTTCACCTTATTTCGGAAAATTCGGGGATTATCGTCTTCCCATCATCAAAAATGGTAACACTTATCGCTTACGGGTATTTGAAACCGGCGAATATGTTGGCAGTCCGGCAGGAGATTTCAAGGAAACCGGGGTTGCGATACAAACAACAGGTTTTTATTTCATGAACCGCCTGGTTGTACTCTCTGGTGAAAAAACAGCAGCGTTATTCTGGCACCCGGCTCAGTTCACTGGCCGTTATGCATTGCTTGCGGGTACCGCTGCAAATGAAAATGATACCGCCGTTATCCGGTCAACAACATGGAAACTAAAACTTTTGAACTGCCCGAAATGGACAGAAACAGCGATTGGAAAACGGGTTGAGGTATATGGAAAAATTAAGGAAACGCCGGCAAAAGATATTTTTTATGTTGAAAATGGTCAGCCACGATTAATACGGCTCGAAGATCAGTTGGGCAAACCCGTAACGCTCCGGGGGCTGGCTATAAGTAGTAACGGAAACTGGTGGTTCAATTACCGGGGCACTGATGTCTATATCGAAAAAATGGATCAGCTGCCGGGCTGGAACGGCGAAAACCATTTCAAGGCAATGGAAATTACGGGGATACTTGACCAGGAAAGACTTCCGCGACTGGATCAGATCAGCCTGAAGGAAAATCGTGATCTCAAAATGTATTATATCGTCAGAAACGCAGGCTGGACACCCGTAAATCAGTTGTTGGAACCGGAGCTTGGTGATTTCAGATGAATAATTCATCATCACTAAAAAACAAACTTCCTTCTATCCATTTGAAAAAATTATATTCAAACGACTAATGAACAAAGACACCATCGCCTACAACAAAGCCCAATCCCCTTCCGACCGGGAGATCTGCGATTTACTGGCCGGTGAAATCAATGTCGCCCTCCCCGAAGCAGAAAACAAAATCTGGCATGCGATCCCCGTCTGGTTTCTGGATAGCAACCCGGTGGCGGGATATAGTAAACTGAAAAACTGCATCCGGCTCCTGTTCTGGAGCGGCCAGTCATTTGATGAAGAAGGCCTGCAAAATGAAGGAAAATTCAAGGCGGCGGAAATACGGTACACAGCTATTGATCAGGTTAAACTCAAAGACCTGAAACGCTGGCTGAAGAAAGCCCGGAATATTCAGTGGGACTATAAAAATATTGTAAAACGGAAGGGACAACTGGAGCGGCTGAAATAATAATACGATCCGTCGTGATTCCGGAAGATATAAATCCTTTATTGTAGATTCGGGAAGTCAACCCGCTGACAGTAACAAAAGCTGACGAACCCTGGACGTAAAAATATACATACCACACCCGGCATTGCAGGAATATGTGCTGAACATTTCCACTGTAAATGCTGTACTGCCCCCGGGAACTGAACAGGTGGTAACACCCTATCCGCCCACCCCGCTTCAATCACTGCTTTTTTATTGCAATGACCCGGTATCCATGGGACGTTCAGAAAACGGGTATTTTGAAAAACAACCAAGTACTGTTCTGACCGGCCCCCAGTATTCCCGGGTGAATATCAAAGTTCACCGGCAACTGCATGCCATAAGAGTCGATTTTCTGCCCGGCGGCCTGTACCGCATCCTGGGTGTTCCCATGCATGAATTATTTGATGGCGGATTTGATGCCACGGATTTCTTTGGGCCCGGACTAAAAAGTTTAAATAGCCAGTTGCAGCATATCACGGACATGCAGCATGGAAAAGACCTGGTCGAAAAATTTCTTTTAGCCAGGTTATCAAAATTAAAAGAGATCGTTCCCTTTGATGCCGCCCTGCAGTTGATGCTGAAAAACAATGGTACCCTCTCCATAGACAAAACGGCTTCCCTGGCCTGTCTCAGCCTGAAACAGTTTGAAAGAAAATGCCAGGAACGGATCGGTATGAGTCCTAAAATGTATTCCCGGATAGTCCGATTCTCCAAAGCCTACCGGCTGCATGAATCGTTTCCCGGACTTAGCTGGACAAAGATCGCTTATGAAGCAGCCTACTATGATCAGATGCACCTGATCCGGGATTTCAAACAGTTTGCCGGCGTCAATCCCACCGTTATTGAACAGCAACTGCTCTCCACTCCCCTGCGTATGCAGAAAGATATCCGCTTTTAGAATGTCCAATTTGTACTATGCCGGCACCCGACTGTACGCCTAGATTTGCTGAAAAAGAATATGACAACAAAAACCAGCAATTATTACCGGGGATGGCTAAACCCCTTCCTGATTCATTGTGTGTTATTTTTTACCTGCTTTATTCCCTGCACTACCTTTTCCCAATCCTACGACAGCCTGATTCAATTGCCTGACCACCAGGCACAGGTTTACTACAGCCGGGGTGCAGCAACAAAAGCTAACAGGATGGCAGAACAGCTTGACCGGGTAATCAGCTTCTACAAAGAACAGATCCGGTTTACACCATCCGTTACATTACTCATCCTTTCCCCGGAAGACTGGAACAGGTACAGCAAATCCGTGGTCTATGGTATGCCTCACTATACCGATAGTCAAACACTGATTGTAGCTGCTGAAAACAATGATTTCTGGAAAAGCTTTATTCCACCACTGGACAAGCTGCCCCAGGAATTAGCCAAGGAAATCTCAGCAGCATACGCAGATCCGAAAGGCGGTCTTACCATGGAACCCTTTTTTGACCTGCTCGCCATCCATGAACTGGGCCATGCCTATCATAAACAAGGCGGTCTGCAGATGCAACGAAAATGGATGGGAGAATTATTTGTAAACATATTCCTGCATAGTTACATAGCGGAGAAAGAGCCCCTCCTTTTACCCGCACTAACCATTTTTCCCAAAATGGTTGTAGCCGTTACCGACATCACTGCTTTAAAATATACTTCGCTCCAGAACCTGGAGGCTTTCTACGATGAAATTGCACAGCAATATCCCCAAAACTATGGCTGGTATCAATGCCGGTGGCATAAGGAAGCCGGAAGCATTTACGACAAAGCCGGGTTGGCCATTATTAAAAAACTCTGGTTGCTGCTGAAAAACCAAAAAGAGATTTTAGATGACCGCACTTTTGCCGGTTTATTGGCTGACAAAGTTCATCAAAGGGTCGCTGATGTTTTGCAGCAATGGGATGTCCGTAAATAAATGGTTTCCTCAAGCATGTTGCCGGATATCATGTCCGCAGTTGGCACAGGCAATGAACTCATGTCCATGTCCCGACGACTGCAGGCTAAACCGGCTTTCCCGTACAAACTGCTTACAGGAACATTTCTTGCATGCACCGGTTCCCGCCTGTGGCATATGAGTATGACCGGTATTTACTTTCCCCGCAGGGTGTCTTTCTTTTAATCCGGTTAGGATTTCCTGTTTACGGGTTGTCTTGAATAGAATGGCTGGCATTTGTTTCTGGTTTAAGGTGTATGATAATCAATTTACGATTTTTAGATTTCGCTTTTACAATTAATTGACCCCGGTCTGAAATAAGTAATTCCTCCCCTGGTATCAGCAGGACGAATTCCTTAATACCCCAGCTCAATAATAAACTCAGCATACTCCCCTTCCACCGAGTTTACTTTCACTTCTCCCTTATGCGCTTTGATCATATCATAACTCAGGGATAATCCAAGACCGGTGGCTTCGCCGGTTGGCTTGGTGGTAAAAAACGGCTGAAAGATCTTGTTCTTTATTTTCTCGGGTATACCCAATCCATTATCCCTTACTACCAGTATAGCCCGGCCTTCCTTTTTGCTGCTGTGCACCGATAATACCGGTTCAAATCCCGGGTCCCTTTTCATCTTCTCCTGCAT
Source organism: uncultured Chitinophaga sp. (assembly GCA_964650455.1). Taxonomy (GTDB): domain Bacteria; phylum Bacteroidota; class Bacteroidia; order Chitinophagales; family Chitinophagaceae; genus JJ008. The sequence continues at coordinate 4,501 of CAZYTV010000140.1, read as the reverse complement.
GGAATAAAAAGCATTGCTGAAGATATTGGCCAGGATCTGTCCGATATCCTGAGGAATAATCCGGATGCGGTCCAGGTGGCCGTCAAATATGTTATTGAATGTGCAGCTAAAGGATTTATGCCGGGACCTGAACCCATGATAACTGAGTTTCAGGTATTCATCCGCCAGTTCATTCAGGTCGGTCAGTTCCATCACTCCTGTATCTCTCCGGGAATGTTGCAGCATACTTTTAACAATCCCATCTGCCCTTCTCCCGTGGTGCAGGATCTTGGCCTGGTTATCTGAAATATCACTGAGCAATGGTTCGATTTCCTGTTTTACCGACGCTGGCAGCTTTTCTGCAGCCATCAGTTCTTTCATTTCAGCCAGCAGCTCACTGTTAATTTCGCCGAAGTTGAGTACAAAATTCAGCGGGTTCTGAATTTCATGGGCCACCCCTGCGGTAAGTTCTCCGAGAAAAGCCAGCTTCTCCTTCTGAACCAACTGCAACTGGCTCGACCTTAACTCCTCGAGTGTTCGCTGTAAGGTTTCTTTTTGCTCCGACAATTCCGCAGTTCTTTCCGTTACCCGTTGCTCCAGCAGCATATTCTGCCGTTCCAGGTTCAGTTGCTGTTCCTGGTGCATCGCCTGCAGGTTTTTATGATACTGTAGTTTTTTTCGTTGGTTGGAAATGAATACAACCAAAAAACTGGTAAACAGGAATACCATGGCCGATATCCCGATGATCACCCTAGACTGCAGGCTTATATTCAACAGGTCCATAAAATGCTTTGGTTAAGAAAAGACAAAAAATAATAAAGGCGATATTGTGTATATTCCAGATATTCACGGCGAGCATCATATTTACTTCGATCATCGGGATATAGAAAAGGAAAACAAAAAAGTTGATGACCACATAAATACCCAGCCCGGTAACCACCCAGAAATGCGGGGTATCAAAAAGACCGTCCCGGTCACTTCTTAATTCGGCCAGGTAATAGAGCATACAGCAGATCAGCAACAGGTATGCCTCCGTCGCCAGCAGGTTTCCGCTGAGTGCATTGTAATCAAAGAAGTCTTCAAAAAACAAAAAATTAATTATAAGCAACAGCAGTGAAATAAATACCAGGCCTTTTTTTATCCGGTTGAACGAATCTCCCTGCACCCGTAAAAAGTAAATACTAAAACAGGCAAACCGCACAACGGAGTGAACATTATACAGGGGATTATTACCCAGGTAATCGTTGGGAAAATAGATATTGATGGTCATGATGGCATCAATCGCAATGTTGATCAGGAAACCCAGCCATACGTAAACAATCACCGGCTTCATCCTTATATCCTGCTGACGACGGAACTGCAGCACCGCCAGGGGAATCAGCAATGCCCAGACTTCTGACCAGTCCAGTACTTTCAATAAAAAACTACCCATTTATCAGTTCAAATCAGGATGGTGATTAATACACTAAGTCTTTACTAATATAGCCTTTTATTTCTTCATATAAATATGGAAAAAACAGGCAATTGCTGTATATTAGTTAACTCCCTGCTGAAACAAATCCCATTTCTTCACCTTTAACACCCCATCTATGCACAAACATGTAAATTTTACCAGGGTACCCTATCTCTTATATGCTTTTATTCTCCTGTTCATTGCTTCCTGCAACGGGAATGAGGACACGAAAAAAAACACAGCAACACCAGTGGCTGCAACACCCCAGCAAACAGCATCCCTGAATCCGGGAACCCTCGACACCCTGTATATCGAAAGGCAGGCATTTGACACACTGGGAAACGGGGCCAAACTTGTTTTTTCCTTCACGTTTAAAGCGGTTGATACACTGACCCTGCATGGCTGGCTGGTGAAAGGACCCAATTTTGATTCCCTGCCCAACCTTAAATTGAAGAACTGGCATACCAGTTCCTATTCCTATGGCGTGGGCATTTATTTTGGTAATGTGGTATTACGGAACCAGGAGATTGTAAAAATCAAATCATCACTTAACTCAAACTCCAATTATGTATTGTTTGCCCCCTATTTACTGGGCAATAATATCATGTACCGGATATATGTCAGCGACAAACTTCATGGTCCGAAAGACCAGATCCTGGTAATCAGCCCAACAGGCGCAGACGCCAATCCTTCACCGCCGAAAAGCTATTAATACCAGCATCGAAAAATGCTGTGCCAGCCAGGTACAGCATTTTTTTTTGAAATGAAAAAGGGCAGCTACCTGTCTTTCACAACAGGATCATCCCTGATCCCTGTCATTCCCTGTGGCTGAAAATTTACCTACATTTATACTTCCAAAACCCATCACATGAAATTCATTATCAGTCCCGGTTTACAGGAAAGGAAATTAATTCAGGTTCTCTTGTACTGTGTGCTGTTAATTATCTTCATCAGTTGCTCCCGTACTTCCAATGATCCGGCACCAAACCCACCTTCCACCAATAAAAAAATAAATTCCTTTACCCTGACCAGGCCCGATGGCACGGCCCTGCTGGCCAGTGAATACGCGGTTTCGATCAGTCCGGATTCAGTGAATATAACAGTGCCCCCGCTGGAAAACAGAAAGGGGCTCAAAGCCTCACTGGAGTATACAGGTAAAGCGGTTAGTCCGGTCAGTGGCACTGTACAGGATTTCACCACTCCGGTTTCGTATACAGTTACTGCGGAAGACGGCAGTACCAAAGTGTATACCGTAAAAGCCGCTTTTGCGGCCCCCAGCCTCGTGGTATTTATTGGGGCTGGTAACACATTTTATGCACTGGACGCGGCTACCGGCGCCAAACGTTGGTCATTCACCGGCGGCGGTTCCTTTGCATACAGCAGTGCCACTTATCGCGACAATGTGGTTTATGTAGGTTGTATTGATAATAACGTATATGCATTTAATGCCAGCAATGGCCGGCTGCTCTGGCAACGTACGATCTGTACCACCGGTGTAGAGTCCGATGCTGTAATTGCAGACAGCACTGTATATGTGGGCACCAATGATGATCAGCTCCTGGCACTGGATGCTGTAACAGGGGCCACCCGCTGGACCTTTACGACCGGCGCCAATATCAGCTCCAGTCCGAAGATCGCCAATGGCCGGGTATATTTTGGGAGTTCAGATAGTAAACTTTATGCCCTTCAGGCCAGAACAGGTCAGTTGGAATGGTCCTACCAGACGGGCGGTATGCTGAACCAATCAGGTTCCGCACTGGTTAATGGTACACTTTATGTTGGCAGCCGCGATGGTCACCTCTACGCCATTGATGAACAAACCGGTTCGTTAAAGTGGCGCTATAGCAGTGGTGGCATTTCATTTGAATCATCCTCACCAACGGTTCACAATGGGGTGGTTTATATTGGCGGCTGGTACAGCTTTTCAGGTATTACACAGAAAGGGAGTATTTACGCAGTGAATGCCGCTTCCGGTGCATTGGTTTGGGAGAAGCTCCCCAATACCGGTTTCTCCAGCAGTCCCTTTGCCAATAATAACCGGGTATGTATTACCGGTGATGACGGAAAGTTAAGTGTTCTGGAAACAGCTACCGGCAATACGCTCTGGCAGAAAACAATTTATGCCAACAGTTCCAGCCCGGTTGAAGCAAAAGGTGTGATATATGTCGGAGGGGGTGGAACCGGTTATATTTACGCATTTGATGCAGTAACAGGAAATGAAGTCTGGAAGTTCGCGATACCCGGAGCCCTGATGACTTCCAGCCCGGTGGTAATCGACCTAAACGGTGTGCCTAATTATCCGGGCGATTCAGGCACGATGGATTGACCGCCACTTCTGAACATCACTAACAGTCTATTCGTATTCATATAAATTTACAAGCCTGTATTTCAGGTTAGATTCCTGTTTTCGTATCTTCCCATAAACAAAACCGGCTTGAAAAACTGTCTCTTTCTCCTGGCGATTGTCTTCCTTTTTGCCTGTAATAAAAAAGCCATTCAACCCCGGCTCGATCAGCAGCAGCTTGCCAGCCGGTATTTTCAAAACGATACCGCCTGGTACCTGCAAAACATTCCCTTTATCGAATGTTCCGACAGCAGTATTGAACAGGTGTACTATTACCGCTGGAAATTATATAAAGCCCATATCCGGAATACCGGTGAAAACAGCCATGTGATCACGGAGTTTATCAACCATGTGGCCTGGGATCAGGATCCGCACTGTACGATCAATGCTGCTTCCATGCACCATATTTACGAAGGACGCTGGCTCAAAGATGATCGCTTCATGAATGGCTATATTGATTATCTTTTTCACCAGGGGGGCAATAACCGGCATTACAGTGAGAGTATTGCCGACGCCGCTTATGCCCGTTACCTGGTGAATGCCGATACCGCTTTCCTGTTTCAGCAACTGGACAGTATGTGCTACCAGTATACATTATGGAATGACCATTGGGACAGCAGCAAACAACTTTATTATATTCCGGCCATGCCCGACGCTACGGAATACACCATTGCCTCCATTGATGCCTCCGGCGGAAAGGCTGGGTTTGACGGTGGGGATGCTTT
>CAZYTV010000139.1:0-11374 GCA_964650455.1 uncultured Chitinophaga sp. | reverse complement strand
AGACTCTCATAGACTGCCACTTGAAATAAAACCCCGGACACCTCAATTCAGAACACTATTGATTTTACCTAATGGCGGCGCAAAGGTAGAGGAAAATCCTGAAATATACTACCAGTTCGCTGGAGAATGTGAACTGTGGAAAATTCGGGGACCTCGTTTAAAATGTACTGATTACCAATTATTTACTCAAAATACATTCTGGCTTGTCCCGCAAAGGCGCAAAAAAAGTCCGCTTCAGAGAAGCGGACTTTCAACATTATAAGTATTTGGCTCTTATTTATAATAGCTGAGTGTCAGTTCAGAACGACGGTTCTGCTGACGGCCGGCGGCAGATTTGTTATCGGCAACAGGTTTGGTTTCACCATAACCAGTGGCAGTAATTCGACCAGCATCCACCCCTTTGCTAACGAGATAGGCTTTTACTGCATTTGCACGGCTTTGGCTGAGTGCCAGGTTCTTTTCGTCGTTGCCCACATTATCTGTATGTCCGTCTACATTCAGACTCATCGCAGGGTTATCTTTCATGATTGTTGCCACTTCATTCAGACCTTTGTAAGATTTGGTCTGTAGTTTTGAACTACCTGTCAGGAACAGGATATTCTTAGCCGCTGTATTGACCTTTTCCTTCACCGCTTCGGTAATTACAGGACAACCAGAGTTTTCCTTCACTCCGGGCACAGTGGGACATTTGTCTTCTTCATCATTTACACCATCCGCATCGGTATCCGGAACAGGACAACCCTGGTAGCGGGCCACGCCGGCAACAGTGGGACATTTGTCATCTTCATCATTAATACCATCTTTATCTGTATCAGGAACAGGACAACCTTTATAACGGGCAAGGCCTGGCACCGTGGGACATTTATCTTCATCATCATTGATACCATCCTTATCCGTATCCGGAACAGGGCAACCCTGGTATTTCTCCACCCCTTTTACGGTCGGACATTTATCCAGGCTATCGATGATGCCATCCATATCTGTATCGGCAGGCGGACGGGGAGGTTCAATAACAGCGGGTTCTTTTTTCTTACCCAGGCGACCGGCAAAACCGATACTGTGCTGCAGGTGATAGTTACCTGTTTCGGTAGTTACCGGCACACGGTAAGTGGACGTAATAAAGAAGTGTGCTTCATCCAGCAGGTTTACTTTAACACCCAGACCGGCAGGCAGGAAAGCCCCGTAATAACCACGGTATTTATGGGCACCAACCCCGGCAATTAAATAGGGCTGAACCCAGAATTTTTCTGTGGTCATTTTCAGATTGACCGTTGCACTGGCTTCCAGCAACAGGCTGTTATCGGCAAAATTCTTACCTGGCATGGGATAACGCAGGAATGATCCGCCAATTGAAGCGGCGATATCAATATGACTTCTGATGCCTTTGAAATAAGTAACGGCGAGCCCCGGGGCCATTTCCCGGATCTTGGCAAAGCGCTTGGCACTTATTACCTGGCTAAGTGAAGTGGTACGAATTCTATCAGGAGTTATAAAGTCGTTTACAAAGAAACTTACACCAATAGCTTTCGGCCTGATTTCATCATCCTGGGCCTTGGCTGCAGGTACGATCAGATACAATGCAATAATAGCAGATAATATCTTCTTCATAAAGAGATAGTTTGGTTTTAGTCTCGGCAAAAATAGCAGGTATGTTTAATATCCTAAAATAAATTATTTAGTTAGTATTCACCGTTTTGGGAGGTATTTATTTTGATATTCAGGGTAATTTCACGCGGGGCTGCAATACCCGGGTCCTGTTTATCTTATTTATTTCCAAAAAAGCGTTGACGGAGGTATTTATCCTCCCCATAAACATCATCATAAAACTGTACGGTCCCTTTTTGCCCCTCACAGGTGAAATACCGGATGAATACCGGAATCTTATTCTTCAGGACGACCGATTTTTTCTGCTTGTTTTTCAACCAGAATTTGACCGAATCAATCTTAACCGTACCCCGTCCGGCAGTCAGACTGCTGTCGCTCCGCAAAATATACCAGGCCAGTTTATCCCACTCCTGCACCCTGACACAACCATGGCTCAGCGAACGCATGGCATTTGCAAAAAGGTAACGTTGATTGGTATCATGTAAATAAACGGAATACTTATTGTCAAATACGAATTTGATGATTCCCAAGGCATTAGCATCACCACTCCCCTGCACAACCCGGTATGGAATCCCTTTTGAATATTTCGACCAGTCAACTGTATACGGATCCACCTCATTACCGTCTTTATCCTGCAAGCTGAACCCCTTGCGGGCCAGGTATCCCGGATTCTTTTTTACAGCGGGCAGGATCTCCTTCTGAACAATACTGGGAGGAGGTACCCATTGCGGATAGGTAATGATTGAAGAAATGGCACTTGTCAATAAAGGAGTCCTTGTTTTTGGCTTTCCCGTTATTATTTTTGAACTGATTTTCACCGCGTTACTATCAATTACCTCCATATAATTTGCAGATGCATTCACCCATATATACCGGGATGGCATTTTCTCCGGAAGCTGTTTGTATTTGTCCAGGCTGATAGCGATCCGGGCAAATTTTTCGCGGTCATCCGTGTTCAACATCCGCACTGTACCCTCTCCCGCCCGTCCATCTACTGTTATTCCCTGCTTCTTCTGATAAAGTTTTACGGCAGCGGCCATTTGAGCAGAATCGGCCGGAATACTGTCTGAAGCCATTAGTCCTTCTTCAAACAGCCTTTTCTGGAGAGCCCGGTTAAACCGGCGGGTATCTTTTTCGGGATATGGAATCCGGGTATAATTTTTTGAATAGTCTGCCTTCGACAGGAAATCAGGAATGGCCTCTTTCAGCAGCAGGTAACCCCGTGTATTGGGTTCAAGCGATCGAACCACTGCGGCTAAACCATTCCCTTTTACGGCCCTGATACGGTCCAGGCTGAAACTGTCCGACAATACAGAATCTTTTCTCAGGCTAACACTATCCTGCGGGAGGCGGCCCAATTTTACATCTTTGATGATCCGGACCAGGGCATCTGTGAGCAACAGGTCGGCGGCTGCCCACCAGCGGGCATCTTTCCGGTCTCCCAGGCCAAGACTATCGGCAAAAAGTTTTTCCCGGATGGATGTCAATTCCGGCAGATGATAATCTTCCGGATAAAGACCAAATAGCCGGCCATCCCGGATAAAACGGTAAAGAGAGTCAGCTTCTGGTAACCATTGCTGGCCATTGCTCCAGTAAACCACATAATTAACCGGTTCATAAAAGTTGCGGAGCAAAGCAGGGGTATACAACCGAACCAGGGTATCAGCCGTTTTTCCGCTGTCTGATACGGCATTTTGCAGGTACTGTTCTATTAACTGGCTTTCCTTATTTTTTAATTCTTCCGGATTGCCGGCAACTGTATCCACAGCCTGCCCATTCCCCTTGCAGGCAATCATCAAAAGGGTTGTTAATAAATAGACAAGCGGGTACAAAGTCTTTCTGATCATAAAGAGACTGGCGGGTGGCCTGTTTAATGGTTTTTGGACTAAATGACCTGCTCAGGAGTAGTCGTATACACTACAAAATAGTCAATCGTTTCTATATTCACCGAATCAATTGCCTGATTTTTTTAATTGCTGCCAACCAGCCAATATCTGCATAAAATATCCGGATTGCCCGATACAGGCTTTCTAAATAAGGCCTGCATTATAATGAAATGATATCCGTCACCGCATCGAGATTAACAGGGCCGTAAATATGCGGAAAAGTATCCCGGGTGGAGGGTGACCAGTCAAACACAAAATGGGAAGTAAGCCGGTCTGTATCGATCACCAGTTTGATCAGGTTGTTTTGTCCTGCAAAATAACGATCCAGTACACCGGCCACCTGGCTCTCCTGTGAACAATGTATAAATCCTTCAGAATTTAAAGATGGGTGATCATAAAAACCTTTTTGTTTTGCGGCTTCCCAATCTCCCCGGGTGGTAACATGATAAATCACTGGCATTACAATACTCGTTTAATTTTTTGTTCCAGCAGCATAAAGTCAGCTAGTACAATGGCGGTCACGGCTTCCACAATCACCGGTGCACGTAAAGCTACACAGAGATCATGTCGGCCCTTTATTGAAAAATCTTCAGTTTGACCGGTTTCCCAGTTCAGGCTGTTTTGAGGCTTCGGTGTCGAAGAAGTGGGTTTTACGGCCAAACGGAAAACCAATTCATTTCCGTTACTGATTCCGCCCATCACTCCACCAGCATGGTTGGTCCGGGTTCTGCCCGACATGTCTTCAATAGCGTCATTATGTCCACTTCCATACATAGCCGCCGCTGCAAAGCCGGTTCCGAATTCGACCCCCCGCACAGCAGGAATAGCAAAAAGAATATGTGATAAAACAGATTCAACAGAATCAAAATAGGGTTCTCCCAGTCCAACGGGTAATCCGGTAACACGGCATTCCACGATCCCCCCTACGGAGTCTTTGGCCTCAATTGCTTTTTGCAATCCTTTTTCCGTATCCTTATCTCCTCCTATTTCGGTCACCGTTGCTTTGATGTTTAATTCCGGCATCAGTTTTTTGGCAATGACACCAGCAGCCACCAGACCCGTGGTGAGCCGGGCGCTGAAATGTCCGCCTCCCCGGTAATCCTCATGTCCGCCGAATTTCTGATTCGCCACCCAGTCGGCATGTCCCGGCCTCGGTATACTACGCTGCTCTTTATAATCCCCGCTGCGGGTATTGTTGTTTTCAAAAAGAATGGTCACCGGGAAACCAGTTGTCTTATTATTAAATAACCCGCTTTTGAAAAAAGGAAAATCCGCTTCCTGGCGGGGAGTCGTTCCTTTTTGTGTCCCCCCCTTTCTCCGTTCCAGGTCTGGTAATAAATCCTCCGCCTGCAGGGTTAAACCAGCCGGGCACCCATCGATGGTTATACCAACTGATTCACCATGTGATTCACCAAATATGGATACCCGGAAAAGTCGGCCAAAGGAATTCACGTATATGATTTAAAGATTAAAAGACTCAAAGGGTAAAGATACAGACCCATCCAGCTTTTTCAAGTCGCGAAAAAAATCAGGATAGGATTTTTTCACTGCATTGGCCTGCTCAATGGTCACATCGCCGGTTGCTTTCAGTGCGGCAACTGCACAGGCCATGGCGACCCGGTGGTCATGGTGAGAATGAACCTTTGCTCCGTTTACATGGCTATCACCAAAGACCCGCATCAGGTCATGGTCCAACTCAATCTTAACCCCCATTTTTCCAAATTCCTCCTGCAAAGTTAAACCGCGGTTGCTTTCTTTATGGGCCAGCCTGCTGACTCCTTTAATGGTGGTTACCCCCTGACAATAAGCGGCCAGAGCAACTAATGGCGGAAACAGATCCGGGCAATCGGTGGCATCAAATTCAAAGCCCTGCATGGCTGCCGGGTGAAGCCTGATCCCTTTTGCATCCATCGCTATTCCTGCATTCGCTGCCATCAATGCATCCACGATGGCTTTATCGGCCTGGGTAGAACCGAGGTCAAGTCCCCGGATCGTTACCGGTCCTGCAATGGCTCCGGCCACCAGGAGAAAAGCACCGCCGCTCCAGTCACCCTCAATGGTATAGTTAATTGGGTCAGCTACGGCTTTACCAGGCTTTGTATCGCCAAAATAAAATTCACGGTATGCCTTGTTCTCAGGCAACTTCATCCCAAACTGACTCATTACATCCAGGGTGAGATCTATATACGGGCGGCTTTTTAAGTTATGTACGTCAATGGATACACCAGAGGCTCCGGCTGCTGAATAAGCCATCAGTAAACCCGTCAGGAACTGGGAACTGAGTGATCCATCTACTTTGATAGACACAGGTATAAATGGTCCTTTCAGTATAATCGGTAGTTTGCCTCCATTACTTTGAATAGTCACACCCAGTTGTGGCAGAATTTTATCGAAAAAATCCATCGGCCTTGTCAATAAACTGCCACTGCCGTTAATCGTTATTTTTTGCTTGCTGAGAGCTGCCAGTGGGGTAAACATCCGGATACTGAGTCCGCTTTCACCACAATGAATATTGTCCTTAACCGGCCTTACTCCCTTGCTGTGCACGATTAGCAATTCACCGCGGTCTTCGATCTCAGCACCAAGCCGTTCAATAATATCCAGGGCGGCTTTATCGTCATTACTATGCCCCGGTTGATGTATCAGGGTTTCTCCATGATGGAGTAAAGCGGCTGCACAGGCCCGTTGCATCGAACTCTTGGAAGCCGGTGCCTGGATACTGCCACTAAGTGCAGAAGGATGGATGGTTACGACCACTTTACAAAGTTTGTATGATGCTCTCCAGCTTTTTTAAAGAAATTGGTTTAACGACGCCCTTGCCGATTTTTTCCAGCAGTACATAATTCATTTCCGCCCGCTCCCGTTTCTTATCCATCTTTAATACGTTAAAGACTTTCTGCTTATCAAAGATAGCATAGGTGGGCAGTTTGTATTGTTCCAGCAACCGGATCACCCGTTCCGTTTGCCTGAAACCAGTAATCTGTTCAGCAATATGACAGGCATAGGTCATACCGATCGCTATGGCCTGTCCGTGCAGCAGTTCATATTGTGTTTCGAGTGCATGACCCAGGGTATGACCAAAATTGAGCAGGCGCCGGTCCGCTTTTTCGAATTCATCCTGCTGTACCACTTTGATTTTGATCAGGGCATTCCGTTGGACCAGTTCACAAATATTTTTCTGCCTGTTCTGATAGACAGACATCGTATTCTTCTCCAGTGATGCAAACATCGCCGCATCTTTTATACAGGCATGCTTGATCACTTCGGCAAATCCATTCTCCCATTCCTTCCGGGGGAGTGAATTCAGGAAAACCATATCATGCAGAATAAAAGCCGGCTGACGGATCACGCCAACCATATTTTTGTACTGGCCCACATCAATCCCGTTCTTGCCTCCTATAGAAGCATCCACGAGCGAGAGAACTGAAGTCGGAATAAAACCAAACCGGATCCCACGCATATAAACAGAAGCAATGTACCCGGTGAGATCAGTTATCACGCCACCGCCTACCCCTACCAGGGTCGTTTTCCGGTCTGCTTCCATGGCAATCAGGGCATCCACCACCGCATCCACGGTGGCTTGTATTTTGAACTCCTCCCCGGCCTTCAGCACAATCACATTCCATCCCTTGAACCTTTTGGTATGGGCATTATACACATGTTCATCCGTAATCATCACCGTTGTTTTCGGATCGGTGATCTTTTTAAGGTGACTGATCCCGCCGGCAAAATAAAAATCCGTTGAAGAGGCAGAGAATTTATATGAGATGTGTTTCATATTTTCTGAGAATTGAAAATTGATTACCGAAAATTGAAAATTCCTGGCTGGTAATAATGTTCAATATTCATTTTAACTATCCAGCACCTTTTTCTGATGATTAATACTCTCCATATGCACCGCATCCAGGTAGCGGGTAATAAACTCTTTGCTGAGTCCGATCTTCTCTCCTTTTGCACTGGCTCTTTCTATGATCTCATTCCAACGGCCGGTTTGAAGGATCGTGAGATCGTGATCTTTTTTAGACCGACCGATCTGTTCAGCAATTTTCATCCGTTGGCCCAGTATCTGCATCATCTCATCATCGAGGTGATTGATCTTCTGGCGCAGGGCTTCCAGCGCAGCATGGTATTCATCTGAGTTAACATCCTCTTTTCTCCAGATAATATGGTCGAGTATTTCGGCCAGTCGTTCCGGGGTGATTTGCTGTTTGGCATCACTCCAGGCATTATCCGGGTCGATATGACTTTCAACCATCAGCCCGTCGTAGTCGAGATCAATGGCTCGCTGCATCACTTCCAGCAGAATTTCACGGCGGCCACAGATATGCGAAGGATCGTTGATCAGGGGAAGGCCAGGGTATTTCAATTTCATATCAATGGCCAGGTGCCACATCGGGGCATTGCGGAATTCTGAGTTACCATAAGAACTGAATCCGCGATGGATCAGTCCGATTTGTTTTACACCTGCACGGGCTACGCGTTCAACCGCCCCCCCCCATAATTCCAGGTCGGGATTAATCGGGTTCTTGATCATCACCGGCACATCCACCCCACGCAGGGCATCCGCCACTTCCTGTACACTGAAAGGGTTAACCGTTGTACGGGCGCCGATCCACAATACATCCACATCAAAAGTGAGCGCATCCTGAACCTGTTTACCGGTAGCAACTTCCACAGTGGTAGGGAGACCGGTTATTTTTTTTGCCTGTTGCAGCCAGGGCAACCCTTTTGCACCCACTCCTTCAAACATCCCGGGTTTGGTCCGGGGTTTCCAGATGCCCGCACGCAGCATATCCACTTTACCGGTAGCGGCCAGCCGTTGTGCAGTGGCCAGTACCTGTTCTTCTGTTTCTGCACTGCAGGGGCCACTGATGATCAGGGGTCGTTTGTTCCAGGCGGCCTGTACTGCCGCATTGCTTGTCTGTTCGGTTGTTTGCATTGTACAAATTTAATGCCCCCAGCCCCTAAAGGGAATATTGGAAGCTGTTTATTTATAAATAGTTGGCTATTTTATAATTCTCCTGATTTTATTGGCGTCTTCAATCAGTGTTCGGAGTTCTTCCGTTTTGTCGTCCCGGATACTGTCCCTGAATTTTTTCAGTTGTTCAATATGTTCATTCAGCACATCCAAAACATTTACTTTATTCTGCAGGAATATCGGCACCCACATGGCAGGATTACTTTTGGCCAGTCGTACGGTACTTTCAAAACCGGCAGAAGCCAGTTCAAATATGGCATTCTCCTCTTTCTCTTTTTCCAGGACGGTATTGGCAAGGGCAAAAGAAGTGATATGTGAAATATGGCTGACGTAAGCTGCATGCAGGTCATGCGCTTTGGCCTCCATGACCAGTTGCCGCATCCCGATCTTGGTAAACATGTGTTGCACCCATTCCAGCACATCAGCATCTGTTTGTTCCGGGTTACAAAGTATTACTGCCTTGTTTTCATAGGCCCCTTTCACCGCCGCCGCAGGCCCGCTGTATTCTGTTCCCCACATCGGGTGTGTGGCACAAAACCGGCCCCGTTTCGGATGGCTGCTGATCACATCCACCAGTTGCGATTTGGTAGATCCGAGGTCAAACACCATCTGCCGGTCAATTTTGTCCAGCACTGACGGCAATAATGATACCATGCTGTCTACAGGAATTGCTAAAACAATTACATCTGCGGCGGCAATGGCCTCATCCAGCGGGAGTACTTCATCCACCAGTTCCAGTTCAAGTGCTTTTGCTGCATGTTCAGGGTTTGCTTCCACCCCGATCAGGCGGGAACTCAGCTTCTTTTCATGCAGTTGAATGGCCAGTGATCCCCCGATAAGGCCAACCCCCACGATCGCTATTTTCTTACGCTCTGTCATGATTATGCTCCTTTCGCTTTATTGATCCGTTGAATCGCTTCATCAAATTTTTCCACGGTGGCACACAGACTCACCCGAATATACTGATCTCCTCCTTTTCCGAATATACCACCCGGCGTGATAAATACACTGGCTCCGTACAACACTTCATCACTGACCGCATACCCGTCATTATACCCAACCGGAATCCTGGCCCACATAAACAGGCCGACCTGCTGCAGCGAGAATTTGCATCCCAGCAACTGAAGCAGTTCAATGGCTTTCCCCCTTCGCTGCCGGTACAACGTATTCACCTCTTCCTGCCATTCTTTTCCCAGTGAGAGTGCCCTGGCAGCTGCCAGCTGGAGTGGCAAAAACATCCCGCTGTCCATATTGCTTTTAAACCGGAGTACTTCTTCGATCCGTTCTTTGGCACCACAAAGCATACCCATTCTCCAGCCGGCCATATTGTGTGATTTGCTGAGTGAGTTTAATTCCACTGCTGTTTCTTTTGCACCTTCAACGGATAAAAGACTCAGTGGCTCATCATTCAGGATAAAGGAATACGGATTGTCATGTACAATAAGGATATGGTGCTTTTTCCCGAATGCCACCAGTTTTTCAAACAACTCCCTGGAAGGGAGCTGACCGGTAGGCATCTGCGGGTAATTCACAAACATCAGTTTTACTTTCTTTATCCCCTTTTTTTCCAGTTTCTCAAAATCCGGCTCATAGCTGTTTTTTTCCTTCAAGGTATAAAAAACAGGTTTGCCGCCCGCCAGCTTAACAGCACTGGTATACGTGGGATAACCGGGATCCGGCAGCAGCGCTTCATCTCCCTTGTTGAGGTAGGTCATACAGATATGCATGATTCCTTCTTTACTTCCAATCAGCGGTAACACTTCAGAATCCGGATCAAGCTGAACAGCATACCACCGGTTGTACCAGTCACTGATTGCCGTTCGCAGCACCTGGGATCCTTTATAAGATTGATAAGCATGTACATCAGGCCTGGCTGCCTCTTCCTGCAGTACACGTATCACCTCCGGGTGAGGTGGCATATCCGGACTGCCGATACCCAGGTTGATAATATGCCTGCCCTGTTTATTCAGCTCTTCAATCTCCCGCAGTTTCTGCGAAAAATAATATTCACCAATGCCTTCCAGTCTTTTTGCGATTTTCATTTTTATACTTTTTTACCAAATATTGAACATTGAGTATTGAACATTTAATTTCTTAGTAATCCAATTTTCAATACTCAATGTTCATTTTTCGATTTTTAATTATAATACAAACTTTCAATTTTAGACAATCCCGACTACTATCTCCCGACTCCCGATTACGAACTACTTCCAGAGTCCCCGCTTATACACCCCATAAACCCGTATGGCCTCCGTCAACGGCTTTATCTGCTCCAGTACTTTATCAAACTGTTCCTGGTTATCAAATTCCATATCCGCATGAAAAGCATATTTGAATTCAGTGCCCGGTATTGGAAAACTCTGAAGTTTGCTGAGGTTAATGCCCCCTTCTGAAATGCGGGACAGTACCTTAACCAGGCTGCCTTTTGAATGGTCTGTGTGAAAGGTAAGTGAAGCTTTATCTGCATCTGTAACAGGAAATACCGACTCTTCGCGTTCCAGCATCAGGAAACGTGTGTAATTATTCTTCATCGTGTGGATATTCGGCGCAATCACTTCCAGGTTATACAAATCTGCCGCCAGTTTGCTTGCGATGGCCGCCACATGCTTACTCTTATGCTGGTGAATATTTTTAGCACTCAGCGCCGTATCATCGGTTTCCACCAGCTTCCAACTGTACTTATCCAGAAAATTATAGCACTGTTGCAATGCCATAGTATGCGAATGCACTTCCCGGATATCGTCCAACTGCACGCCAGGGTTCACCAGCAGGTTCTGCCGGATCTGGAGATAGATCTCACCCGTGATTTTCAGGTTACTTTTCTGCAGCAGGTTGTAATTCGGAAGAATACTGCCGGCGATTGAATTCTCGATGGCCATGACCCCTCCTTCGCTTTCCTTTTTAG
>CAZYTV010000138.1:0-11396 GCA_964650455.1 uncultured Chitinophaga sp. | reverse complement strand
AGAACCTGGGTCAATGGTATTGCCACTGCCTATGTGGTGGATACCCTCGATACTAAAGGATTTATCGGGCTCCAGGTGCATGCGATCGGTAACCCAACCCATGCCGGTAAAAAAGTGATCTTTAAAAATATCCGGATCAAAACCACCGGTCTGCAGCCAACTCCTTTCCCGGCTTCTGTGTATGTGGTCAATTTAGTTCCCAATACGCTGACCAGCTATGAAAAGAAAGATGGCTGGAAGCTGCTTTTTGATGGCAAGACCAGCAATGGCTGGATAAGTGCCAAAGGCACGGCCTTTCCGGCCAGTGGCTGGGAACTGGGCAATGGGGTAATGAAAGTGGTTTCTTCCGAAGGAAAGGAAGCAGCCAATGGCGGGGATATTGTAACCAAAGAAGAATACAGTGCTTTCGATCTGTCTTTTGAATTTAAACTGACTCCCGGTGCCAACAGCGGGATTAAATATTTTGTCACCCTGGATGAAAAGACCAGCGGTTCAGCTATCGGACCCGAATACCAGGTGCTGGATGATACCCTGCACCCGGATGCTAAGCTTGGGAGGAATGGCAACCGTACCCTGGCTTCCTTATACGACCTGATCAAAGCTGAAAAGCAAAAACGTTTCCTCCGTCCCATTGGTGCCTGGAATAGTGGCCGGCTTGTGGTCTATCCCAATAACAAAGTGGAACATTACCTCAATGGGGTGAAAGTGCTGGAGTATATCCGCGGCTCTAAAGAATTCCGTGACCTGGTCGCTATCAGCAAGTATGTGGTCTGGAAAAACTTCGGTGAAGCAGAGAAGGGACATATCCTGTTACAGGATCATGGGAATGAAGTGTGGTATAGGAGTATTAAGATAAAACAACTTAAATAGGTTTAGTTGTTTGTCGTTTAGTCGTTTGTTGTTTGGACCGGTGCTTATCTTTTTTAAATGTACTCAATTCTACTAATTCCCCCGCTAAACGACTAAACGACTAAACAACAAACGACTAAACATCTAAACTTTTCAAATGAAATCACGTCGTCAGTTCATCAAGAGCTCCTCCCTCACCGCCGCGGGCCTGTACCTGGGCGCCATGAGTATGTCTGCCAAAAGCTATGGCCGTATCCTGGGGGCCAATGACCGGGTGCGACTGGGCGCTATTGGTTTTTCGGATCGATTCCGTCAGGCTTTGTTTCCCAGTTTCCTGAATCATTACAAGGAATTGAATTTTGATTTTGTGGCTGTGTCTGATATCTGGAAACTCCGCCGGGAAGAGGGGGAGACCTTTCTGAAAAACGCGATGGGGCATGATATCACGGCCTGCCGGAATAATGAGGAGCTGTATGCATTGAAAGATGTGGATGCGGTGATCATTGCCACGGCTGATTTCCAGCATGCGCTGCATTGTATTGAAGCCGTAAAGGCAAAGAAGGATGCGTATGTGGAGAAGCCCTTTGCCGAAACGATGGATGATAATATTGCGGCTTTCAAAGCGGTGAAAGCATCGTCACAGATTGTACAGATCGGTTCACAAAGAAGGAGCGGGGGAAATTATACAGCCGCTGCTGAATTCATACAATCGGGCAAATTTGGCCCGGTGACCATGGTGGAACTGACCTGGAATGTCAACCAGCCCGGCCGCTGGAGAAGACCAGCCCTGGTGGAAAAATGTAAAGAAGAAGATACCGACTGGAAACGGTTTTTATTAAACCGTCCTTTTGAAAAATGGGATCCCCGTAAATATTTAGAGTATCGTTTGTTCTGGCCATATTCTTCCGGTATGCCCGGACAATGGATGAGTCACCAGATCGATACGGTGCATTGGTTCAGCGGACTGACTCACCCGAGATCAGTAGTGGCCAATGGCGGCATTTATATGTGGAAGGATGGACGCAAGAACTGGGATACCACGCTGGCTGTATTTGAATATGGACCGGATAATGATAAAAATTCCGGCTTCCAGGTTTCCTTTGCCTCCCGCATGCATAACGGGGATGAGAATCCTTCGGAGATCTATTATTCCAATGGCGGGGAACTGAACCTGATCACCAATAAAGTATCCCCGAAAGGTGGACTGAATGAGCGGATGGCAGCGGCCATGGGCATGAAGGCCAACCTGCTGCCGGAAATGGCCCTGGTGGAGAAATCAGATAAAGTAGTGGCTTCCGCAAATACCGGGGCCGACCGGCTCACGTCGGCGCATATGCGTAACTGGATGGAATGTATCCGGAGCCGCCAGCAGCCCAATGCGCCGGTGGAAGCGGGCTATAATCATTCGGTAGCCTGTATCATGACCAATGCAGCAGTGCGTACGGGGGGCAAAGCCACGTTTAATGCGAAGACGCAGCAGGTGATGGTGGGGGGGAAGCTGTTTAAATACTAGTGAGTGGTGAGTGGGCTGCCCGTTGTCACCCTGAGCCTGCCTACCGGACAGGCAGGCTTGCCGAAGGGTGATGAAGTGAATGTTCTTATTATGA
Organism: uncultured Chitinophaga sp.; assembly: GCA_964650455.1. Lineage (GTDB taxonomy): Bacteria > Bacteroidota > Bacteroidia > Chitinophagales > Chitinophagaceae > JJ008. The sequence goes on along the minus strand of CAZYTV010000138.1, from coordinate 8,940 downwards.
GCTCATGCTTCGGCAGGTTCAGCATGACAAGTAGCCTTGTAATTCCAACCGCTGGGAGTGGACTATTCAATGAATTATCAATGAAAGTAAAAAGCCCATTCACTTCGTAGGAGTGCTTTGTTGGCAGACCGGGTTGAAAACGATGCCCCGCTCACCCCGTAGGGGTGTTTTGTGCTGATGGTCGAAAAGAGAAACGTAATGCGAGGTGAATGGAAAATGGGGAATGGAAAACAGTAAATTGATTAGCGGAGTGCAATTGTACCTGTATAGGCCTTCCAGTCATCATTGCTAAAGAATATCGGCACTCTATTGCTTAATTGAGCTTCGATCATATATCTGATGGAATCCGACCCAGGTACCGGAAATAATCTGATGTCTTTGGGTTCCCATGTGGTACCAATATGCATGCCATTCATATAGGCTGTGGCCGAGGATACCACCAGGCTGTCGGTCTCTTTAATTTTTCCGATTCTTAAACTTAAATCGATCTGGTGAAAAATATTTTTTTCAACCAGGTATTCACTATTATGGAGATCCCTGAGATCAGGTGGAGCAGATAACTGAACATGAAGATAGGGCTTGAAGTTTGCCGGAGCTGCGCTTTTGTTGGATATAAGGGCAAATAATCCTATTACGAGTATCAGTGCATGCCCGAAGCCCAGGTGCAGTTTAACAAGTTTCAAGGCTTTAATAAGGGTAATAAAGAAGATTACATAAATGCCTATATTAATAAAGGCGATCAGGAGGATCAGCATGGATAAGGTGGTTTGTGTTCCTAATATACAAATTTATTTTATTCAGTGATTTTAAATCTGTATGTGAGTGGTGAGTAGTGAATGGTGAGTGGTGAGTAGGTAATAACGAAGCATGATTGTCATCACGACCGCAGGGAGGGAGCTTTTCAGATGAACTATCAAAGAAAGCAAAATAGCTTTTCACTCCGTAGGAGTGCTTTGTTGGTAGACCGGATAGGAAGAGAATGACCTGTCACCCTGTAGGGGTGTTTTGTGATTTCCCAATTACCTAATAAAACTTCAAATACAATTCCTGCAGACACGTCTGATTCAATTCCTCCGCTACCAGTTGTAAAGAAGTAATACACAGTCCCCCACAGATAGTTCCGTAACGCATACAATCCCGTATCGGTTTTCCCTGAAGCCATGCATATAAGAACCCCGAAAAATAATTATCACCGGCCCCATTGCTGTCCACCAGCGGGATAAGGGTTAATGCCGGTTCATGAATCCATTCACCCGCAGCGGTCAGTGCGGTGGAGCCCTCTCTGCCATGGGTGCAGACTACGAGTTTTTTACCACGAATGATCAGTTTTTGAATCGTGGCTTTGTAATCGGGCAGGTTGTCTGAACTCAGGAAAATCGTATCCGCTGCATTTATAAATGGTTCATGGTAGGGATTGTTGTCACTGTAGTCATGCAGGTCGGTCCATACGGGTTTAGTATAACCGGCCAGCAGGGGAATAAATTCCTTGCAGTAGGCAATGATATTTAAAACCAGCATACCGCTTTGTGCCAGCTTCTCTTCTATCAAAGCACGGTTAAAGGTTGGGTGTCCGGAGGATTGGGTGATGAACATGGAAATGCGGTTGCCTTCCGCATTCATCAGATTGATATGCCGTTCGGTGCCTGCAGGATCAAAATCATAGTCGAAATCCACTTGCGCCTGATTCAGGTGTTCAATGATCCGTTTCCCATACAGGTCCTCTCCAAGAATGGAGTAAAGGGAACTGTTTACTTCCAGTTTACGCATACATAGCGCTTTACCGGAACCGGTAGAGCCGGTTGTTTCCTGGAACCGCGCTTCGTGAATGGTTTGGGGAATGGGTTGGGGAAACTGGTCCAGGTAAACGATATGATCGTACGTGGTGCCGCCCAGTATCAGGACAGGGGTCATAGCTGCTGATTTTATTTACTCCTTTTTCAGGGTTTATAAAATTAACTATTTATGCCGAAACCGGATATTTGCTATCAGTCCGGATAAACAGAACAGGTATGCCTTTCCGTTTTATCTGATTTGTTGTCCGGCCATTTTTTTAGCTGCTTCCTGTTGTTGGATAAAACCCTGGAGGGGAGCTGCGGTGGGCCTGTTATCCCGGCGGTATTTTTCCATCATTTCAAGCGTGCTAACCAGTTGTACCGCTACGTGGAGGTCATTGAGTTCAGTATTATTATCCGCAATCCGTTGCAGCATTTGTGTATGGGCTGCTGTTGAAATTTCATAGCGGGCCAGACTGTTGCTGAGAATGGTTTTAATCCGTTCCCGTAACAGGGTATCACCGATCCGGGATAAATAGTTTCCGGCAGCCGTATGATAGGACTTGTTTTTTCCATCAAAGCGAATAAAATCGGAGGTGGAATCATCTTCGGTTCTTCTCAATTCATCCAGTTGCGCTTCCAGTTTTTGCAATGTGCTGTCCTTGTCCAGGAGTTCATTGTATAACTCCTCCACCAGGTCATCCTTGCCCCGGTACTCTTTGATTGAATAAGATGATTTTTTTTCCTGGAGTGCTTTAGGTGGTTCGGATTGACCGGGTTGTTTTTGTTCGGGTGCTGAGCAGGACAATAAGGTCATCAGTATGACCACGAAGATGGTTCTGGTAAACATAGCAGGGGTTTTGATGGGTAAGATCAGGAATCAGGACTATTCCATAAGCCTGCATTTGCTTTAAGATTTATTTAGCAATTGAAACGGTCAGGAATGTTTAAGTGGTCTCAATCCATAGAGCAATATGGCCACTGCCAGGAGCATGCTGACACCCACAGAAGTAAAGCCGGCGGTCAGGATGGCTTCCTGTGTGCCGGTACCTTCATGACCGGCCCCGGCAATAGGATTGATCTTCGAAGTGCCGAGTATGGCGGATAGCAAGGTAAAGGACCAGTTGGCAAATGTACCATAGAGCAGCAGCCAATATCCGGTTTTCAGTAAACCCGGTGATAATGTTAATTCACTCCATAAAAAACCGGCAGCGATGAGGAACAGGCCATTCATGACACCTTCCAGGTGGGCGGCCAGTCCCATCCGGGGGTTAGTGAATAACATGAGGGCTAGACCGGTAATCAAACCCAGTAAAAACAGTAGCATACCTAGAAATTTAAGCCGGCGGGATGTAGTGACTTGCATCATGAGGGTTGGTATTTTTCTGGTAATTATTTTTATTTAGCATTAAAATTGCCTGTAGCAGAAATCAGTCCTTGTCCGGTTTACCGATGGAATCGATGGTATCTTCCATCTCCTTTTTTTTCAATTTCTTTTTTATAGAGGACGCTTTGACAAAAAGAATAATAGCAATGAGTAATGCAATGTTAAAGCCAAAATAATAACCCAGTCGTTCATAAGGGTCTCTCAATACTTCATTTTCTGCAGACGAATTACCTAAGTAACTTAATAGCTGGAATACCAGGAGTATGACAGCAATGGTATTCAGGATTTTCACTTTTCTCATGATAGCTTCCTTTTTGAATGTGAACTATTTTGTTCCGTCCGCCTTAAAATTCTTCTCACAGATTACAGGTTGTATGGTGTACAAAAACTCAGGATTCCTTAACTCCTCAGTATCTTCTCCATTTTCTTTCCCTTCGCCAGTTCATCAACCAGTTTATCCATATAACGGATCTGCTGCATCAGTTTATCTTCAATCTCTTCCACCCGGTAGCCACAGATCAGGCCGGTGATTTTGGAAACATTTGGATTTATTTGGGGTGCCTGGGCAAAAAAGGCTTCGAGGTCCACTTTTTTGTCGATCTGTTGCTGCAGTTGTTTGGTACTGTAGCCTGTCAGCCAACATAAGATCGTATCCAACTCTTCTTTACTGCGTCCTTTTTTCTCCGCTTTCTGAATATAGTGCGGGTAGATGCTTGCGAAGGCGTATCTGAAGACGCGTTGGTTGTCCATGGTTATATTTTGGTTGAGTGAAGCCGTAATTTTTCAGTTGGTTACGGTAGCCGGCCGTTGTTATTTAATGGGTGTGTAACCGGCTTGTTTACCCATCAATTCGTATACTTTATCGTTTGGTTCCCAGAGTTCAATTTTATTTCCATCGGGGTCCATGATATGTACAAATTTTCCATAGTCATAGGTTTCGACTGTATCGGTAATAGTCACCCCGTTTAATTTCAGATCAGTTACCAGGCGTTCTAAATTTTCCACACGGTAATTAATCATAAAATCCTTTAGGGAGGGGCTGAAGTATTTGGTGGTCTCTTTGAACGGACTCCATTGGCTAAACCCTTTTTTCGAGGAATCGGCTCCCTGCCGCCATTCAAATACGGCCCCGTAGTCATTGATGTTGAACCCGAGATTTGTCTTATACCATTCCCGCAGTTTAGCTGGTTCCTTACATTTAAAAAAGATCCCGCCGATACCGGTCACTTTCTTATAAGTGTCGGAGCCGGATGCAGGGCCGGACAGGTAGCTGTTTAGAGCATAGCCGGAGAGAAAAGAGGAGAAAGCGATCAGGAAAATGAATAATGCTTTTTTCATACAGTTCATTTTGCAGTAAAATAACAGAGTTGAGTGGGGCTGAACACTTTTATATTGGAATTAAATATAAACAAAGCTGCTGAAATCCGGGTGGCTGACCCCGGGTCCTTTTTCAGGTTCGTGCATTTTTCTCCAGTTTTTCAATAAGGGTAAGATCGATCAGGATACCGGCCACTATGCCGGTTCCATACATGACAATATCCCAGGGGTCATAAGTCCTGCCCAGAAAATCAATTTTATAATACTGCAGCAATTCCACCAGGGTGCCGAAGCCAAACGTGAAGAGGGCGGCTGTGCCCCGGGCTTTATTGACGGATAAGTGTTTTCTCAGCGCCACCTGCAGCAATAAGTACAGGTTCAGGGGCAGCAGGAGGTCAATTAAATAGCCACGGATAAAATCCCTGAATATTCCCTGGTAGTCAGGCCCGGTCACGAAATGTAACAGCCCTACAAGCAGGGAGATGGAAACAATGAGGTAAATGCTTTTTTTGTTTTTCATGATTAACTTCTGTGTTGCTGCAAATCTGCCTGGCTTGCAGCGTTGATCAGTTTTCAGGAACCTGCCTGTTTATTTTTCTGAGTTCAGAAGGACCTATACCCTTATACTTTTTAAATGCCCTGTTCAGGTGGCTTTCGTCTGTAAAGTTGAATTCGTAAACAATTTCATTAATCCGCATATCACTATGAAGCAACCTTGACTCTACTAAACGCAGTTTATAGTTGGTTATATATTGCTGCAGGGTTTCGCCGGTCTGTTTCCTGAAATACCTCCCCAGGTAGGCGAGTGATATGCCGAAACGGTTACTCATGATCTCCGCTTTCAGTTTCTTTGTATCAAAAATATTCTCCTGTATGTAATGCAGTATTTCAAGCACCGGTTCCCCGGTACTCTCTTTAATGTTTTTAGGAAGCTTCAGGGCAATATTCCTGGCTACTATAGTAATCATTGTATTGACAATCTGTTCAATAATTTTATTGTAATAGATCTGCTGATTGGTTTTTTCCTGAATAATGCTTTCAACAAGTGTGTTGATCAGTGGTTTGTCTGCTTTGTTTTTTAATATACAGCCCGGGCGGTGACTTGCATTCTGAAGAATATATTCCATTCGTTTGATGGCCTCTTTATCTTTAGCAATAACAGTCTTTATATAGTAATCGCTGAACCGTAAAAAAAAGAACCTGGACAGTGTTGCTATTTCAAACGAATGGATGTCCTGTGGTGTAACCAGGAACAGGTTTCCTTTGCGGTAATTAAACCGTAGTTTGTTGATGTACTGGATGCCTGTGCCATCAAGCACATAAATCAGTTCAAAAAAGTTTTTACTCCTTTTTGATCTTGGATAACTGCTCAGTTCCCTGTACTCCACTTCATACGGTGCATATATGTTTTCCGGATTCATAGATTAAAAGTACAGAATAAGTGCAATATTGTACAAGAAGATAAAGGGGTAATCTGTATAATATTGTACTCTTAATTTTTAATAAAATGAAAAAAGCAGTACTCCCTTTTCTCTTCCTGTTCAGCCTGACGGCAATGCAGGCACAAAACACGCAGTTCCCAAAAGCTAAAATGACATTACAACAGGAATTGACCGGGACATGGTCATTGCTGTCCGTGGCTAATATTTATCCGGACAGCAGCCGGGTATATCCCTATGGGGAAAACCCACAGGGAATTTTGATATTTGATCACAAGGGAAATTATGCGATCCAGATACTAAGAGCGGTACGACCTAAAATTGCATCAGGGGACAAAAACAAGTGCACCCCCGAAGAAAATGCAGCATTGGTTCAGGGGAGCAATTCGCATTTCGGAAAGTATAAAGTAGATGAGCAGGCAGCAACGATTACCTTTTTCATTGAACATGCTTTTTATCCAAACTGGGAAGGCACTGTACAGAAACGGGTATATACATATACCGGCAATGAAATAAAATATGTGGTAACACATACCACCCAGGGAGGGCAGGAAGTAATTGCTGAAGTTGCCTGGAGAAGATTGCAGTACTAAGTGCGCCGGTTGAACCGGAACAAAAACCATTATACCTCTTGATATGAAAGTAAATGCATGTAACGTTGAAAAAGAAGCCACCAGGGTTGCGGAGCCCTTGATGATGGTGAAGCCATCCACGGCCAAAGAGCCGGGTACCTCCTGGTGGAAAAGAATATTCCGCCTTGTTAAAATTAATCAGCAGGCGATCAGGGAAACGCTGGAAAATACCTTTTGGAAATAATTATATACAAATATAGGTGCGGCGTCCTGCCTGTCCGGTTATCCTTCATTTTCACCCATCCGGCAGGTGATTTCTTCGAACCGGTGCCCCGGTAATGGTATGCTGAAAGACCGGTGAACGAATGTTCAGTTTATACTTATTGCTTCAGTTTACCCTTTTTCACCCGTAGCCCGGAATCCATATTTCATGGCTGCTTCCAGTATTTTAAGGTTTATATCTTTCAGCATTTTGAACTTAATGCAATAGCCGCTCACGCTCGCCTTGCCTAATTCTTTGCCATAGGTTTTGACTAAATAAGTTTTATCATCGATTCCCATTATATAGACCGAGATGCCGGTGGTATTGGCACTCAATCCAACCTGGTAAAATTCTTTTGTTTTCCCGTCAACGTATTTTATGGTATAGGCTCCGTAACCGATATTCGGATTGGAAACCGTTTTGCCTTCACTATTCTTTCCATTCAGGAACCATAATTTACAGGCTGGTAACACCTGCATTATGTGCTGGTGCAAGGCCTGCATGTCACTGCGTTTTGGTTCTGGCTGACTGGTTATATAGTCCCTGATCTGATCCTGCACTTTCATAAACCTGTAGCATTTAGGTGATTGATTTTTTCTGTCATTTAGATAAACTGGCAAGCAGTTCTTCCAGATTGGCCATGGACATTTTCATTCCAATGGTGAAGCCTTCCAGAATCCGTTCCAGGCGTTCAAGGGATTCATTGTAAATGGAGATGGTGACTTTGGTAATACCATTTTGCTCATTGAAACTGTGTTCCCATTCGGAACCTGTTGGTTCAGTGTTGCCATCTTTGTCGGCAAAGGCATTGTACATTTTAAAGTACGTCTTTGGACTGATTGTTTTATATTCTTGCAGCGCCCAGCGTTCTTCTCCCTCCGGACTCACCATGGCATAGAAGCGTTTACCCCCTTCTTTGAATTCCATGTATTTGGTGCGGGAGGTAAAGGGTTTGGGGGCCACCCATTGATCCAGCAGTTCCGGTGTGGTGAAGGCCTCCCATACCAATGAGTGAGGCGCATCAAATTCCCGGGTGATCACGACAGTTTTGGCGGCTTTGTCAACGGTGAAGTCAAACAGCAGGTTATTTTCCATGTTTTTTGTTTTTTATTGTTTTTAAGACTTGATCCAGCTGGTTGAACCGGGTCTCCCAGATCTTCCGGTACTGTGCCAGCCATTTATCGATCTCTTTCATTTTTTCAATCTCCAGCGAATAATATATCTCCCGGCCCTGTTGTTCCTGTCTCACCAGTTCACATTCGGTCAGAATGCGCAGGTGTTTGGATACCGCCTGACGGGTGGTATTGAAGTTTTCGGCAATGGCATTCGGGGTCATTGCCTGCAGGGCAATCAGGGCGATTATGGCCCTGCGGGTCGGGTCGGCAATGGCCTGGAAAACATCTCTTCTCATGAATCGGTACTTATTATATGAAACTGTTCGGTTGCAAATATATGTGCAACTTATCGGTTTCGCAAATTATTTTACCAAAATATTTCAAAAAAGTTAAAAGGGCTGTGGATCATCTGTCCGGAAGTGCCGCTGTATAATGATGCCAGCCTGGCAGGGCTGGCCGGAGTGGGGGCCATTAAATTCAGTCGCCCCCATTGACGATCCCATAACAGGTATCCTTGTAATCCTGAAGATTTAGCTAATCTGTTTGAGTTTTGAGCAGCGGTCAAGAGCAGTCTGTTTATTCATTGCTTTTGCTTAGATGGTCAATGAATTTTAAAATCATCTTTATTTGTTTGTCTTCAGATTTTAGGGAAGTAATTTTTCCGATGATTTCGGTTCTCTCATCTTCTGATAATTTTTTGAACGTTTTTAACACGCCTGATTCTTTAAATGTTTCTAAAACTTCCTTTTCTGTAATCCGCTCTTTTGAAGTCAATAAATAAAGCGTCACAGTCACCGTGTCACCACCGCCTTTGTTGATTGCTTTTCTGATTTTGTCATTTATTGAAATCAGTTTGTCTTGTCCCGTAATGGTAAACAGGTTTATACTTTCAATTTTATAGTTGTCAATAGTGCCTGAAACTTTCAAGGAACCCCATTTTCCTGCAATATGTTTTGTGTTAGGAATTTGAATGTGATATGTCCAGGCACCTTTGCCTGGTTCATATTTTAATTCAAGTTTCACGTCTTTTACTAAGTATTCCATTTTGTCGTAGGTTATCTTTTTGCCTTCCCCTC
>CAZYTV010000137.1:5370-11467 GCA_964650455.1 uncultured Chitinophaga sp. | reverse complement strand
ATATCTTTTCTTTTTTCCTCTTATTGTTCGTGTTTGGTTTTAATAAGCTGTCAGACCTGACGGGCTGGGGCATTTTCGAAATGGTATCGGTACTTTTATTTTTATCCGGAGGAGTATATTTGTTTATCTCCATGAGGCGGTTTTACGGGCAGCGGTTTTTTAAAACAATGGTGAAGTTTTTATTGCTGAACCTGGGCGCCTTTTTATCACTCGTTTTCCTTTTCTTCCTGTTCCTGATTTTTTCCGTTTTTTCAATCTGATTATATGAGTCCAAACGCTGAAGCCGCATTTACCCGCCTCGTGAATATCATGAATGATCTCCGGGAGAAATGTCCCTGGGACCGGAAACAAACCATACAGTCCCTGCGGCAGATGACCATCGAAGAAACCTATGAACTGGCTGATGCTATTACGGAGAATGACTGGGCCGGTATACGGGAAGAGCTGGGTGACCTGTTACTGCATATTGTTTTCTATGCTAAAATCGGAGCCGAGCAAAATCAATTCGGCCTGGCGGAAATGATTGATGGCATCTGTGATAAGCTGGTGTACCGCCATCCGCATATTTATGGCGATGTTAAAGTGGAAGATGATGAGGAAGTGAAACGGAACTGGGAGAAACTAAAGCTGAAAGAAGGCAAAACTTCCGTGCTGGGAGGGGTGCCGGTTTCACTTCCCGCCACCGTAAAAGCCATGCGGCTCCAGGAAAAAGCCAAACAAGTGGGATTTGAGTGGGATAATAAGGAACAGGTTTGGGAAAAAGTGGAAGAGGAAATGCAGGAGCTCCGGGAAGCCATGCTGAGTGGCAGCCAGGACAAAACCGAAGAAGAGTTCGGAGACCTGATTTTTTCACTGATCAATTACGCACGGTTTTTGCGGGTTGATGCCGAAAATGCACTTGAACGCACCAATAAAAAATTTATCCACCGGTTTACCAGTATGGAAAAAATTGCGATGGAAGGCGGTAAAAACCTCAATGAAATGAGTCTTCAGGAAATGGATGCCATCTGGAACAGGATTAAAAAACAACGAACCGAATAAGTGAAGCCCGCTTCAAAAAATATTAAATGGGGTAAATCTATCTTCCTGGCTTTGGCGGTATTGCTGTTTGCCTTGTCATTTCTTTTCAATAAACTTTATTCCAGCCGTACTTCAGTTGCCAGGGAAGCGGCTGTGGCGGAAAAGTTTATCCGGGCCCAGCAACAGGATTTTACTGATTTCCTGAAGAATGCAGCCCTGGTGGAAAGGCTGGCGCATAAAACCGAGACCTACTCCGAACTGGAGAACTTTACTTCTAAAAAATATGGCATTTTCCTCTACGAAACGGCAGACTTTGGGGAAATCAGAATGTTGCGTTGGGGTGATCAGTTGATCGTGCCGCCGCCGGAAATGTTTACAGCAGCGGATGGTGAATATTTTACCCAACTCTCCAACGGCTGGTATTACGTCATCAAGAAAACGATTGATGGGGCAGGGGCTGACCTGGCTTTCGCGATGATACCGGTCTGGTCTGAGTTTTTTATTGAGACCGATTATCTTCCGCAGCAATTTATTTTCAGTGAAGATGCCGCCAAACGGGTACGGATCAGTGATAAGGCCACCGATTTTCCGGTCAGTACACTATCTGGTAAAATATTGTTTTACCTGGAAAAGAGAACGGTAGTAGCGGTTCCTTTTAATGATAGTCTGACTATCTGGCTTCGTTTTGCCGGTTTACTGTTTCTCTTATTGTTTATTCACCTGGGGGCCGAAAACCTGGCCCGGCGGATCGGACCCTGGAAAGCGATCGGTTTACTTTTATTAGCGCTGGCAGTGATCAGGGGCATGACCTATATTTTCCCGTTATTGCTGAACCTGCGTCAGTTTGAACTCTTTAATCCTGTGATTTACGGATCTGATCCGATACAACGATCACTGGGCGACTTACTGATCAACGCATCCCTGCTTTGCTGGGTGGTACTATTCGCCTGGTATAAAATGAGGGAGCGGGAACATCCTTTTGAATCAATGCCTGCAAAGTGGCGCTGGATTCCTGGCGTCGTATCCATAGTATTTCTGATCTTCTCCAGTTTTATTCTGGCTAACGTGGTACGCAGCATGGTGGCTGATTCAAAAATATCTTTTGATGTGACCAATTTCTTTGGCCTGGACCGTTATACGGTAGCGGGCTTTGTGGTACTCGCCTGCTTATCGATTTCCTATTATTACCTGTCACAATTGTTATACCGGTTTATCTTTCCGCTTTTTGCCGGTCGTGATTACCTGATCTATTTTTCCATAGGTTTTGTGGGACTGATCTACCTGACCACCCGCTCCGGTCACCCGCAGGTATTGTTTTACCTGCCGGTGCTGTGCTGGTTACTGGTTTATACCTGGCTCATCCAGCGGCAGAGCAGCATATTTAACCGGCTCCGGGTTAATATCGGGGGAATGCTGGCCTGGCTCTTTATTTTCTCTGTATCGATTGCCGTGATCATGCTTTCTGAGAATAAGAAAGTGGAATGGGAAAAACGGAAGCGGATGGCGGATAAAATGGCACAAAGTACCGACCGTTCCAGTGAAATGCTGATGAGTATCGCCATTCAGTACCTGGATGCGGATTTTCTCCGGGAAAATTTTAACCGTTTCGGCGATCCGGAAAGCGGTAAACAGATCCGGGACAGTATCATTGCGGATAACTACCGGGGTTACCTGAACCGCTATGATACCCGGCTGTATGTATATGATGAATTCAACCGTCCCCTTTTCAATGACGACGCCACTACCTATGAATCGCTGAATACCATTCTTACCGTACAAGCCAAAAAAACGGAAGTGGAAGGACTGTACTATTATGAAACGGCCCTTGATAAATACAATTATATCACCCGGCGTGATATGAAAGATACCAGCAACAACCGGTTAGGGACGTTCTTCATTGTATCCAATCCGAAGATTTACAGCAATGAAGCCCTGTTTCCCGAATTATTCCGGCAATTTAAGAAAGTGGATCCTGAAAACTCACCCACTTATTCTATTGGGGTTTACAGCGGTGGCCGGCTGATCTCCCAGCCTGGCAACTATTCATTCCCGATCTGGCTGAAGTCTGATGAATTGCCCAGAACGGAGTTTGAGCAAAAGACGAACGGGGAGTACAATGAACTCTGGTACAAATCCAGCAATGAAAAAGTGGTGGTGATTGCACGGAAAAAAGAAACACTAATTGAGGCCATCACGCTGTTCTCTTATATCTTCTGTTCTTTCCTTTTTATAGTAGCTGTGGTTCAATTACTGGGTTTCTTTTTTCGTACCGGGCTCAGTGGTATCGGGATCCGCAAGATGCTGCAGCTGACCATCCGCAAACAGATCCACAGCACATTTATATTTATCAGTGTATTTTCTTTTGTGGTCATCTTTTTTGCCACTGTTTCATCGTTTATCAGCCGGTATGAGCAGAATAACGGGGATAAACTGAGCCGGACCATGAAGATCATGGTGAATGAGATGCAGAAAAAAATGGCAGATCATACGACGTTTGATGATGTAATCAAAATCTATGATTCGGTTTCGAATACCGGGCTGCAGGGACTGGTGGATGAAGTCTCGGATATTCATGGTGTGGATGTGAATGTGTATGATTTATCGGGGAACCTGCAGGTGTCTTCCGAAGGGAACGTTTATAACAAAGGGGTGCTCAGTAAAAAGATGGACCCTGTGGCTTATTATCACCTGGAGAAAATGCGGAAGGTACTTTACCTCCAGAAGGAAAAAGTGGGCACCTTTTCATTTTATAGTATGTACAGCCCGGTGCGGGATGACGAAGGCCAGGCCTATGCGTATATCAATATTCCTTATTTTACTTCACAGCCGGAACTCGAAAAGGAGATTTCGAATTTCCTCGTCACCATCATCAACCTGAATGCTTTTATTTTCCTGATTGCCGGTCTGATTGCCGTATTTATCACGAACCGGATTACCGATTCGTTTTCGCTGATCAGCGATAAAATGAAAGAGGTGAACCTGGGCAAGATGAATGAAGCGATTATCTGGAACCGGAATGATGAGATCGGTGAACTGGTGCAGGAATATAATAAAATGGTGGCCAAACTCGGTGAGAGTGCTACCGCCCTGGCCAAGAGTGAACGGGAAGGTGCCTGGCGGGAAATGGCCCGGCAGGTGGCACATGAGATCAAGAATCCACTGACCCCGATGAAACTGAGTATTCAGTACCTGCAGAAGGCGATCAATAACAACCAGGAGAATGTGAAGGAACTATCAGCGAGTGTGGCCAATACACTGGTGGAACAGATCGATCACTTATCAAAAATTGCGGCAGATTTCTCCCAGTTTGCCAATATCGGAAGCACGAATTCCACATTATTTGATCTGCATGAAGTGATTTTCTCACTGAAAGAACTCTATGCTGCGAACGAGCATGTGAGTTTTGCATGGAATATGGCTGACGGCCACGTCATGTTGCAGGCCGATAAGACGCAGATGAACCGGTTATTCACCAATCTTTTTGCCAATGCGGTGGAAGCCTGTAGTGAAAAAGGTCATTGCCATATTATTGTCAATGAAAAAAAAGGGATCGATACCATTCTCATCAGTATCCGTGACAATGGGGAAGGGATACCTCCGGACATGCAGGAAAGGATCTTTGTACCCAATTTCACCACTAAATCCTCCGGTACCGGGCTTGGCCTGGCCATGTGTAAAGGCATTGTAGAGCAGGCCAAAGGGCATATCTGGTTTGAAACCGAGCAAGGGGCCGGGACTGTTTTCCATGTGGAATTGCCCATACTCCATTCGTAGTTCTTCATCCTTTCTGTTAATTATACATAAATCGCCAATGAAGATATTCACATTTGCCGGGTGTAATTAACATAGCGTGCTGCATGGCATTTTTTTTGTTCTATAATGGAAGCACCATATATCCTTTTGGGTTTCACCAACCCGGTTAAGACACTGATTACATGAAAGACTACAATCGTTTCCAGGTGAGTCCCAACCCGGCTCCTCTAAATGCAAGCATTACCGTATTTTTCTCAGCGAACCCTGTCGTTGCTGAATCCTACCAGATTACAAATGATTCCGGTCAACTGATCCGGAGGGGGAGGATTACAGACCGGGACAGGGAATTGTCCCTCAGTACAGGCGGAATGAGAGATGGTGTATACTGGCTGATCGTGGGGGAGAACAGGGAAAGGTTTACTATCCTCTGAATTTACTCCCAACGGATTTCCAGTAATCTTCCGGCTGCATTTCCCATGCAATATGGGAATGGACCGTTATGTTGACGGTTGTCCCGGCATAATCTATGTTGCGTCATATACTTATGTGATAAGCTGATGGTCGCGCAATTGTTTTTCTACTTCTGTTATTCCCCGGCAGGTTAGTATTCAGAGGCTAACCCATTATCCGAACCAAGTGTAAACACTGAATTTCCGAAATTGTACTCTAATTCTTCCGGCCTTTCTGTAACCCTGTTTAATTTTAATTATCTTTAAACGTACTGACATTCATTGTCGGTTAAGGGAATTTGATTAGCATGTCTGATTTTAAAGAAAAATACGAAAGTCTCGTCCGGCTTGCCTCAGACGGTTGTATCATTTATGACCCCGGAGGTAAAATCCTCGAATTTAATGAAGGGGCCTGCAGGCATCTTGGTTATACTCCCGAAGAATTCAGGCACCTCGGCCTGTATGATCTCTTTCTTAAAGAAGACCTGAAAAAAAGACCACTCCGTTTTGACCTGATGAAAAACGGGGATACCGCAATTGATTACCGCCGTATAAAACGTAAAGACGGGGAGGCATACCTCATTGAACTGAATTCGCTCATGTTGCCGGATGGTAATATAATGGCACTGGCAACTGATGTAACGGAAAATGCGAAGATCCGGAAAGAGCTGCGGATGAAAGAACATGCGATTTCCAGTTCGATCAGTGGTATGGGCATCACCGACCTGGATGGCCGGATTATCTATGTTAATAAGGCTTTATGTAATATGTGGGGGGCCGTCAATGAACAGGAACTTTTGGGCCGGAACACCAGTGACATGTTTGAAGGCAACCAGGTTTTTCTTGGGCGGGCCGGCCGTAAATGCCATCCGGGG
>CAZYTV010000137.1:0-5360 GCA_964650455.1 uncultured Chitinophaga sp. | reverse complement strand
CAGGTGTTTGACATATTACCGGGTATACGTGATCGGGCTATAGAATATGGGGAGTGCATGGGAAAAAGACTGAACGGTAGTACTTTCCCGGTGGCCTATTCCGGTAATATTGTACCGGATAAACACAATAACCCCGCTTATCTTTTTGGTTCTTTTCTTGATCTGTCCGAACAGAAGAAAACCCGTTATTTGTCGGACAGTATTATCGATAATTTACCGGTGGTGTTTTTTATGTTCGATGTGTCGGCCGGTAAAATAAGACGCTGGAATACACGAATGCAGGAAATAACGGGATACACACGCGAGGAAATGGCGGATATGAAGTACCAGGAACTCATTTTTGAAGATGATCGGGAACTGGCCCTGCAAAAGCTGGCTGAAACTATTCAAAATGGCAAAGGCGAGGCGGAGATTTTACTGAAAGATAAAGAAGGCCGGCTGCATCCGTTTTATTTTACAGGATTCCTGGTAAAACTGGGTGATAAGGAAATGGTCATTGCCAATGGAATTGATATAGCTGAACGTAAGATTGCAAAGGAAAAACTGCAGCGTAAGTATGATCAGCTTCAGCTCATCTCTAATCTTTCTGATGCAGTGAGCAAGGCCAATCAACTGGAAGATATTTATAAACTGGCCCTGGATGGATTACTATCGACTATCAGGGCAGACCGTGTTTCTGTTTTACAGTTAGACGAGGATGGTATGATGCAGTTCAAAGCATCATACGGACTTTCGGAAAAATACCAGATGAATGCAGCCGGTCACTCACCCTGGAAACCGGATGCGGTGAATCCTTTGCCCATTTTTGTTCCGGATGCGGCTGCAGAACCCTCACTCAGTGGGTTGCTGCCGGTCATCAGGGAGGAGGGAATTAAGGCACTTGGTTTTATCCCATTGATTTACATGAACCGCCTGCTCGGAAAATTCATGGTATATTTTAATCAAACGCATCAGTTTACTGAAGAAGAATCACAACTCATGCAGACCATTGCCCGGGAAGTGGCTTTTGCGATCGGTGAAAAGCGGAATGAAATGGCACTTCGGAATAGTGAGCAGCAATACCGGGAATTATCTGCCCATCTTCAGGATATCCGGGAAGAAGAGCGATCGGCCATTGCCCGGGAAATCCATGATGAACTGGGGCAGCAACTGACCGTATTAAAGATTGATTTCTCCTGGCTGGAATCAAGACTGAACCTGGCCGATAATAAAATACTGACCGATAAATTTTCGGATATATCCAACCTGCTTGACCGGGCTGTAAAAACAGTAAGGAGGATGTCTACCAGTTTGCGTCCCAGTATGCTGGATGACCTGGGGCTGGTGGCAACGATTGATTGGTACCTGGCTGATTTTGGCAGGAGAGCCAATCTGAAGACCGAATTCCATCATGAAGATGAAGAATATATCATGCCGGATAAGATACGCACGGCCTTTTTCCGCATCTTCCAGGAATCAGTGACCAATGTGATCCGGCATGCTGCCGCTACGTCGGTGCTGGTGGAATTGAAAAGGGACGGAGAACTAATCTGTTTAAAAATTACTGACAATGGAATTGGATTTGATACCAGTTCCGTTTCCGGTAAACGGACCCTCGGTCTTTTGGGCATGCGGGAACGTTCTTTGCTGGTAGGCGGAGAATGCCGGATCGAGAGTATGCCCGGCAGGGGAACTACCGTTTCGGTTGTGGTAAACCCCAATTAAGCTGTTTTGACATTTGTTTCCTGAAAATTTACCAACCCATTATATCCACCAGCCCCTTCATGGCGAAAATAACACCAAGTGTGGTCAGACCATACATGGCCCATTTGATATCACCGCCGCTGCTGTATAATAGTATGGTGAGCATACAACCCACCACTAACAGGGCCACCCCGATACCGCAACAGGCAAAACCAGTGCTTCTTTTACGCGATAACCGTAATTGTTTCAGGTGACACATCGCTTCCTGGAACAAATTCTCCGGTGTCCCTTTTTCTTTTAATTGAAGGGTGATCTGATCCATATTATACCCTTCTTTGTAAAGAGAACTGACCAGTTGCAATAATTCATTGTTGGCAGAGGTGTTCATATTCGGCAAGCTTTAAGGTAAATTACGGTTTTCCCTGAAATTGCCAAAATAATGGATGCAGATCAATCGCAGGTAAGAACCGGTACTTTTTCAAACTCCGCATAGCGGGCCACACTATGCTGATATCCGGCTTCATTTAACCAGTTCAGGATTTCCTGCCCTGCATTTTTACCTGATAAAGGCAGGCTGATCTGTTTACCCCTTCCGTTTGTTTGCTCATAAGGACTGATGCCGCTGGTGAATTCAAGTACCGAGAAACTCGTTTTTAATAAACTGAAAACACGGGACAGGGGTACCTGAAGATTTTTGTACCCCACTTCAATACGGGTGGCTGACAAGGAATCGTTGTATAATTCGCCCAGGGCGGCAATGCCGGAAGCGGAGGGGAATTTGGGGACAATATCATTCCTGTTTTCTACCCGGATGGATTGAGGAAATTTCTTATTAAAATCATCGGCAAAACCTTCATTACCGGCAGCAGGTGCGGCAAATGTGATCACATTTATCTGATCTTTCATTTTCCCTTTCTTTATCCGGGTCTCCACTAAATAAGATCCGTAAACAGTAGCCAGGTTGCCTCCAAGGCTATGCCCGGTAATTAAAACCGGCGCCCCGCTTTCCAGTATTGAATCCAGTACGGGAAGCAGTAAACGCCCATTTTTTAAATCGGTCATGGAAGAAAGGTTTTGCCAGCCGGTGAAAGCTCCTGCGGAAACCCGGGCTTCAAGGCTGTCGGGGGCATAAGGCCAGTCTTCCTGTGAAGTAACATGCAGGTCCTGGTAGATCCAGTTCTGAAAAGCCGCCCAGCTGAAATTGATCAGTGAACCTCGTATGGCCAGGGCAAAATCGCGGCCATTGGCTGCGACAAAAGCATGATTGCCGTTCGCTTCTTTGCCCTCCCATATTAAAGTCCAGCCCGGCATATACTGTGTTAGTGAACCGGCAATATTGGTGCAATAAGCCACCTGGGAGAGCAGGCAGGCGGTATCTTCCGTTAATCCGGATCTGAAAACCTGCTCGTTGGCCAGGTCTTCCTTTTTTTCTCCTTTTTCATGCTCATTAATTGTACAGGCACTTACTAGTAAAAGTCCGATAACTGTTGTCAGGAATGATCTCATAATTATTCTTTCACCCTAAAAATAGCGGTTTAAAAACAAAAGTAATTTCTGACTGCGTTAAATAGCTCTTTTCATAAGCTACTTAAAAGAAATAAGTGGTTACCCTTCAGATACACAGATTCTCTGCTAATGATGGCAATGTTCCTCTAAACGCCAAACCTCTAAACTCTCAACTAACCAGGTATATAAATAAAAAAGCCGCCTGAACTGCCAGGCGGCTTTTTATCATTAACTGCTGAATTCCTGTTATCAGAATCTGCGCGTAGGTCTGTCGTACCGGTCGTCATCATCATCCCGGTGATTTTTGCCATTACCGTTGTTCCATTTGACTTTTCTGTCTTCACGGACCATAATCCTTCCAAATCGGTCAATACGGATCAGGACATCATCACGGTCAATAAAGAAAGTGGTGGCATCGATCAGGCGTTCGGAACGGCCATAATAGCCCCGTTTCATTTCATACACCCTTACAGTGTGCTGGCCGCGTAAAAAATAATCCGGACGGATATTAATATCGTCGCCGAAATAGGAGCGGCCATCGATCACCACTTTATAGTTGTTGTTATTATTGAGTTTAATAACAGGCCGACGGTCGGCTGCAAATAAAGAGGCGGTCAGGAAAAGGGCTGCGAAGAGGGTAAAAATTTTTTTCATGTTTTTCAATTTAAAGGTCAGGTACTGTGGTTCCGGACAGCCTGCAGTACATATTGTTTTTTGTCCGGATACTATTACCTATTCAAAGCAGATGCCAGCGTGCCAGAAAAGGGGAAAGGAAATGTTAATGATGGGTTGAGGGTTTAGAGAGTCTTAAAGGAGAAGGAGGCTGAAAGAAGGGTTTAGAGCGTCTTAAAGGAGAAGGAGGATGAAAGTAGGGTTTAGGGCGTCTTAAAGGAGAAGGAGGCTGAAAGAAGGGTTTAGAGAGTCTTAAAGGAGAAGGAGACTGAAAGAAGGGTTTAGAAGGTTTATAGGGTTTATCAGGTTTATACAAGAACCTTCTTATCAAGGGCTGTTTCCTGACATCCGACAACTGACATCCGACAACTGAACAAGTACAATCGCCTGTCAGAAATACCATTGTGGATAAAATCAGGCTCAATCAATGAAAAACAGTCTGCAGTGGCACAGTTTTGGCAAATCAATAACAGTTAAACAGAAACCCTAAAAAAATGATTAGTATGAAAAATGTGTTTGGCCGTTTTGCGCCGGTCTTTGTAGTACTGGCAGGCTCCCTGCTCTTTTTATATTCCTGTCAGAAAGAAGCTAACCTGAACGGGGTACCCGAGGGGAAGGCAAAATTATCCATTTACCTGACCGATGGTCCCCTGGATTTTCAGCATGTATGGGTAGATATACAAAGTATTGCGGTAAAAGTGGATACCTGCCGCCGGAACGGGGATGATGATCACCACAATGGCCCGGGCTGTGATGATGACCACGATTCACTCAGTAATCGTTGTGAATACTGGGATACCCTGGCAATCAATCCGGGTATTTATGATCTCCTGGCCCTGCGCAATGGCGTTGACACCCTGCTGGCAAGTGGCTTCGTGATCAATGGAAAAATTGAGCGGATTAAGTTTACACTGGGCACTAATAACAGTTTGATGGTTGACAGTGTCACCTATCCGATCAGTCTGATAAATAATCAGCAATACATTTTTGTCAATGTCGGCCGGGATCACCTGGACTCTATATCTTCTAATAATTTCCAGCTTTACCTGGACTTTGACCTGGCCCGTTCCATTCGTTTTACCGGCGGGCAATACTGGATGCGTCCTTACTTAAAGCCATTTAGCCGTCATAGCTTTGGTGAAATCGAAGGCAAAGTAAGGCCGGTTCGTGCCCATAACCTGATTAAAGCGTTTAATGCGACCGATACAGCCTATGCCCGTCCCTGGAGCGAAGGTGAATTCAAGATCCGGGGTTTAAGACCCGGTACATACAGTTTATTAATTGATGGTATTAATGGTTACCAGGATACCCTTATCAATAATATCCAGGTAGAACGGGGTCAAGACACAGAGCTTGGTGTAATACAATTACGTCAGTAATATTGAAAAGCCGTGAATGGTTAAACCGGGTCATTGTACCCGGTTTTTTTAATTGTAAAATGGCCTGCTCCGTATTCACCGTTGCATACTGCCGGTTGAGTATAGCCCGATTGATAACAG
>CAZYTV010000136.1:0-11489 GCA_964650455.1 uncultured Chitinophaga sp. | reverse complement strand
GACGGTCAACCCGCCGGCTTTCGTGACGCTCTGTACCGATAATCGCCAATCCTCCCGCTTCTTTCACACCGGCTCCCAGCTTGATATCCGTACCCCGACCCGCCATGTTGGTGGCAATCGTAACGGCACCGGGTAAGCCGGCTTCCGCCACCACCTGTGCTTCACGGGCGTGTTGTTTGGCGTTTAGTACATTGTGCGGGATCTTTTTCTGCTGCAGCATCCGGCTGAGCAGTTCACTGACTTCCACCGAAGTGGTACCTACGAGACAGGGGCGACCGGCATTCCGGAGGACTTCGATCTCATCGATGACTGATTTATACTTTTCACGTTTTGTTTT
The DNA here is from genome assembly GCA_964650455.1 of uncultured Chitinophaga sp. Lineage (GTDB taxonomy): Bacteria > Bacteroidota > Bacteroidia > Chitinophagales > Chitinophagaceae > JJ008. The sequence goes on along the minus strand of CAZYTV010000136.1, from coordinate 11,152 downwards.
GTACACGAGATCCTGTTTATCGTCGCGGATCATTTTGATATTCGTGGGTATACTCACCACATCCAGTTTGTAAATACTCCACAACTCGGCGGCTTCAGTTTCGGCCGTACCAGTCATACCCCCGAGTTTATGATACATCCTGAAATAATTCTGCAGGGTGATCGTGGCATAGGTTTGTGTGGCGGCTTCGATTTTCACATTTTCCTTGGCTTCAATAGCCTGGTGCAGACCATCTGAATAACGGCGGCCGTCGAGTACACGACCGGTTTGTTCGTCTACGATCTTGATCGCGCCATTGTCGATAATATACTCTACATCTATCTGGAAGAGCGTGTAGGCTTTCAGTAATTGCTGTACAGTATGAATACGATCTGCTTTTTGTGCATAATCATTCAGGATCGATTCCTTCATTTGTAATTTTTCTTCGGCACTCTGCGTATTCTTTTCCACTTCGGCCAGTCTGACCCCGATATCCGGTAAAACAAAGAATTCAGGATCTTCCCCGGTACGGGTGATCATGGCCAGTCCTTTATCGGTCAGTTCAACGGATTTGTTTTTTTCATCAATATGGAAAAGCAGTTCCTCATCCACAATATGCATATTGCGCTGCTGGTCCTGCAGGTAATAATTTTCCGCTTTCTGCATTTTCACTTTTACACCCGGTTCGCTCAGGAATTTGATCACCGGGCTATACTTGGGTAATCCGCGGAAAGCGCGGAAAATATGCAGTCCGCCGCCTTTTGGATCGTCATCACCTTCGGCAAAGCGCTTTTTGGCTTCATTCAGGGCATTTCGTATGATACGCTCCTGTTCCTGCACCAGTTGCTGGATACGGGGTTTATGTATATGAAACTGCTGGTCTTCGCCTCTCGGAACCGGACCCGAAATGATCAGGGGCGTACGGGCATCATCAATTAACACGGAGTCAACCTCATCCACCATGGCGTAATGGTGCTTGCGTTGTACCATTTCCTCGGGGGTATGCACCATATTGTCGCGGAGGTAATCAAAGCCAAATTCGTTATTGGTACCGTAAGTGATATCCGCCAGGTAAGCTTTTCTTCTTTCTTCACTATTGGGCTGGTGCTTGTCGATGCAATCAACTGTAATGCCCAGCCATTCGAAAATGGTACCATTCCATTCCTGGTCACGACGGGCCAGGTAATCATTCACCGTAACGATATGCACCCCTTCACCCGGAAGCGCATTGAGGTAAGAAGGCAGGGTGGATACAAGGGTTTTACCTTCACCGGTTGCCATCTCAGCAATCTTTCCCTGGTGAAGTACAATACCTCCGATGAGCTGTACATCATAGTGAACCATATTCCAGGTCACTTGTCCGCCAGCGGCGGTCCATGAATTTTTAAAAATTGATTGATCGCCATCAATGGTTACATAATCTTTCTTTACACTCAGATCGCGGTCCATTTCAGTAGCTGTGGATACCAGCTCCGTATTTTCTTTAAAGCGGCGGGCGGTTTCTTTTACCACAGCAAAGGCTTCCGGTAAAATTTCGTCCAGCACTTCTTCAATTTTTTTATCCCGGTCTTTCTTCAGTTTATCCACTTCCTGGTAAACCGCATCTTTACCCAGCAGGTCATTAAAGGGAAGGGCTTCTGCAGCGGCATTGCGTTCAGCGATCTCGGTGTCGATCCCGGTCAGGTGTTCTTTAATACGCTGACGGAATTCCCCGGTTTTGCCCCGGAGCTGATCGTTACTCAGGGATTGGTAAGAAGAAAAAAACTGGTTGATCCTAGCTACATAAGGTTCGACCTTTTTCACATCTTTTTCTGACTTACTGCCGCCAAAAATTTTCTGAATTAAACCAAGCATGGTTGTAATATTAAAATATTATTGATTGTTAGTGTTTTGGGTTGTCAAAAAGGATGCTACGAAAATTTATGAGCCAATTTGACAGTGTTCACCTGTTTTGCAGGGCCGCCAAAGATAAGTCTTAGTTGGGAGTTTATATTCCAGATAGCCCTGAATCTTGTCCCTTTTATCTTGTTAAAAACCGGTTCATACACCCTGTTTTTAAAGGCTTGCACTATCTTGCCCACCTATTTAAAATCAGCTATTCCATGTCCAGGCTATTAAAATGGTATTTTCCTCTTCTGGTCCTTTCTTTCCTCTTTTCCTGTAGCGGAAAAGACCGGAGAACAGGAATGATAACAGATCCAAATGGTTTTTACCTGGACTATCTCATCAATGCGGAAGAAGGAGATGATAAGCTCACGGTTTTACTACGCTTCCGTGATGAGGCAGAGGGGGATGCTTTTTTGCTTCCTGCCGGAACCATGGTCCTGCTGGATAATATTCCCCTGCAGGCGGATAGTTCAAAGCGGACAGGGGGCTTTTATGAAACACATCTGCCCATCGACTCTTTCCGGGGTAAGCATACCCTTGTGTTAAAGCAAAATGAACGGCTGATACAGGAACAGGCTTTTGAATTTTTTCCAATGGTATTGGAAGAAGGGATCAGCGACAGTTTATCCCGCCAGGACCTGGTCATCCGTTTGCAGGGGCTGCAAAAAGAAGATTATATACGGGTTATCGCAACAGATACAGCTTTTTATAGCGAAGGCATCAACCGGTTAGATACGATCCGCGAAAATCAACTTTACATAAGTCGTGCTGATCTGAATGCGCTGGTCAATGGACCTGTTCAGTTACTGTTGTCCAGGGAATGGGAAATTCCCCTTGAGCGGGAAGGGGAGGAAACGGGCCGTTTGTCCATTTCTTACACTTTGCGACGTGAATTTATTTTAAAAGACTAGTTTTTTTGTCAATCTGAACCGCATTCAGGCGCCGGACTGCCCTTTGGTCAGAAAAGGATGTTCACAAGTAAGTAACAGGATGGTTTTCAGGGCTTTTTAAATTTAAAAAGAAGCATGGATTTTTACCTTCCGCGCCCTACCTTTGCGGCCAATTTAAGTATCAATTATGTCAGGTCAGTTAAAAGAGGTTCGTAACCGGATCAAATCCGTTCAAAGCACCCAGCAGATCACCAAGGCGATGAAGATGGTCAGTGCGGCTAAATTGCGCCGTGCCCAGGATGCGATAATCCAGATGCGCCCGTATGCCCAGAAACTGCAGGAAATGCTCAGCAATATTGTGAGCAACAGTGAAGCCGGATCGGGTATGGCCCTGGCTACGGAACGCCCGGTTGAAAAAGTGCTGATGATTGTGATTACCAGTGACCGCGGACTGGCCGGCGCATTCAATGCCAATGTAATCAAACTGACCAAAGTAACTATTGCTGAAAAATATAGTGAGCAATACAAGAAGGGGAATCTGACGGTTTGGAGCATTGGTAAAAAAGGACAGGAATTCTTTTTTAAGAATAATTGCAAAACCAATGATGCATACCGGGACATTTTCCTGAACCTGAGTTTTGAAAACGTACAGAAAGCAGCACAGGCTGCCCGTACTGCTTTTATCAATAAGGAATTTGATGTGGTGGAACTGGTTTATAGTCAGTTTAAAAACGCGGCTACCCAGCGTTTTGTCGTAGAGCGATTCCTGCCGATTCCCAAAATAGAAACAAAGGCCGGTGCTGCAAAAGCGGATTTTATATACGATCCTTCTAAGGAATTACTGATTGCCGAACTGATGCCAAAGATTCTGAATACCCAGTTATTTAAAGCCGTACTGGATTCCAATGCTTCTGAACATGGAGCCCGTATGACTGCGATGGATAAGGCCAGCGAAAATGCGAATGAAATGCTGCGTTCCCTGAAGATTTCCTACAACAGGGCCCGCCAGGCAACCATTACCACCGAGCTGACGGAGATTGTGAGCGGAGCGGCGGCTTTACAAGGCTAAGAAAAAGTACGAAGTTAGAAGTACGAAGTACGAGATAAAGAAGACCCGGTTTATGAAAGTAGGCCGGGTTTTTTTAGGCGGCAGTCAGCAGCCTCTTCTAGGAATGACCATCTTAACCTTCCCCCATCTCGTTTTACGTAATCGGCTGTTCCCTACTCGCCTCTTACTTCTTGCCTCTCGCCCTTCCAAATAATTGTGAATAAACTGTGCATAGCAAATCCCCGTCTATAGTTATCTTGCCACTCCGTTTTACTTTTTTACGGGGCTGAAAAGGTGCCGTTTGATTTGATCAATTTGACTATTTACTATGACTATCGATAATCTCATACCCCATATTGAAGCACTGATTTTTGCCAGTGACAAACCGCTTACAACCATGGAGGTGACTGAACTGATCAATAATGCGTTTGGTTTCATGGAAGAGAAAATTCTACTCGACCAGGCCGAATCAGCCATTGACGGTATACGGGAAAAATATGCTTCCGAGTTTTATCCATTTGAATTAAAACAAAGCGGTGGTGGCTGGCAGTTCCTGACCAAGAAAGAATTTCATAAAACCATTGCCCAACTGAATGGGGATAAATTCCTGAAACGCCTGTCTGCGGCTTCCATGGAAACCCTGGCCATCATTGCATATAAACAACCGGTCACCAAGGGTGAGATTGAAGCCATCCGTGGGGTCAGTTCTGATTATGCAGTACAGAAATTACTTGAAAAAGAACTGATTATCATTACAGGCCGGAATGAGAAAATGCCCGGTCATCCCCTGGTATATTGTACCTCCAAAAACTTCATGGATTATTTCGGAATCAACTCCGCTGACGACTTGCCAAAAATCAGGGAAGTACTGGCTGAACAACTGGTGGAGCCCACAGTCATGAAAGAGCTACAGATTACTGATGAGGAGGAACTGACTGATAAATCTGAAGAAAATGAAGGCCCGACCGCACTGGCGGTTACCGAAGGGGGCGAACTGGTGATCAACGACGATCCCGGAGAAGGGGAGGAAAGCTGATCCCTATTAATAGTCCAAATTTATAAACCGGCTCCGTACACTACTGAGCCGGTTGTTTTTTTATCTTCGCCTCTATGGCGACTGAACTCTCACACGAACAACTGTCAGCACTGGCCCGTGAATACGGAACTCCTCTCTATGTATATCATGCGGAAAGAATAAAAGAACAGTACATGAATCTGCTGGAGGCTTTCAGCGGAGCCAATGTACGTTTTTTCTATGCGGCCAAAGCATTGACCAATATCAATATACTTCGTTATGTTAACAGTATTGGTTGTAATGTGGACTGCAGCTCGGTGAACGAAGCAAAGCTGGCACTTTATGCCGGGTTTGATCCGAAAAATGTATTGTATACATCCAATAACGTTTCTTTCGAAGAAATTGAAGAAGCCCAGAGTCTCGGAATACATATCAACATAGATAGTATTTCCAATCTCCGGAAGTTTGGCCGGAAATTCGGCCATAACTACCCGGTAGGAATCCGCCTTCGTCCCAATATCATGGCCGGGGGTAACCTGAAAATATCCACCGGGCACGCGGACAGTAAGTTTGGTATTCCACTGGAGAACCTGTCCGAAGTCCTGGACCTGGTCAGAGAAACGGGTCTGTTTATACGGACCCTGCATATTCATACCGGCAGCGAGATCAGGGATGTGGATGTATTTGCCAAAGGAATTGAAGTATTACTTGAGGTTGCCCGGCAGTTCCCCGAACTGGAAGTGATCGATCTGGGTGGAGGATTTAAAGTGCCGTATATGCCGGGAGAAGCGGGCACGGATATTCCTTTATTGGGTAAAAAGGTGAAAGAAGAGTTTGATCGGTACGAAGCTAAACACGGCCGTAAACTGCAGGTCTGGTTTGAGCCGGGTAAATATATCGTGAGTGAGTGTGGCTATTTTATCACGAAAGTGAATGTGCTTAAACCCGCGGTAAATGCCGTTTTTGCGGGTGTGGACACCGGATTGAATCACCTGATCCGCCCCATGTTTTACGGATCCTATCATAAAATTGAAAACATCTCAAATCCTTCAGGGGCTTTAGGTGAATACAATGTGGTTGGTAATATCTGTGAGACCGACACTTTTGCCGAAAACCGTACACTACCCGAGATTCGTGAAGGCGATTATTTAGTATTCCGGAATGCCGGTGCCTATTGTTTTGAAATGTCTTCCCATTATAATTCCCGTTTCAAACCGGCTGAAGTACTGGTGCAGGAGGGGAAGGGAAAGCTCATCCGTAAGAGAGATGAGTTGAGTGATTTGCTGGCAGGACAGGTTATCTAGTCCTCCTTCGCTAAAGCTACGGAGGATAAATCGGAAGTTAGTAGTCGGGAGTCGGCAGTAAACAACCAATTAGCTAATTAGTAGGATAAATTCCTGTTCTGTGAATGAACATACTTAGCACTCTGCTTTCTGCTTTCTCATTCCTTAATTTTTATTCTTCCTTACTCCCCTGGCTTCACACTCACCGTTATAACACTCGTTGTTTTAGATGTTACCGGTAAATTGCCAAAAGTGGATTCCGTGTTTCCGGTTGATTCTGTATTGGTTGTTTTTTCTTTGATGATCATTGTTGCCTTATCAAGGATAATTTTACCGGATAATTTATGCGAAAGGCTGGTGGTGGTTTCGTTGCCCATCATTTCCGCTTTGGTAACGGTATTGGCGGTACCGGTGAAATCAACCTGAACCGTGCTGTCGGTAATTGCTGTAAGCACATAGGTTGTTTCATATTTATCGGTGAGGGTGGCACCTGATTCGGTCCAGGATTCACCCACTTTCACGCCGCCTTCTTTTTCAGGGATCACCCGGAAGAAACTGGCTTTACCTTTTTTAGGGGGTTGCACCACTTCCATGACTTCTTTCATCATACTTGAAATAATAGCCATCCGGTTATCCGTGGTATTGTTGGGTAAATTTTCAGGCATGGTCAGTTTCACGGCCCCATAAGGATCAATGATCATATCATATTTTTTATCAAGTAGTTCTTTTACAGGTTTACCCATTTGTCCGTTCAGGTCTTTGGGATTATCGGAATTGAAGGCCTGTTTTTGTCCCATCCCGTCAAACTTAAAGCTGATCCGTTTCACGCTATGACGCAGGCTGTGATTGTCCTCTGTGGTGTTCGTTACATGATACAGGTGCAGGCATCCGGCATCCACATTAAAATCGATCGATTGCCCCATTGCCTGCTGGGCAATGGTGGTTTTGGTTTCCAGTGTGATTTCAATTTGCTGGGCCTGTTGCAACTTTACTTTGCCATCCACAGTCTGTGCCGTTAAATAAAAAGGAATAGACCATATGCAGGCGAGGAGGAATAAAAATTTACGTAACATAGTCGTGAGGAGGTTTAGCATTTCCGGGTACTCAAAATTGACGAATAAGCGGCAGATTCGTTGCAGCCGGTGGAAAAATAATTCATATTAAGTTATAATGCAGGGTTAATTTTTAGCTGTATTCTCGTTACTTTTAAAATAACATATCAACTTTAAAACTGATTTCTATGCCTATCCGAATGACTGATGACCCGGTAGATCCTAACCAATCCGATGATAGTGGTGGTGGTGGCGGTAACCGGCCCAATATTCCCGGCGGAGGTGGCGGCGGGCTTTTTTCACTGCTGCCAATGCTCCTTGGATTATTTAAAGGAAAAGGAATTATCGTACTCCTGGTACTTGGCGTTGGTGCTTATTTCCTGCTTGGTAAGAGCGGTGGGTGTAATGTGGCACAGGTAATTTCTCAATTCTCACAAAGTGGCTACAATTTCAACCCGGCCGAGTTTAATAAAGCATCAGTATATGAAGGACTGGAAGACGATAATACCAAAAATCCGCTTCCGGAAGCAGTATCCCTGCTTCGGTTTGCTCCGGACCGGAGCAACCAGGGCCAGCAGGGCAGTTGTGTGGCCTGGAGCTGTGCTTATGCCGCACAAACGATTCTGACTGCTGCGGCAAGCGGGGCCGATCCCAACCAGATTGTATTTAGTCCTTCTTACCTGTACAACCAGATCCGGCTAGAAGGCTGCCAGGGTTCCTACCTGCAAAGGGCTATGGAAGCCATGCAGAAGAACGGGGGCGTGGCATTGCAGCAATACCCGTATAATGACCAGGATTGTGAGCGGGCACCCAACTCTACGGAAGTGCAACTGGGACGGCAGAATGTGATTCATGGCTTTACCCGGATTACCAATGGGGATAATATCAATGAGATCAGTGTGCGTGGAATTAAAGAACACCTGGCCAAAGATGCTCCGGTGGCGATCGGGATGATGGTGGGACAGAGTTTTATGCAGGATATGATGGGTAAAGAACTCTGGCAGCCCAGTGGGATGGATGCTTCCCAGATGGGCATGGGCGGTCACGCCATGTGTGTGATCGGGTATGATGACCGCAAATTCGGCGGGGCTTTCCAGATCATGAACAGCTGGGGGCCTGAGTGGGGAAAAGAGGGAGTGGGCTGGGTGCGATATGGCGATTTCAGAAAATATGTTCGTGAAGCTTATGGGATCGATCCGCTACCCAAACGGAATGCCGTTTCGAATATTCCCCTGGAGTGTTCAATTGGCCTGGTCAACAATGCTAATAAAGAGTATATTCAATTGCGGTCATCCGGGGGTAATACATTCCAGACCGTTTCGCCGATTGCGGTGGGTACCCGTTTCAAAATGGAAATTAAAAACGAGACCGAGTGTTATATCTATATATTCGGACAGGAGGTGGATGGAAAAAGTTTTGTGCTTTTTCCTTACCTCAAGCAGGGAGAGACGGTTTCCAAACATTCACCCTATTGCGGCATTACGGGGTATCGGTTATTTCCCAAGGCGCAGTCGCTCGAAGCGGATAGCATCGGCAGCCGGGATTATATAGCCATTGTGGTCAGTAAGGACGAACTGAATTATAACCAGTTGAACCAGGCCATCAGTAACAGTTCACAGCCGAATTATGCCGGCAAAGTAAATGAAGCGCTGCGCAGTATCCAGATCCGCTCCGCCCGGTATAATAATACCACTGATGGTACCATTTATTTTAAAGTGGACGCCAACGATAATAAGGCAGTAGCCATGATTGTGGCATTTGATAAACAATAACCAGTAGGAATGAATCCACGCCGGCCCGAATTTGTCCGTTTGGTAAAACACCCGCTGAAGTTCAGGTTGTTCCTGTTGCTGAAATTACCGGCTGCTTTTATAGCCGGAGTCAGGGTGCGGGATATGGACGGGCAAAAAGCAGTGGTAACGGTGCCCTATAAGTGGTTATCGCAAAACCCGTTTCGTTCCACCTATTTTGCCTGCCTGAGTATGGCTGCTGAAATGAGTACGGGAGTACTGGCGCTTGCAGAAATTCACAAGCGGCAACCAACAGTTTCGATGCTGGTGGTAAAAGTGGAGTCGGAGTATTTTAAGAAAGCCACGGACCGTTCCGGTTTTGTTTGTGAGGATGGTGACCTGTTTCGTAATGCCATAGATGAATGTGTTGCTACGGGAGAAGCCAGGACGGTAAGAGCCCGGTCTGTTGGAACGAATAAGGCCGGGGAAGTGGTGGCGGAGTTTTTTGTTACATGGTCGTTTAAAGTACGATCCTTCGATGCGACGCAGAATATTGTCCCCCGGCCCTGAATTTTTTCATAAGCCTCTACTCAGGATGACAAGATCATCGCTCTTCGTATAAGGAAAAGAAGAAGCAGATTTTAAATTCGCTACTCCCTTAGGAGGGGCTGTTTACTGGCATCAGGCAACTGGCATCCGGCATCTCAATAGTTGGGGCTGTTTCCTAACAACGAACAGCTAACAACTGTTAAAAGAATAATTGAATCTTTTAAAGAAAAAATATGAAAATTTCATTTCATGGCGCGGCGCGCACCGTAACTGGTTCCAAACATGTGATCACGTTGAAAAGCGGGAAGAAAATCCTGCTGGATTGTGGTATGTTCCAGGGACTGGGCAAGGAGACAGATATGCTGAACCGGGATTTTGGATTTGAACCGCGGGAGATCGATGTCATGATTCTCTCACATGCGCATATTGACCATAGCGGATTAATTCCCAAATTGATTAAGGAGGGCTTTGCCGGAAAGATTTACTGTACTCATGGCACCAGTGAACTGGCGTCAGTATTGCTGGCCGATTCAGCAGAGATACAGGAGGATGAGATAAAATACACCAATAAACGACGGGCGGCCATGGGGCAGCCATACCTGCGGCCGTTATATACTGCGGAAGATGCGGCGAAAGCCATTGGCTTCCTGGCAGAAGCAGCGTATGGAGTTTGGTTTGATGTGCTGGATGGGGTACAGGCCATGTTTACCGATGCCGGTCATATCATTGGAAGTACCTGTGTGAACCTGCGAATAAACGAGAATAACAAAGAGACCTGTATCACGTTCAGCGGGGACCTTGGCCGTTACCGGGATGCTATTTTAAAATCACCCGAATCCTTTCCGCAGGCGGATTATATCATTATGGAGTCGACCTATGGAAACAGCCTGCATGATATGCATGTGACGACTCCTGATATGCTGCTGGAGTGGATCGAAAAAGCCTGTGTGCAAAAAAGGGGCAAACTGATCATGGCGGCTTTCAGTGTGGGACGTACCCAGGAAATCCTGTATTCGCTCAATCAGCTCGAACTGGAGAACCGGTTGCCGGCTGTCGAATATTACCTGGATAGTCCGCTCAGTATTGAAGCAACAGAGATCATGAAAAAATACCCTGAGTATTTCAACAAAACGATCCAAAAGATCATGAAGACCGATGCTGACCCCTTCCAGTTTGAAGGCCTGAAATTTATCAAGACGGTGGAGCAATCCAAACTGCTCAATTTCCAGGATGGTCCCATGGTCATTATATCTGCCAGCGGCATGGCTGATGCGGGCCGGGTCAAGCACCATATCAGCAATAATATCGAGAACAGTCATAATACGATCCTCATGACCGGATACTGCGAGCCAAGATCACTGGGTGGACGGTTATTGAAGGGAGATAAAGAAGTCAATATTTACGGGGTACTGCATGAAGTTCATGCTGATATAGGAGCCATCCGCAGTATGAGTGCCCATGGGGACTATGAAGATATGAGTCAGTGGTTGTCCTGCCAGGACCCCAGGCAAGTTGCAAAAATCTTCCTGGTACACGGGGAATTTGAGGTCCAGCAGGATTTTAAGCAGCGGCTGGTCCGTAAAGGCTTCCTGGATGTCGAAATTCCGGAGCAGCACCAGGAGATTGGACTTGGGTGATAAACTGATCATATAGTGTTATAAAAAAAGGCCTCACAAAATGAGACCTTTAAAAGTACCGGAGAGCAGACTTGAACTGCCG
>CAZYTV010000135.1:0-11594 GCA_964650455.1 uncultured Chitinophaga sp. | reverse complement strand
GGAATTATTCTTGCTCAGTGTTTCAGAGCGGTCATCGCCAGCCTGTCCGCCGGGATCAGTACTTAATAAGGCCCAGTATTTTTTAAATTGACCGGCTACTTTGTTATTGCGGATCCAGTGTCCTACATTGGTTTGTCCGTGAATTCCACCATTGGAGATATTGGTGGAACCGGTCCAGACTTCTTTTGGATTGCCATTCTTGTCCAGCAGTATGATAAACTTGTTATGCTGGATATCATTCTTTTTAGCTTCACGCAGAATAACATATCCCTTAGCCGGATCTATGGAAATACCGGCATTAGCCAGTGCTTCGAGGTTGGCATCCCGGGGAAACGGGGTGATCACATTGCCCTCCTTATCAAAACCACCATTTTCCTTGGCATCCACGATTAGGGTCACTTTCACGCCTTTTCCGATCGCTTTCGCAAAAGCGGTCACTACCGGTGCATAATGAAACTCATAAAAACAACCCAGCAGGCTTTCTCCTTTTTCCGCCTTGCCGATAAATCCGAGGATCGCTTCATCAAGGCTCCGGCTCAGCCAGTCGAGTGCTTCTTTTTTCATCGCCGGATTCGTGATTTTATCCGGGGGCAGGTTAAAGAATTTACGGCGGTAAGCCTGGCTGCTCGCCACACCCCGGTTGAAGAAGATATCGTGTTCACCGCCACTGAATAGTTTCTCTGTACGGATACTGATTTCAATTGGTGTTTTGGCCCTTTCCGGGTTTTTAGGACTGCCTTTTACCGGGTAGAAATAATAGGTGTACACCGTATTGTCATAACAGGCAAAATCATCCCAGACAAAACTCTGTACCGGGTGACTGTAGGTACTCACTACTGTATCCTGGTTGGGTTTTTTGATCAGGTCTTCAAAGACCTTGAATCCGTCCATATATTTCCGGTCGCCGGTGTAGTGGTTAAGTCGCTCCACGGCAAAACCGAGGAGCCCCTTCGTGGTGGCATTACGGAAATCTATAGCAAAGGAAATACTGTTGGTACCGGATACGGCATAAATGCAGTAACCGTCTTTGAGGTTGGATTTGGCGCGCATTGGTTAAGTTTTAAGGTTTAATTTTTAATTATTTCCGGGCAGAAAAATAGTTTCAGGATACCGGAAGGGTTCTGCTGTTCAGACTTAACCAGGATTTTGCTGCTAAATAGGCCAGGGAGGGAAAGAATATTAAGTTAAGGAAAAATATTCATTCCCGGAGTTTCCAGTTTTAAAATTAACCTTGATATAATAGGGGGGAAAGGGTGTTTTAACGGGATAAGACGAGTATCTAATGATCGTGTATTTCAATCCCGACGCAGGAGGAATCTTGTATTGTCGGAGTTGTTGTGTTTCCAGACTTTAAGCATCATCCTGCTTTAAGTCTCATACCTCATACCTCGTACCTCGTACTTCGTACTTCGTACCTCGTACTTTCTCTACCGGCTCCACAACCACGCTTCCCCGATCTCTTCATCCTCTACCACTCCGGCTTTTTCAAACTGATATTTTTTCAATATCGTTACCGAAGGATTTTCGTTAGGGGCTGTCTTGGCGGTAAGTCTTACAGAGGGATCGGCTTCCTGGGCCATCCTGACTAATTCACCACAGGCAAAACTGCCGATACCCTGGCCTTCGTATTCGGGAAAAGTCCAGAGGGCGATTTCCACCACTGCATTTTCGGGGGCCTTGGTAAATCCGCAGGAACCAACGACCTCATTGTCTTTTATAATAAAATAGCCGGTCCAGGGGGGCTGGTACCCTGTCTTCGGGTAGTATTCATCATAGATACTGATCAGTGCCTGGCAGTTCTCAGTCTGGTAGATTGGGTTGCTGCTGTCGGGCTCGAGCGGGATAGGGGATAACTGCATAAGGAGGATATTATCGTGAAACAAAGGTAAGTACGAATTACGAAGTACGGTGACAAAGCTACGAGCTGCGAGGTATGAGCTGCGAGACTTATGGCGGGGAAAAACGGTACTGTCTCAAAAAGCTATGAGCCTGCCTGCCGGCAAAAGCAGGTTGCTAGTTTTAATGATCGCTTCGAACTATAGGTCTCGCGGCTCATACCTCGCAACCCGAAACCTGATATTATACTTCTGTCAGCTAATACAACTTCTTTAGAAAGGGTTGCCGACTGCCAACTGCCAACTGCCGACTACCGACTACTTCCTCCTGTTCTCCGGTCTTACCGTTTTCCTCTCCCTTCTACCTGCCCCTGTATTCGATACCCTGTTCTCTATTTCCTTCTTCGCTGCTGACTTTAATTCCTTCTTCTCCTCAGTCTCTTCTACCCAGAACATATCCTCAATATTTTCCTCAAATTTTTCTTCGGTATGCAGTTTCGCCAGTTCTTCCAGTTGTGCCGGGGTGGCTGCTTCCTGGATATCGTTGAACAGGTCTCTTTCTTCAAAGCGGATATGTTGTTCCAGTTCAAAAGCGATCTGGCGAAGGGTATAGGCGATGTCGCTGTCTGTGGAATGAAACATCGCTTTTAAATCTTTATGTTGCTTTACTGCTTTGATGATGCCCGGATGTTCCTTGGCGAGGATAGGGAAAAAGACTTCTTCTTCGGCTTTAAAATGTGGTGCCAGGTAAGCTGTCCAGAACCAGTCTGCGTACTTCTTCATCCGCTCCGGTTCCACGCCCTTATGGAACCCCTGCCTGAATTTCCAGCAAAGCAATAGTGCCTGGTGGTGTTCGCGGGAAAGAGGTTGGAGGGAGGAGTGGCGTTTTTGGGGGATCATGGAGGTTGCTGTTTGAAGGAGTAAAGGTACGGAAGAAAGGGCCTTTTCTTTTTAAGGGAAGTAGGGTTAATTAGCCAATGTGCCCCCTTCGACAAGCTCAGGGTGACAAGAACATTTGTAATTCCATAAAGTATGATTGTCATCCCGAGGAACGAGGGAAGCCAATGGGTGGGCTTAAGTGGGGAGAGTTTAATTTCTTAGAATTAGGATACCCGTTTCGCGGATATTATTTAACCACGAAAACACGCGAAAGGACACGAAAAATACAAGCCACGGATAGCACAGATATGCACGGATGCCCCCAAGGGGGCTTTTAGACTCCGAAAGATTGAAGATTATTAATTTTTGTAAATCCTATCCGTGTTTATCAGTGCTATCCGTGGCCTGCCTTTCTGTATTTTTCGTGTCCTTTCCCCGCATGAGGCGGGGCAGGCGTGTCAATTCGTGGCCACCTTCATTTGCCGCAGGCAAATAAACCAATTGCGTGGATCGTTATTAAAGATATTTACCTTTCAGGGCTTCTATGATAATATCATGATCTTCGAAATCCCGGAGTCCGGATACGGTGATCGTGGCGATCATTCCGGCGTTTTTTACAAAGACAGGAATAGATCCGCCTTTCGCTATATAATCTTTCTCATCTAATCCAAAAGGTTTTTCCAGGCTCATCTGGCGGTTCTCCAGCGTGGCTTTCACGGCCAGTGAACTTTCTTCAAAGTGTTTCGCCACATTCGCTTTCCGGCGCAGCCAGTTATGCTTGTCGGCCGGCAACCCATCATCCACAAACAGGAAAACCGTATGATTCAGCCGGCTGATCTCCACCGCAATCACCTGGTTACGGCTTTTCGCCAGCTCAGCAATCCGTAACCCCATATCCATGGCGATTGTATTGGAAAACTGTTCCAGTTCGATTTTCTGAAGAATGTCTTTTGCGGAAGATTCCTGGGCCATAGCTGACAGATGGGTTTAATTGATGGGTTTGTTCATGTAGAAGCAATTTAGGGAATTGGGGTGAGAGTGGGGTTAACAAAATAGAGAATAGGAAGAAGTATTCGGCAGTCAGCAGCCCTTTCTAAGTAATGTATTCAAAGCCCGACTTGTCCGCCGTATTGTAACGAAGGTTGAAGGGATGACACAAAAAGAAGAATAGAGAATACAGATTCACGGTGATGTGCTAAGAAAATTTTCAAAGCCCGGAGGGCTGACATTATTATAGAAAGCAGACCGGTAGGAAAGCCGTAAACCCCGTAGGGGTGGCATTATAGTGCGGTGAAAGGAAGCATTTCTTTTTTCAAAGGCAAATCAACTCACATACTATTTTTCAGCGAATTCCAAACCTTTTCTGCATTCCTTCAATTGTAATTACATTTTCAGGAGTTTTATTATTATATACCCGGTAATCGTACGACCGGATAGTTTTTAATACGATTTTCTCCCCAAAAAGATCTTTGATAAGCAAGTACTGTGTTTCTACTGTCACTTCTTTATTGTAATAAACAGTAAGATCTATACTGTCATTAACTGAAGAATATAGGAAAAACAAATTTTCTGCTTCTATGGTGTCATTCACATATAGTACTGTACTGAAATTCATTAATCTGGGATAGTATTTTAATATCTCAAAATGCCTGAGTGAGTCAATATCAGTGAATAGGCTGTCAACGGCGGCGGCCAGGCTTCTGTCATCATTAGCCGAAACAAGAATAGCTGGTTTTTTGCCCGGATTTCTTCTCTGGAAATACAACAATATACCCGGATATCGTTCATTGACCCTGCGTGAGAACTCTCCGGGCAGTCCCTCATTCATTTCCTGTTCCTGGTGAAAATGTTCGGCATTTTCCAGTTCTGGTTGCAACGGGTAGTCCTGTTCATACTTTTTAAAAGCTAAGAGCAGGCTATCTTCATTTTTAATCAGCCAGTCTGAGAGTACAGATATTTTTTTAGGATGAGCCGTGTTTTGTTCTGGCTGGTTGCAGGTAAGGGTGAATATGCAAAATATAAGAATTGCTTTTTTCATTTTTGTTAGTCGACTGAACTATACCTGTCTCTTACTTCTAACCTGAAACATATGGCATGTTTCTTTTATTTGGGTTCTAATTAGAACTGATTTCAATCGGGTTGCTGATTAATTTAATGGAACCATCAAAAAACTGAATTTTTATCTGTTTCATCTTCATCTTACCAATTACCTGGGAGTAAAATGCATTATCAAATGAATATTCAGCAGTCGCTCCATAGTCAATCGGGCCGATTCCTTTGAGCGTGATTTCCGATTTTCCGGTAATGCCTTCACGGATAATGTCATCAACATCGTTATAGGCTGAAATTACAAAGGAAATATATTTGATTTTCTTATTATATGGGTTTAATATTTTAACCCAGATATCTGCGGCTCGCGAGTATTCGTTTTCATAATTCCAGGACCATTTATTCAGGACAAGATTTTTATTCCTGGCAATAACGAGGGCTTTTTCATACTCATGAAATACAGAATCGCTGTACTTTTTTTCGGCAAGTTTATTTTCTTTATCAATTCTTTCTTCTGCAATTAATTTCTGATGTAATATTTCCTGATAGTCTGCTTTTGCAATTTTTATTCGGATTGACGGATCTGCAGCAATTATTTTAAATAAGGATATTGCACTGTCTATTATACTATTTTCGAAAATGGCAGCTTCAATCAGATAAATACTGTCAATATAGAATATTTCATAAAACTTAAAGATTTTATTTGAATGCGCATTTTTACATATTGTATCACCTATTATAAAGTATTCTTCATCTGCTGAATATATGGCTGTTTCGATATGTCCTCGGCAGCTTATGGTGTCAATATTTTTAAATAAAAATGGACTAAATGATGACTTTTTCTTTTTGGCGAGAATTCCTGATTGGCTATGTACTGTCAGGGAATTTAAAGAAATGAGCAATAAGAGAATGTATTTCATATAAGAAATATCTGTTATAAAGTTAGAAAATGTAATTTTAAGTCCTGATTATTTAAGTGATGTAAAATAATCCAAATCAGCGAGGTGCTGAATATGTAGTGGATGAATTTGAAATGGGAGTGTAAGGACATGGAAAAGGTTTCTCTAATGTAAGAATAAATATACTGAAACTGATCTACTGCTATAATATACTATCAGTTTGCCTGCCGCCAAAGGCCGGCTAAATTTTCATGGTCTTCAGGTTTAATGTAAGGTATAAGGTACATCCGTTAAAACAGCCATTACTATGACTTTAATTAGGTGAGGATAATATCTGCACCCTTATTTACTGATTGTGAATTTTAATCAGAGTTCCCCTACATTTTTCTGTCTTAAGAGTAACCCACCCGAAATCAAACCGGCCAATAGCAAAAGAATATCTTCCCGAATCCCCAGTTTAAAGGCTGCCATAAAACCGATCATTGACCATAATAAGGGGATTAATAGCAGGAGGAAGGGCACTTTCCGTTCGGACCATAGCAGGATACCCCAGGTAAAGATGGTGCCGGGACAGGGGAGCCCAAATGTAGGAGAGGCCGGGTACACATGACCAAGGAGGTAACCAATGGAAGGATATAAAAGCAAGGCAACCAGTACAAGGGTCAGACCGGTGTAGCCGGTAAGTCCGGGTATGAACCGGAACCGGAAACTGTTTTTTATCAAACCGAAATACAGCAGCAACATACCTTCCAGTATAAACAAGGCGCCAAAAAGAGAGGCCGCTTTGTTGATGCTGCTGAAGAAAATAAGATGATAGACGATGCCCATCCATAACCATAGAAAAGCCAGTATTCCCGTGATTATTTTATCGGTGAAAACTTTTCTTTTTATAGCAAAGAAAACTGCGGCAAGGGCCAGCAGTATCAATATTACCTGCATGGGCCATACACGGTGATTATAGCGTATGAACACCTCTATAAACTGCTGCAGGGTAAATGGAAGTTTCATATCCCCGTTTTGGCAAAGATGATTCAAAACGGAGCCGGGAACAATGACCGGCATCATACTGTAATACAGGTATGCCTGGTAATTCCGCTACTAGCTATATTGCCGTTCAGATATCAGCGGTCGTTTTTCTTTTTCAGCTCCTCTGCCATCTTCAGCGTATGTTCCACAGATTTTACATCGGACCAGTCACCATGTCCCACAATAACATAGTTGGGTTGCGGACATTTTTGCTGAACCTTTTTGATAGTAGCGGCATATTCCGTTTTATTGGCATCTCCTAAATAACCCAGATTTTCATCTTCCACACTTTTTATTAAACAGGCTCCGTAAAGGATTTTTTGTTGATTAAACCAGATGATAATATTGTCAGCAGTATGCCCCTGGCCCGGGTAATAGGTCTCAAAAGAATACTGGCCAATGCTGAACACCGTATCTTTTGCGATCAGGAATTCAGCCCTTTTCTTATGATTCTTTTTACTTAATTCATCGGTAAGGACGGTGGTATAGGTTTTAATTCCCTGCTGCCGGTAATAGTCAAGTCCTGCTGTTCTGTCTTCATGGAAATGTGTCGGAATACAAAGCACCACCGGTTGTTGGTGTTTTACCCGGATGCTGTCCAGCAGGGGCTGAAACTGCGTCGTGTCCCAGGGACTGTCAAATATTACAACTCCTTTGGAAGTAGCGAGGTACATTCCATTGGCCGGGATTCTTTGTCCCTGGTACAAATTGTAGGTGGTGTAAATATAGAAATCGCCGGACAGGCGGGTGATCTGGAGGTTGCTGCCGGTGCCTTGTCCAAAAATATTGGTGAGAGAAAGAGACAAGGCGATTGTTAATAGTATATGTTTCATAAAATTCAGTACTTGAGCTGTATAATTAACATCGGGATTTTTTCTAAGTTACTACAACTGTTTTAAACAGATATTGCCGTAACTAAAAAACCTGCCGGAGCAGGTTCATAATATATTCGTATGTTTTTTATCTTAATTGAAATTAATCATCAACTCTAACTGACACTCACCTTCTCCCACCTCCCCAACCACTCCTCCGATATCGTTGCCCCCAGTCCAACCGCTTCCGGCACTTCCACCACCCCATTCTCCTTATAAACAATTCCCCCTGTAACAGGATCTTCCCTTAGCATCAATGCTGTGTCAAAATCAAAATGTACAATATTCGGAGAGGAGAGGGCGAAATGTGCAAATGCGGTCATAGCTAAGCGTGATTCGATCATTGCGCCCACCTGCAGGTGAAGACCGGCCGCCTCGGCCATACGGACCATTTTGAGGGCTTTGAAGATGCCGCCGGATTTGCCGAGCTTGATATTGAAGTAATCACAGGCACCAAGTGCAATGAGGCGCTCGGCATCATGATCATCACCACAACATTCATCGGCCATGATTGGAATGGGACTTTCCTTTTTCACACGTGGTAATGAGAGGTAGTTCCAGCGGGCAATGGGCTCTTCACAGTGCTGGATATCGAGGGGGGCAAGGGCTTTGAGTGTTTCAATGGCTTCTTCTACCCCCCAACCCTGGTTGGCGTCAATACGTAAGGGGATAGCCGGACCTACGGCTGCACGAATGGCTTTCATCCTTACCACATCTTTCTTTCCATCCTTACCAAGCTTTACCTTAATAGCAGGATAACCCTGGGAGAGAATCTTCAGGGCCTGTGCGGCCATGATCTCGGGTTCGTTGATACTTACGGTATAATCGGTGATAATGGTCTTGTCGTTTTTGCCACCGATAAACTGGTACAACGGCATACCGGCATGCTGACTGGAGATATCATATAAGGCAATATCGAATGCACTCTTGATACTGCCATTGGCATAAATGATACTGTCCATCAGTTTTACCGCCCCCTCAATATCAAGGGCATTGTGACTAATCAGGGCTTTGGCAAATAACTGTCCCACGACCATACAAGTGTCCTGGCTCTCGCCGTTGATGGGCATATAGGGACTGCATTCGCCAAAACCAATGATGCCCTCTTTGGTGAGTACACGTACCAGCACATTGTCAGCCGTGTAATCCGTTCCAAGTGATGTGATAAAGGGCTCGATCAGGGGAATGGATAACTTGTACAGTTCGATTTGCTGAATAGTAATGGTCGCAGGCATAACAGTTGATTAAAATAAGATCCGCAGTCCGCCGCAGATCAGTGCAGTAAAAGGAGCGTTATCGTTGACTAATAAAAATTTACTTGGATAATCACTGGAAGGCACGGATACCCTTCCTTCGGTATAAAAATAAAAATCAGCACCGAGGCACTTCTCCCAGCCCAGGGCCAGGTCAAGAGTAAGTCTTTTGAAATTGGCATTTCCCGTGCGCACCGGCACATGGTACAGTGCCGTATCAATAACCCGGTTATGCGCATTATCCACCCAGCCCATCAGTAAACCAAACCCGGCCTTGCTGTACAGGTTCCAGCCTTTCTCCGTAGTGGGATTTCCTTTGAGATAATGTTTCCAGCCCACGGACAATAAACGGATCCGCATCTTGCCCCGGTTACTATACTGAATCTGCTGCGGCACCGTACTGAGATCAAGCGCCGTGGCATCCACCAGGTTCCCATACTTGCCGGCCGTGCAATAACCAAAACTTACCTGCAGCCCCTCTTTCTCCGACAAATGAAAATCCGTGATTACCGTATGATTCATCGCGATAAACCGCTGCCCCTTGGGAAAATTATGGATCAGTCCCAGGTCGGTGGCGATGGAGAAGGAGGGGTACTGAGACAACGCACTCTTGCCCAGAAAGATAAGCAGTGCTAATATGGTGATATGGTTACGCAAAGGGGTATGCAATGTTACTAAATTATTGGTTGAGTTCTATACCTCACCCCCTACCCCCTCTCCCTGCCTACCGGACAGGCAGGCTTGAGGAGAGGGCAACGATGATTCCTTAAAAGAACATGAAAACCTTTACTCAGTGAAATTAGCCCTTAGTAGGCCCCTTCTTACTTCTCGCCTCTCGCTATTCCCTCACTACCCCATACATCTTACTCTCCGCTATAAACCCGATATAGCGGGAATCCTCGGCCCCGTACCAGTTATCGCTGATCATGAAAAAGAGTTTTTCTTTGATCACATTTATTCCGTGCTGAATCCCCGGCACATTGGCATAGAGTTTTCGGTTGCAGTCTTTGATGTAAACCGTATCACCCGGACGGGGAATATAGATGGGACCGATATGATCGCTGTTTACCGGGACGGTTCCGCAATCACGAACATAGGCTGAATCTACGGCATAACCTTCCTGCAGTATACGCTTCACCGAAATAACAGCCGGCTTACGGTTGCTGTAATCACGGGCTTCTTCGCGGGTCAGGGAAATGCGGTAGAGGACTCCTTTCTCCGAAGGCACCTGTTGAAAACGTTCAGCTTCACGCCCGGGGAAATCATTAATATCAGTACTGGAAGTAACATCATAGAGCAGGAGTGACTTGGGTGCATGTGGTACTTCCTTTCCATTGATAAAAATATCACCCCCTTTTATCTGCAACGTATCACCTGATATGGCAATGATCCGGCTGACACGCCGCTGCCATTTTCGTTCAAATTGTCCATCCGGTAGCTGCGGTTTGGTATAGTCGTCCCCAAAGTAATAGAACACCGAAATATCATTGTGTGTAAACTTATCTGTTTCCCAGACCAGTGCTTTTGAATTCATCGGGAGAGTAGCTTCCATACTTCCGGAAGGCATATTATATAGCTTGTTTCCACAGGCAAAAAGGGCCAAAAAAAAGAAAAGAAGGATAAGGTGGTGGAGGGACTTCTTCATGGGATAAATTTATGAAGAAGGAATTATAAAGTTCAACCCCTTCAGGGTTGGGAGGAGGGTTTTTGTACTGTTACCACCGGTTTCACCGGTGGCTATTAATCGTTTAACCCTTTCAGGGTTTTTTGAACGCCCAATAATTCAGGTTCTCCCCTCTAAAAAAAGCGGATGACTATTATTAGCCACCCGCTTTAAGCCTTTCTAGCTTCTTGCTTCTCGCTTATTTCATCAACTTCAATTCCTTTATAATATTACTTCCCCCTCCCAACTTATCAATACACCACAACACATACCGGATATCCACACAGATCGTGCGGTTGAGGTCTTTGTCGAAGGCAAGCTTATGGCTCAGGGCCTCGTAGTTGCCATCGAAAGCGAGACCGATCAGTTCGCCACGGCCATTGATCACAGGTGAGCCAGAGTTACCACCGGTGATATCATTGGTGGTGATGAAGCCGATCACCAGGTCCTTGCGGGTGGGATCCATGTACTGGCCGAAATCTTTTTTCTTTAATAACTCTATCTGGTTGGCAGGCAGGTCAAATTCATAATCGCCGGCCTTGTATTTTTCGAGTAAACCTTTGGAAGTGGTTACATAATCATAGAAGACCGCATCGCGGGGACGATAGGATTTCACATTACCATAGCTCACGCGCATGGTGAATGTGGCATCGGGATACATCATCTTCGCTTTGGCGGGATCCATTTCCATAATGCCTTTCAGGTAGATCCTTCCGAACTCGGCATTCTTTGCCGTGAACTGCTGGAATTTGGGCAGGTATTTGGAACTATAGTTGGTATAGAAACTGCTGGCATAACCAAAAGCAGGATCTGACTGTAAGGTGTTGGCATCAGGATTAGCGATGAAGGCATTCCAGCGGGTATCATCAAAGATGATGGTCTTGCTGAATACATCAGCAGCATATTTTTTATAAGTTGCCTCATCATTCAGCGGGCCATAGGTATTTTTCAGGTTGCCATAAAAACCAACAGGATGCTGCTCTTTGTCCACGTCTTCATAGAACATACGGGTTACCGCAGCGAGTATATGCTCGTCTGATAATTTGTTTTCTGCAGCCAGGAAATTCTTACGCTGCTGGTTCGCTGCTTCAGCTGCTTTTTTAATATCGGCTTGTGTG
>CAZYTV010000134.1:0-11595 GCA_964650455.1 uncultured Chitinophaga sp. | reverse complement strand
GGCGGGAAATAAAAGGTTTCATTTTTCTTTTTATTGGTATCAGAAACGGTGGCGTTTTCACCGTCAATTTTGGCATCGCCAATTACCATATTGTTGAACTCTTCAACAGGATCTTCTTCTTTTTTGCTGGCGTCTTTAAATTTTTCACCCATGTCGATGGCCTTTTTCATCATCTCCATCGTGGGCTTGCTTTCCTTAGTGGCCAGCTTGGCTGCACCATCCAGGTCTTTTTTGGACATTTTATCAAAAAAGGCAACTAATACAGATTTGGGGTCTCCGTTTGAACCGGAACAACCGGTAAAAGCGGTGGCCATAAGCGCTATGGCTACCAGCAGGAAATTCAGTTTTTTCATGTGTTAAGTGGTTTAGGAATCCAAATGTAATGATTAAGACTAAAAAACCCTCATTGTACGAACTTTTCCCTGAATACCGGTTTACAGAACGGATTCAGAAAAAGGTCATCAGTGGTAACACCGTAGGGAATCGTGTCGATCCGCAGGTAAGGACTCAGTTTCCCGCCCAGTGAAGCATTGAGTGATTTGAAGACAAATTCTGAACAATACATCATATCATCCGTTTCAAAATTGAAAAACAGGTCGAATTTGAGACCATTCAGATAATGCTGGTAAACCTGTTGACGGAGTATGCTAAACTGGCCGGAATCCAAAGTATACCGATAAACACCAAAAGCGTTGTTTTCCCTTGGGTTACAAAAACGGTCCAGGGGTTCGCGCATTAATTTCATATCGGGATTATACGTTCCACCTAATGCATGATAGACCATGATGCTGTCATTTTCTACGAAAAGAATTCCGCAGTGAGACCAGGAACTGTCTTTGCGGTTCATCTGGCGGGCCGCCTGACTGATCTCATCATTTCCGTTCCGGAAAATGATATCTCCGCTTTGAATCGCTTTTTTTGAATCTTCCACCTGTTGGAAACTCCTTGACAGATAGGCTGCAGAAAATTCCGGGACTGTTTTTTTTAGGGGTTGGGAGCAGGCTGAAAGTAAAAGTAAAAGGCAGCCCATAGACCGCCTTTTTAAAAGTATGTGGGAATAAATTTTTGAATTCATCAATGATTTCTTTCATCTTTCTCATGCTCCTTTGTATATGCACGGAGGATCTGCTTCACCAGCCGGTGCCGTACCACATCTTCTTCATCCAGTTCAACATGACCGATTCCATCAATATTCTGCAGGATACGTACGGCAGTGGACAAACCGCTGCGTTGATTCCGTGGCAGGTCCACCTGGGTCATATCCCCGGTAATGATGGCTTTGGCATTGGCGCCGATACGGGTGAGGAACATTTTTATCTGAAGATCGGTTGCATTCTGAGCCTCATCGAGGATGATAAAGGCGTTATCGAGGGTCCGGCCGCGCATATACGCCAGCGGGGCAATCTCAATGGTGCGGGTGGTCATATAATACCCCAGTTTATCGGCCGGGATCATATCATCCAGCGCATCATACAATGGACGCAGGTAGGGATCGATCTTTTCTTTCAGGTCACCGGGCAGGAATCCCAGGCTTTCCCCGGCTTCCACGGCCGGTCGGGTAAGTATGATCTTCTTGACCTGTTTATTTTTGAGCGCTCGGACAGCGAGTGCTACTGCCGTGTAGGTTTTACCAGTACCCGCGGGTCCGATGGCAAAAACGATATCATTTTTCTCTGCTTCCTGTACCAGTTTTTTCTGGTTGGCGGTGCGGGCCCTGACTGATTTTCCATTGGGACCAAAGACCAGTACTTCGTTGGGATTTTTTTCCTTGAAATGATCAATGACTTCAGCGTCATCGCCACCCAGGATCTGCTCAAAGTAATTCTGGCTCATGTGCCCGTTACGTTCCAGGTAGGTCACAATCAGGGAGATTTTTTCCCGCGCATTTTCGATCTGTTCCGGGGCCCCGCTCAACTTTAACTGTGTGCCGCGGGAGAGGATTTTCAGCAGGGGAAATTTCTTTTTGAGGATGTCAAGTTTTCCGTTGTTAACGCCAAAAAATTCAATAGGGTTTACGGTTTCAAGGTTAATGATAGTGTCTGTCAATTGCTTCGGTTTATGTTTCTCAAAGCCGGCCAAAGGGCGGTACCGGATTATCTGCGTCTTCTGTCCTTTTACAGAAGCCTGCCCTTCTTTTCCAATATTAATCCGCAAAACGGTAAATACCTGCACTTACTTATTCACAGGTTGTGAATAGAGAAAAGGCAATGGTTGATGTCCGGATTGTTTTTTTATGTATTGTCAGTTTGTTGTCGTTGACCATTAAACTTTGGCTGAGGCAGAAATGAGCGAGATCTTTCAATTCTTCTTTAGTGTTCTGGTTTCATGTGCAGCCCGCTCATACGTTGTACCTGTTCAGGTTGTTTTTGAAGTCAGGAATAAAGAAATACGCTCTTTGCCATCCAAATAACGGATACCTGCGGAAGACACCCGGCCGGTAACAGGTTTAAACTAACATGGGATATTCCTTTTTTATAAAAGACCTGGTGACTATACTGCTGCCTGTTAAAGCGAAATAAACAGCTATTTTTGCAGGGCGTACCGGCAATTATTGTTGGGTCCCGGTTCATCAGGCTGTAAAAAAAAGCTAAAATACGTTGATGGGTCAGGATATACCGGTACAAATGGTAACATTTGTAGTTTAACCTTTTATGCCTGCCCCGGTAATGATATATAAACCGATTTTTTTCTTCTTCTTTCTTTTTGCATCGTTGGCTGCAGGGGCACAGCTATTTAAAGTATCTGGTGTGGTGATGGATAATAAAAAGGAGCCGCTCCAGCTGGCCAGTGTGGAAGTTAAAGAACTCCGTAAGGGCACGGTCACCAAGGACGATGGCTCATTCAGCTTTTTCCTGGAAAGGGGGAAATATGACCTGGTCATTAGTATGGTGGGATTTAAAACAAGGGTTGTAACTTTTTATATTAATAATGAGGACGTGGTGGAGAACGTGATGATGGAGATTGATGATGGTCCCAGCCTGGGTGAAGTGATATTAAAAGTCAAGACCCGTGACCGGGCCGAAGAACTGGTCCGGAATGTGATCAAATACAAGGAACCGATCCTGAATGCCATTGGTGCTTATTCTTGTAATGTGTATATCCGTGCCTTTCAGATGGATTCCGGTGTGGTTAAAAGACGAAAGCCCGAGGAGACAGATAGCGTGCAGCGTGAAAATTTTGAAGGCATGTCCCTGACAGAAGTCTCCCTTCACCTCGATAAAAGTGCCGGCGGACAAGTCCGGGAGGAACGGATCGGGGTGAATAAAAGGGGTGGGCATGAAGAAAGCCTTTTTTACCTGACCACAACAGACGGTGATTTCTATATCTTCAATAATATGATCCAGGCACCTCCGGTGTCTAAAATTCCCTTTGTCTCTCCGCTAAGCTATAGCGGACTGCTGGCCTATAAGTTCAAAACCATAAAGATTGATCGTACTGTAAAACCGAAAATCTATACGATAGCCATCAGGCCCAGGCAACTGAGCAATGCCACTATTGAAGGGGAGATCCGTATTCAGGACAGTACCTGGAAAGTATTCAGTACTGAATTCAGGATACCTTCTGCGCACATGCCCGAGTTTGATTATATGGAGGTCAAGCAGGATTATGGAAATGTGGGCGACAGTGCCCGGATGATCACCCGCCAGCAGTTTAATTATTATACCAAAGTAAAGGGGGGGAGGTTGTACGGCGAAACGATTGCTGTGTATTCCGGGTATGAACTTAAAAAGAATTTCAGAAGAGGGCATTTCGGCAATGAAGTCAGCACCACCACCCAGCAGGCCTATGAAAAGGATTCTCTTTTCTGGCAAACCGTCAGAACCGAACCGATGTCGGTCCAGCAGGCCAAATATATCCGTTACCAGGATAGTGTATATCAGTATATGCGCAGTGAAACCTACCTGGATTCCATGGACCGTATCCTGAACAGAATCACCTGGACCAAGATGCTGATCTTCGGACAAACATTCAATGATCATAAAAAAGAAAGGATGTGGATCCTGCCCCCCATTACTTCCCTGATCCAGCCGATCGCTTTTGGAGGAGCCCGCTTAAAAGTGGCAGGAGCTTACCGGAAAACATACCCTTCACGGAAAAATCTGTCGCTGGAAGCAGACCTGAATTATGGATTCCGCAACAGGGACCTGAATGGCACCATTGGATTACGAAGAAAATACAATCCGTTTAACCAGGGACAATTCAATTTCACCGCTGGACGAAACTTTGAATTCATTTATCCCGGGGATGCCTGGGTGAACGTACTGAAACGGAGTAATATCTACCTGAATACTTCCCTCGAAGCCAGTCATGAACTGGAAATCATCAATGGGGTAAGACTGATGAACCGGTTTGAAGTGGCGTTCCGCCGCTCTGTATCCGATTATAAAGTAGGTAATAATGCAGATAGTATTTTTGGGATACCCAATGAACCACCTGTTAACTTCGATCCTTATAATGCCACTTACAACGAGATCAAACTTTATCTCACACCCGGTTTGAAATACATACGTGAGCCTAAAGAAAAGATCTTCCTCGGTTCCAAATGGCCCACCTTTTATGTGATCTGGAAAAAAGGAATACCAGGGCTCATTAAAAGTGAGATCAATTTTGATTACTTAGAACTGGGCCTGGAACAAAATATCAACCTGGGAGTGATGGGAAATACATCCTATATTATCAAGACCGGTGACTTCTTTAATACGAAGGATCTGCGGATTATTGATTATAAGTTTATGCGTGAGGGAGATCCGCTGTTCTTCCAGAATCCGCAGAAATCATTCCAGGCTCTGGACTCCACTTTCCCGGTATTTGACAGGTATTTCCAGGGAAACCTCCTGCATGAATTCAACGGGGCCCTGATCAATAAAATTCCGTTCCTGAAAAAACTCAAACTCCAGGAGATCGCGGGAGGAGGCTTCCTCTTTACGACAGAGAGGGCCTTACGTTATTTTGAATTTTTTGCCGGGGTGGAACGGGTATTCAAATGGCCATTCAATCCATTGGCCCGTGTAAAACTCGGTGTATATGTAGTGGGTTCTGCGGCGAATAAATTCAATAACCCGGTGCAGGTAAAGATCGGGCTGACGACCTGGGATCGGTTCAGGAATAAATGGAGATAAGTCAAGTTGGGAGTCGGCAGTCGGCAATAGCAGTTGTCATCCTGAGCTTGCCGAAGGATGAAGCAGAAGGCAGTAGGGAGTTGCTGTTTTTTGAAGAAAGCAGAATGCTTGTTTTATAAGCAATTCATTTTTGAAATATCCGCTTCAGATTTTCGGCTATATAAATCAGGTCTGGATATATAATGGTATAGTCGCTGATGCCGGAGAGGGTGGTGGAGTGTTCGGCATCAATGTGCCGGATATAAATCACGGGTTTGCCTTTTGCTTTGGCATAGCCGGCTTCGATACCAATGCCGATGGCTTTTTCGGAGGCGGCGGCAATCAACAGATCCGACCGGTCGATTTCTTCCATGGCCTTTTGCATCATCCCTGTTTCTTCTTGTGGTGTAAAAGTATACTGATCCACAAATACAAATGGGATAATGCCATATTGAACCAGGGTGGACTGTATCGCTCCCAGTTCTTCCTGCAGCCGCTCTCTTCCCGTATAACTGATGGCGATATAGGCGCGCATAATTATTTCAGGTTTTCCAGTTTCTCATCGGGGCCATAAAAAAGAAATTCCAGTTTCAGTTTAGCCGCTTCACCGGTTCCTTCAAAACGGCCATCCACCTGCACCTGATGTTTACCAGAAACGCATTGAAGCAATGTTGTATTCAGCGGGATCCTCCGGAGTATTTGCCAGTACTTGTCATAGAGCACTGCAACGGTGCCTTCCGTAAATTTCAGCGTTTGCCCTTTTTCCAGGATAATTGGAATCTCCACTGTCTTTGCACTGTTGAGTTCAATCCGGATGCCGGAAACAGTTTCATCCGCAGCCGTTATGATAAAATGCAATGGTTGGTCCGCGGCTTTGTTTTCTATGGTGAATGCACTGTAAGCCGGCTGTCCGGGTTGCTGCATTTTTTTATCATGGGTGAATTTATACGAGTAAACCGGGGTGAGCCATAAATCACCCGATGTTTTTTTAAGTTTGAATTCATTTTCCAATGGCTTCATCCACTCCATCAGTGCTGCGGAGAATTTTCCTTCCAGCCTTGCATTCTCCCAGGTATCCAGGATCGAAAAAATCTCTTCACTGGCCCCGTTCTTTCTCACCGTATTCAGGTCCGTAACAAAGGCAAAACCGGCGTTATAAGAAGCTGACCTCGCCATCAGCCATTCGATATCCTCGACCGTAGTTGACGCAGTCATTTTAAACCAACCGAGCATGCCGGGCATCAGGTTGCGTTTATAATATTTTTGGTTGAAGAGCCTGTATTCGGTCTGGCTTTCCCGGAAACCTGCATACCAGGGCTCTCCCCAGTTCATGCGTGAATAGATATGCCAGAAATAATGACCGGAACGGCTGGCCCCGAGTAAAAAATGATTTTTTATAGCAGGTTGCAAACTGTCCAGCCAGGCCTGGGCAAATTGTGCTTCTCCATAATTGCCATAGCCGGAAGAGTGATTGCCTTCCAGCCCGTCGAAATCCAGCATCCTCACTCCGGTATAATTCATAAAGGAAGCGATCTTCCGGGCGATCTCCTGGTTTAGCGCTGCATTACCCAGGAATACTTTATAGCCATGATCGGCCAGTTTGGCGATGGTTTCGTTTTTAGGATGTGCTGCAGCCGAAGTGCCGAAAGCACCCCGCACACAGTCCTTCAGTTTCCAGGGTGCTTTTTCAGTGACTGTGCTGTAACGGATAATTTCATCGCCGATGGCCACACTATGCAGGTTATCATTTTTGTGCTGGTTGAAAAAAAGCGGATCGGCAATTTCAATACTGGTATCGGCGGCACCGATGGCCTGAATAATCCTTGTACTGCCTGCCTTTGCCAGCCGTTTGTCGGGCACCGGCGTTACATAGGCATCGTTGGTAGTGATAAAGTTGGAAAGCACATGGGTGCCGGTAAATATGCCCGCTTGCTCTGCCTGCTGTACACATTTTTTCATGCCATCCCATCCGTGGGGAAATTGTTCCGGTATTAAATTAAAATGTCCCCAGTCGCTGAATGGATGACCATGATAGAGATAATGCAATCCGGATTTCCTCACCACATCAATACAACTGTCCATATTGCTTTCGGTAAAATCCATGATCAGGTAAGAGGAATTGATTGCGGATGATTTCTTTATCCATTGGCCATTGATCGTCGGGTGAGGAAGGTCCTCGCTGAGTTCAATTTCTTCAATTCTGTCCAGTGTATTAGCGGTAGGACAGCCAAACAAGGCAATCTTCGAACCTTTGATTCCTCCATCTTTATAAGCAGGGGAGGTATAAGCATCATAGCCCCAGTTGGCAATCACCCTGTCTTTATTCCGGTTGCGGGTATAGGCCTGCAGCGAACTGCCGTACCAGGTAGGACGGGCCGCTTCCACCGAATAGAGAACAAATTTTTCCGGCTTTTTAAAATTTTCATAGCCGGGCTGGGAAAGAGCATCCAGTTGGGGCAGGTGATCATTGTCATTCCACGGAAAGCCTCCGAGTGTTTTCAGGTTCAATGACTGTAGTCCCAGTGTAAATGTATCGTTCTGTGCAATACCGATGGTTTCGCCTACTGATTGACCGATGCTGTTGGGGTAAGGGCCCCAGATCAGGGCATCGATCTGGTTTTCATTTTTTACGCCGGTTACTTCAAGGGACAGGTGGTTTTTCTTTTCCATGATCCGGATGCTGATGGTTATATCCCTGGCAAATTCTAATTGTACCCGGTGAAACTTGTCGCTGTAACCGGCTTTCAAAGGCAGGAGCAGGCTGTCTTTTGTTTTTATGGAAACCAGTGGGGCCGGTTGACCTGGGACTGAATAATTGATGCCGGTATGGTTGTCTTTCAGGATGGTGATAAACCCATATCCATCCAGGGTCAGCGACCATGCGGGGAAATTGAATGTTTGTGCCCTGGCTGATGCGGCGGTGAAAATCATCAACAGAAACAGGAATCGCATGTTAAGCTTTATTGGTGCAGGCCTGAAACTACGGATTTTCCCGACAGGCTTTAGCTGGTACATTATTTTTGTTTGTACACCTGCTCCAGTTGCCGCTTATACCCCGGCCTGTTTTTTATATAATAATCCCGTTCCCAATTTCTTTTTCCTGCAAAAAGTTTTGCCCTGATGGTAAACCCATGCCGGTATTGGTTGATTTCCGGGCCGGCAGTTTTAAAAGCATAGCTGTACAGCAGGTCGGCATAAATTAGTGTGATGCCCAGTGAAGGACGGAGATATTGTTGCTTATTGGTGAAATTAAACGAGTAATCGGTCCGCAAAACAAAATTGCCGAACAGGAGTGGCGGGATATTGATGTGCTCCAGGAATAACTTTCCCGTATGCTGATCCTGGCCGGCCATTGTTGTAAATGCATAGGTTATTCCCCAGCTGGTAATGTTGCTTTGAATCATTCCCCGGCCATAATCACCCAGGATGGCATTGGCCCGGCCAATACTGAATTCCAGTTCCCGGTTACGGGAAAAATTGGCCGCTGCCGCGAAATAGGTGGAGTTGCCGGGAATGAAGCCGGCAGATTTATTCCGGATAAACCAGGCTGTGGTGTCGGTGCGTTTATTGGAATTAAACAGAAAAACCTGTGAATAAATATCTCTGCTGCATACCAGGCAGGTGATCAGCATACATAAGCCCCTTTTCATAAATAATACTGATTTAAAACGACGGGTATTTACCAGCGGGCCACGATCTTGAAATTCAATAACCGTGGTGTGAGCCGGTTGGGCATCAGGTAAACGGTATTGGAGAAATCTTTTACAAAAAGATATGAAATGATATTCGCCCGGTCAATGATATTAAAGACTTCGAGACTGGCCCATATATTTTCAAAATTCCGGAAGGGAGAATGACTCCGGCGTTTACTCCGGTCATCGTCCACCAGCAGGGCACTGAAGCCGATGTCCGCGCGTATATACGGCTCAATCACGGCCGCATTCCTGTATTTTACTGCACCCGGAATATTATAAGGAAGGTTACTGCCATACAACAGGTTCAGAAACATTTTGAAATTTTTATTCGTAGGCAGGTAGTCCTGGAAGAACATACCAAAGGTGATGCGCCGGTCAGTCGGACGACGCAGCCAGCCCACATCAAAACGTGAACTATCGGTTACTACCTGATCGTTACTCTGCGCCGTAATAAATTCACCCGCCGCATTTTTATACCGGTAATAATGATCCCCTTCAATATTTTCAGCAGATTTCATGATGCCGATACTCACCCAGCTCTCGGCATCAGGAACCAGTTCACCATGCAGTCGCATCTCAATACCTGTGGCATAGGCTTTGGCCACATTCTCTCCAAAGTACCGGATGCGGACATTGTCCACATCATAAGGCACCACATCGCTCATGCTTTTATAATAGGCTTCAGTGGTCCAGCGCATGGGCCGGTTATTCAGGCCAATAAAATTATAATCAAATCCACCCACCGCCTGCCAGCTTTTCTGTGATTTAAGAGCTGTGTTCACGGTTCCATTATATCGACGTAACTCACGATAGAAAGGGGGCTGATGATAGGCCCCGAGGGCCACCCGGTATACAATATCTTTTTTGAAAGCCGGTTTCCAGCTCGCTCCTAAACGGGGAGAAAGCAGGAACTCCTGGTTAAGTGTATTATAATTGAACCGCAGCCCGGCAGTAACCGTAAATGAATGCGCAGAATCTCCCAGTAAAAGATTATCCTGGATATAGCCGGAGAATTTATTGATATCCAGTGCCGCATTTGACTTAATGACTTTACTTAACTGCAGCAGGTTTGGCTGATAGGGCAGGGCATAACCTGCGGAATCCTGAAACTCCCATTCATTCAGCTTGTCACCGATTTTGCTTTTATCATACCCCAGTCCCCACTGCCAGGCATGTTTACCCAGGTCATAGTTTCCTTTATGGGAGATATTCCAGTTTTCAATATTCAATTCATTACGGGCCCAGTTCTGGTACACACCGGCTCCCAATGGATTTACGATCAGCCCGTAAGTCGGATTGCGTTTATCAAAATCGCGGTCGCCAAACAGGTAGGCCCCGGTGATATCAATATTCTCTGATTCATCATTGGCAAAGCGGGAGGCCATCCATTTCAACCGGAGTCTTTTGGTCGGCTGATTAATCAAGGCAAAGCCGAGCATATTGGTCTGGTAACGGTCTTTTTCCCTTCCTTCAAAAAATATATCGACGCCGAGGGTGGCGCTATAGATCGGTGAAAAGACGGAAGTGGTGAGCTGGCTGTATTGCGGGATCAGGGTGAACTTTGTCTGGGAAATATTACTCAGCAGTTCGGCCTGCCATTTATTACTGAACTGGTAATGCAGCAGGGCCTGGAAATCGGCAGAGGAGGGGACATAGTTCCCCTTGGTATCCTGACGGCTCAGCAGGTTTCGGTTACTCCGGTTACGGGCCCCCAGCAGGTAACTGAATTTATTATTCTTCCCGGTCCCTTCCAGTTGAAGACCTTGTTCAAGTATACCCACATAGGCGGAACCACCGGATTTTTTAGGCCGCTTATACTGGATATCCAGTACGGAGCTCATCTTGTCGCCATACCTGGCCTGGTAACCGCCATTGTAAAAACTGATATTCCGGACCATTTCCGGGTTTATAAAACTCAGACCTTCCTGTTGTCCACTCCTGACCAGGTAAGGACGAAAGACTTCAAAATCGTTTACATAAATCAGATTCTCATCATAACTACCACCGCGAACGGAATACTGGGAGGTCAGTTCATTATTGGAACCCACAAATATCTTGATCAGGCTTTCCACCCCGGTGATTGCGGAAGGCAGGTTGAGTATGGTTTTCGGGTTGGGACGGATCAGGCCGGTTTCACGGCGGTCGCGCTGATCAGTGACGATCACTTCCTGCAGCGTGTTCTCGCTTTTTTCCATCCGGATGGTAACGGTTTCTTCTTCTCCTTCATTCAGCAGGAAATTTTTTTGTTCGGCGCGGCGTCCGGCATAACTGAAAATAAGGGCAAATGCCTTGTCTGCTTCTACTTTGATTTTGAAATAACCGGAATCAGTGGTGGTGACTCCAGTGGACTGACCAAGAATGACTACGGATACTTTTGTTAACGGGTTTTCATTTTCATCCACCACTTTGCCGGAAACAAACGCATATTTTTTCTGGGAAAAAGTCAACCCGGTAATGAGCAGGAAGGCGAAGGTCAGCAGGAAATGGCGGTTGCTTATTTTCATAAGAGAATGATACAACAAGATACGAATTGTCGGGAGGAATGGAAACAGAAATCCCTTTATAGCTGCTTCAGTTGTCTGATGGTCGCTATCGGGTCCGGGGATTTGAAAACGGTGTTACCGGCCACCAGCACATCTGCCCCTGCATCCAGTATGGACCGGGCATTTTCCAGAGTTACTCCTCCATCAATTTCAATGTGAACATTCAATCCCCGTTCAGTAATTATTTTACGGAGCTGTTTAATATTTTCCAGGGTATAGGCAATGAATTTCTGACCTCCGAAACCGGGGTTCACACTC
>CAZYTV010000133.1:0-11725 GCA_964650455.1 uncultured Chitinophaga sp. | reverse complement strand
GCCGACCCAGCTGCCGACCTCGCTGTGGCGCAGGGCGTCGCGGCGGCGCTCGCCGGCCCGGCGGCGGTAGAAGCCTCGGCCTACGCCAAGTTCGCCGCCGAGATGGCCGAGGGCGAGCGCACCGCACGGGCGTTGCTCGACCGGTAACCTGCCCGTTGATGAGCTAGATTTTCGGTCCCACTGTGGGGTGGTACAACCGACCCCGCATGGAGGGACACGTTATGGGGCAGGTTCTCCACGGCTGCTATTTCTTCTTCTTCCACCTTTTCCGGTACTGCTTTAATTTCCAGTTCGAGTTCCTGGTCTCCCTTTTTCGATGGAATTAAATCCCTTGGCTTTTGTATTATCTCTTCTTCCGGTTCAGGAAGGGTGATATCCAGGTCATGGGTATGCATCAGGTCCTTCACCACTTCTGTTTCCGGTACCGATTCCTCCATTTGTACCGGAGGAATCACTACTTCCAGTAGTAGTTCTTTTTCTACCATCTTCAGGTCATGCAGTGGTTGTTCATCCGGAAAATTGATCAGGACCGGACTCTCCCCTTTCATTGAATTGGTCTTTTTTGTGTCTTTGCCTGCATACAGGTCATTGACCGTTTGGCTGGCCAGAACAGGAACAGTCGCTTCAGCTAAAGTTTCAACAGTTGATTCCTGCATAGGTTGCGGTTGTTTTTTCAGGGGCAGGTTAAAGGCCGGGTTGAACTGCCAGATAAAGTACCCGGTGGCCAGTAACAATAAAATGGCCGCTGTCCCGATCGTGCCCACTGCACCGTATAGTTTTTGATTGATCAGGTTACCCACTGCGCCGCCAAAAGCAAACTCTGTATTTTGAAAAATAAAAGACAGGCTGACGGATAGAATAACCAAACCAAGTGTAACATATTTGAGATTCCGCCAGATGGAAAAAACCTTGCGACGGAAAAGAAGGTTGACCCCTACTACAAAGAAAAAAGTACAAATCAGGAAGGACGCTATCCCAAATGCTTTATAAATAAAAAAATGGGAGATGACGGCCCCCAGTCTGCCCAGCAGGTTGGCCACGGGTTCTTCCGAATCGAGGAGGGCAGAAAATCCTTGTTGGGCCACGGCCTGGTCTTCTTTCCAGGTAAAAATGTAAGAGGTAAAGGAGATAAAGAGAAAGATTGAAATCAGGAGGAAAACAGATCCGACGATCTTCCAGGTACGTTCATCCCGGGCAATCGCTTTCCAGTCCACGGCTTCGTCCTTTTCCTTTCTGAATTCTTTCAGGTCCGGTCTGGCGGGAGGCGTTGGTTCTGCACTATCTTTCGATTTCTTTCTCAGCTTATTAGCCATAGTTGCAAAGATAAATAGTTTGCGATAACGGACGATAAGCCTTTCTCCGCTAAGCCAGAAAGGTTACGCTGGCTTAGAACCCGTCCGGATAGTGAAAAGAAGGCAGGAAACCTTACATTTGAACAGTTAAACATTTTATGAAATTCGCCCGTTCTTCGGTTACAGCCGCCTGGCTGATTTGCAGTCTGCTCCTGTCTTTTGCGTTGAAAGCCCAGGACAGCAGCCGCAACTATACGGATATCAGTAAAGTCGTCCTGGAACACCGGATTAAAAATGAAATCAGCACATTTTATACAGATTTACAAGGAACGATCAGTCAGTTATATCCGGCTATGGAATTCCGGCCAGGCTTACAGCACAAGGGTCCGCTTCCCAATAAATGGGTAACCAAACGTATTTTCCTCCGGTTTAATATATGTAACAACAGCGACTCCATCAGCGCTGTATATTTTTGCCCGGGTTATTATTTTTATAAAATTGAGCTTTATCAATTGTCCGGGAACAAGCTGCAATTGCTACCGGTTATACAACCTGAGCATAACGAACGCGACGGTTTCAGGTTGGTTGAACTGGCACCCGGAGATTCCGCAATCCTGGTGGCGGAACTGGCGGGAACTAAAACTTATAACAATCTGCTGCGTCCCCGTTTTGTCGGCAAACAGCATGTAAATGCATTCCTGGCTCAATTACATGGCAATTACAGTCAGCAAAATATCATCACCTATGTTTTCTGCGGGCTGCTGCTGATGATGATTCTGTTCTCCCTGACTAATTTTTTCCAGGGGGGTAATAAAGAGTTTCTGTTTTATTCCGGTTATGCCCTGCTCATGGGAGGTCTGCTTTTCCTTCAGACTATTTTTCACCTGCATGCAAGCCCTTTTGGATTTTTCCTGGAAGGTTACCTGGACTTCCTGCTTCAGGCCACCGGGATTATCTTCTATATGCTGTTCATGAAGAAATTCCTCGTCACCAACAATAAGCATGCCTTCCTCGCCCGGCTGTATAATACGGGTATAGCTATCCTGCTTGGATCGATGGTGCTTTATACGTTTATCCATTATTTCACCAGCAACTATGTATTGGAATACCTGGCGGAAATACTGACAAAAGTCCTGCTGCTGACCCTGATACTGGTGTACCTGGTTTACAGCATCCGCAACTGGAATGATAAACTCCTGCGCTATCTTTTCTGGGGCAATCTTTGCCTGTTCATATTTGCCACACTTTCACAACTGGGAATCCTGTTTGATGAACAGTTCCGGAAGCTTCCCTGGCTGCTGTATTCTTCCGTGATGTATTATGAAATGGGTCTTTTTCTGGAACTGGTATTTTTCCTCGCTGGCCTTAATTATAAAAACAGGCGGAATATCATCAATCAAACCAAGGAAAAAGAAACCCTGAAAGCACAAAACCTGCTGAAAGAATATGAAAAAGAAATTGCCGTGTATAAAGCACAGCAGGAAGAAAGGCAGCGGATCTCGGCGGATATGCATGATGAACTTGGAGCCGGAATGACCGCCATACGGCTGATGAGTGAAATTGCCAGGAATAAAATGAAGGAAAACACACCCATCGAAATTGAAAAAATTTCACATTCAGCAGATGATGTACTGAATAAAATGAATGCCATCATCTGGAGTATGAACAGTGGCAATGACACACTGGATAACCTGGTCTCCTACATACGCTCCTATTCCCTTGAATATTTTGACGCCACCCCGATAGCATGTAAACTGCGGGTACCTGAACAGATTCCTGACAGAGAACTGACTGGCGACAAAAGACGCAATGTATTTCTTTGTCTGAAAGAAACCCTGAACAATACACTGAAACATTCAGGAGGCAGCCTGGTGGAAATTGAGATCCGGACCGATGATCAACTTTTTATCCGGATTGCAGATAATGGCAAAGGAATTGACCTGGAGCATCTGCGGCAATTTGGAAACGGTTTAAAAAATATGACGCGCCGGATGGAAAGTATCGGGGGGACTTATCATATCGGGAACAACCAGGGAACGGTTACCACACTGGTACTCCCGCTTTAATGCTGTTTCCGCTGTACGGCCATCAGCAAAGCCAGCCAACCAGCTATAAACAAAAGCCCGCCAACAGGGGTCACCGGTCCGATCCAGCCGGTACTCAGCCCTTTTATTTTCAAATATGTAATAATATAAATGGACCCTGAAAACAAAAAGATACCTCCCAGGAACAGGTTAGCCGCCCAAGTGAGCCAGCCGGCCGTAAACCGTTCAAATAAAATACCCACGGCCAGTATTGCAAGTACATGCACCATCTGGTATTGTACAGCCGTTTGATAGCTGTGGAGGATAACCGGATCAGCCGTGATCTTTTGCAAACCATGAGCACCAAATGCACCAATGGCTACAGTGATAGCACCCAGCAGGGCTGCAATACCCAGATAATTTTTATGCATGGAAAATAGTTTCGATAAGTTTATCCAGTTCCACCGGTTCTTCATCCACTACCAGTTCTGCCTGTTCGTAATACATCCGGCGGTCTGAGAATTTTTTACTGATAAATCCTCTTAGCTGGTCATCTGACAAATCGCGGATCAGCGGCCGCTTTGATTTCTGATTAACCAGTCGGGTAAAAAGTGTTTCTATTGGCGTATTGATCCAGACGGAAGTACCTGCCTGGTTCATGTATTCGATATTATTGAAATAACAGGGAGTCCCGCCCCCGCAAGCCATAATAAAACTTTCGTGACTTTCTGTTAGGATATGCAGTATTTCTTTTTCCAGTACCCGGAAATTCTCTTCCCCCGCCGTGGCAAATATTTCTGTAATTGGTTTACCTGCCTGCTCCACGATCTGTTCATCAAGGTCAAAAAACCGGATCCCCAGTTTTTCGCTGAGTAATTGCCCCCAATGCGTTTTCCCCGACCCCATAAACCCGATCAGATATATTTTCACCTGTTTGTTTTTTTCCCTTCTTGCCTCTAGCTTCTTGCCTCTGGCTTATTGATTCCAGCCTATACCCTTTCTCACTTAAATGCGTTATATCCCGTCACATCCATTCCTGTAATCAGCAAATGAATATCATGGGTACCTTCATAGGTAATCACACTTTCCAGGTTCATCATATGCCGCATCACCGGGTACTCACCCGTAATACCCATACCTCCCAGCATTTGCCGGGCATCCCGGCAGATATTGGTGGCAATTTCGCAGGCATTCCGCTTCGCCATGCTCACCTGCTGCGGGGTTACTTTCCCTTCGTTCATCAATACACCCAATCGCCAGTTGAGCAACTGCGCCTTGGTGATCTCGGTGATCATTTCAGCCAGTTTCTTTTGTTGCAACTGAAAAGCCCCGATGGGTCTGCCAAATTGCTCCCTTTCTTTTGAGTAGCGAAGCGCCGTATCATAACAATCCATCGCTGCGCCAATGGCTCCCCAGGCAATTCCGTAACGGGCCTTGGTGAGACAGCTCAACGGACCTTTCAGTCCTTTCACCCCGGGCAATATATTTTCCTTTGGCACTTTTACATTGTCAAAAACCAGTTCGCCGGTAGCCGACGCCCGCAGACTCCATTTGCCATGAGTAGTGGGGGTGGAAAAACCTTCCATCCCTCTTTCCACAATCAGGCCAATAATTTCACCGGCCTCGTTCTTTGCCCATACCACGGACACCTGGGCGAAAGGCGCATTACTGATCCACATTTTTGCCCCGTTCAGGATCACATGATCTCCGGCCTCTTTGATATTGGTCAGCATACTGCTGGGGTCAGAACCATGATTGGGTTCGGTCAGACCAAAACAGCCGAGCCATTCACCACTGCCCAGTTTAGGCAGGTACTTTCTTTTTTGTTCTTCGCTTCCGTAGGCGTTGATCGGGAACATCACCAGCGACCCCTGCACAGATGCGGTCGAACGCACCCCGCTATCCCCTCTTTCCAGTTCCTGCATCATTAACCCGTAAGAAATATAATCCAGCCCTCCCCCGCCATATTCAACGGGTACGGTCGGGCCAAAACAGCCTAATTCTCCCAGTTGCTTAACAATCTGCTGCGGAAACTCAGCGCGTTGTGCATAGTCTTCAATGATGGGTGTAATTTCTTTTTTCACATAACTACGGACGGCGTCACGAATCATTAAATGTTCCTCAGTCAGTAACTCATCTACGCCGAAATAATCAGGGCTTTGGAAAAGGTCGGTGCGGGCTGCCATGGCAATCGAATTTAGTTCAGGTAAAGGTATTGAAAACTGCCTGTATCTATTATTTCTGTTCATATAATCCTGCCTCACCACCTGTCATTTTTTTAAGCGTAATCTACAAGAATTTGATACTTTAGTTAAAATAATCATCATGAAACAATTCCTGCCGTTTTGCTTTCTGGTCCTATTTTTTCAGTTGTCACTTTCCGCCCAAAAGGATTCCACCAAAGCTGCCCCTAAAATCAAAAAGTTCTGGCTGGTGGTATTAAAAACCGGGCCACAGGATAAAGTCATCACCGATTCTGCAGAGCGGGCTAAAATATTCGCCGGGCATTTCGCGAATATGGAGCGGCTGCACAAAGAAGGTATTCTTAAAGTGGCAGGACCATTTGGAAAAAATGATTTTACCTGGAGGGGATTATTCATCCTGGATTGTGCCACAAAGGAAGAAGCGGAAGCTTATGTAAAAACGGACCCTTCTGTAGCTTCAGGTGTATTTATAACGGATATCGTTCCCTGGTTTAGTGAGGCGGTGGGGAGTTTTGTGCCGGGAAAACCTAAGGAGAGGTAGACAGTTGGCAGTTGACAGTTGGCAGCCAACAGCCCCTTCTAAGGGAATTATTCTAAACCGTTCTTTAAGCCACTTACTCCATTCAGCCGTTATAAACTTTATAAACTCCCCTTTCAATCTCTTTCTACTTTAAAACATCTAAACTCCACAATTCCCGATGTTCCGCAATATTTTCTCCGTTGTTGCCGGCGTGCTGACTGCTTCCCTGCTGTTTGGTATCGGCGGCCTGATTCTGCTATTGACACAACTGCATAAGATCAAAGGACATGGGGAAGAGACAAAGTTTGATGAGATTGCCAATAGTTTTACTATTTTTTCTATCCTGATCATTATTGTCGCATCGGTTATCGGGGCATTTATTACGGTAAAAATTTCTACCCGGAAAGACCTGGCACACGGACTGATCACCGGGGTGGTTTGTTGTTTACTGTTTGCCTATATTACTGAATTCGAGATAACGGTGGATACGATTGTGTTATATCTGATTATTATGCTGGGTGCATGCGCAGGTACTTTTATTGGAATCCGGACTAAAAAGAAAAACAAATTGCAATCCTGAGAAACAGCTTGTTTAAAAAAAATCAATGAAGTGAGTGTTGAATACCGTCAGTACATTCACTTTTCTAAGGTTCTCTTTTCTCTCTTTTACCCACCGTAGCAATTGTGAAGGAGGGCTTGACCTCTTTGCCACCCGAAAGGGAAAAACCTAAAATCCGGCCATAGATAAATACTGACTCATCTCTTTCCGATACTCCTTAGCCACTTCACCTGCCCTCTCAGCAAAATCGGTTCCGGAGGAAGCAAAGATGATGGCGCGGCTGGCATTGACCAGGATGCCGCAATCATTATTCATAGCCTTTTCAGAAATCTCTTTCAGACTGCCCCCCTGTGCCCCTACGCCGGGCACGAGGTAAAAATGATCGGGAGTAAGTTTGCGGATATTGATAAATGAATCGGCCTGTGTGGCCCCCACTACAAACATGGTATTCTCCGGGGTGCCCCAGGTGGAAACAGTTTTCAATACCTGTTCGTAGAGCAGACCGTCACCGGCCTGTTTCAGTTCAAAGTCTTGTGCCCCTTTGTTCGAAGTAAGACCCAGTACAATGGCCCATTTACCAGGATGTTGTAAAAACGGCTTCACACTGTCTTCACCCATATAAGGAGCAACCGTCACTGAGTCAAAAGGCAGGGCTTCAAAAAAAGCTTTGGCATAGTGATCAGAGGTATTGCCGATATCCCCACGTTTGGCATCTGCAATGGTGAAATGGGAAGTGCCGATATACTTTACGGTATTCTCCAATGTCTGCCATCCTTTCACCCCCATGGATTCATAAAAAGCGGTATTGATCTTATAGCTGACACAAAAATCACGGGTGGCATCAATGATTGCTTTATTGAAAGCAAAAACAGGATCGTCTTCTTTTAATAATTGGACGGGGATTTTGGAAATATCTGAATCCAGTCCCACACAGAGATAGGACTGCTTAATGCGGATCTGTTCAACCAATTGGGCTCGTGTCATGCCGCAAAAATACAGGATGCCGGGCTAGAAAAAAGGATACTTATTCACCCGCTTAATGGAGTAATCCCCGCAGGGTATTGACAAAATTCCATACTTCGGAATAGGTATTATACAATGGCACCGGGGCAAAACGGATCACATCCGGCTCCCGCCAGTCCACGATAAAGCCGGCCTTCATCAAACCATTGTACACTTCCTTTCCGTTCTGCAGCATGAGCATGGAAACCTGGCACCCACGGGCATGGGCTTCCCGGGGCGTGATAAACCGGATCTGCTTCCCTCCTGTTTCTTTGTCCAGTTCTTCCAGCAAAGTCCAAAGGAATCCATTCAGTTTTGCCCGCTTCTCCTGGATCGCTTCCCAGCCGGCTGCTTCCACTA
Source organism: uncultured Chitinophaga sp. (assembly GCA_964650455.1). GTDB lineage: Bacteria > Bacteroidota > Bacteroidia > Chitinophagales > Chitinophagaceae > JJ008. The sequence continues at coordinate 3,764 of CAZYTV010000133.1, read as the reverse complement.
TCTCCAATGCAGCCCGATGAGCGGCATAGAGGAATATGGCCGGGGTGCTCAGTTGCCAGCCTTCTGCACCTGGCATGGGTACAAAACCTTTTTCCATTTTAAACCGGGTATTGATATCATAGCCCCACCAGCCGGCAAACCGGGTCAGGTTGGCCCCATGATGTTTTTCATGAATAAAGGCGCCGCCAATCGCACCCGGACCAGAGTTTAAATATTTATAACTGCACCAGCAGGCAAAATCCACATTCCAGTCATGCAGTTGTAAGGCCACATTTCCTGCTGCATGGGCCAGGTCAAATCCAACCAGTGCACCGGCTGCATGCCCGGCAGCAGCGATGGCTTTCATATCAAATAATTGCCCGGTGTAGTAATTGATGCCACCAAATAATACCAGTGCTGTCTCCTCTCCGTGTTCCTGAATCAACCTGACTATATCTTCCGTCCTTAAAGTCAGTTCCCCTTCCCGTGGTTTTACTTCGATCACTGCTTGCTCCGGATCAAAACCATGATGACGGACATGTGTCTCAAACGCATACTGATCACTGGGAAAAGCCTTGGCTTCACAAATAATTTTGAACCGTTTTCCGGCCGGCCGGTAAAAACTCACGAGCATCAGGTGCAGGTTCACAGTCAGTTGGTTCATGACAACCACTTCCGATTTTTTCGCTCCTACAATAACAGAAAGCGTGTTTACCAGGTGATCATGGTAATGCATCCAGGGTTCGGGTGCATGGAAAAAAGATTCAACGCCAAGGTTCGCCCAGTCCTTCATGATCTTATCGATATAACCGGCAGTTGTCTTTGGCTGGAGTCCCAATGAATTACCAAGAAAATAGACCTGCTCCTTCCCTGCCTGTACTGGGATAATGAACCGTTCAGGAAATGAAGCCAGCGGATCTTCGCGGTCCAGTTGTTTTGCACTATCGATTGAAATAAACATAGAGTAATGATTTAAAAAGCCCCTGTTTTCCCACCATCCACCGGGATGCTGGTGCCGTTGATATAGGCTGCTGCAGGACTGGCGAGAAAAGCAGCCAGAGCAGCGATTTCTTTTGTTTCACCGAAACGTTGAGCTGGAATTTGTTTTTCCATTTGAGTGGCCAGTTCAGCCGGAGTAATATTCTGCGCTGCTGCATTGGAATTGATAAGACTTTCCAATCGACCTGTTTTAATAAAGCCCGGTAAAATATTATTTACGGTAATTCCATCTGCCGCTACTTCCAGTGATAAGGTCTTGGCCCAGCCAGCCGTGGCTGCCCTGATTGTATTAGAAACACCGAGATTTGGAATAGGAACTTTTACCGATGTGGAAATCACATTGATGATCCTTCCGTATCCGGCTGCTTTCATGCCTGGCAATAAGGTCTGTACTAATTGCTGGTTGTTGATAATATGCTGTTGAAAGGCATTCAGGAACTGATCTGCTGTGGCATTTTGTATCAGTCCGGGTGCAGGACCTCCCGTATTATTGATCAGTATATGAATAGTACCCGCGGCGGCCAATGATGATGCAGTTGCTTTCACCTGATCCGGAAACTGGAAATCAGCGATCGCATACTGATGAGCCTGAACACTGCTGGTATCCAGTGATGCAACAGCCTCTTTCAGGCTGCTTTCATTTCTGGCCAGCAGGATGCAATTGGCGCCCAGCAAGGCCAGTTCACGGGCAATGGCCAGACCGATGCCTTGTGTGCTGCCGCAGACCAGTGCCGTTTTGCTTTTTAATGACAGATCCATGGGATCAAACCTAAAGAAAATTGTTGTATTTCGTCAGAAGAAGATATGCCCTGACTGCCCGATAATCAGAATTCTACTGTCTCACTGAAACAAATCCGGGTAATCGGTAATCACTCCATCCACACCCATATTTTTCAATTCATCCATCTTCGTTTTTTCATTCACCGTCCAGGGGATGACTTTAATTCCCAGTTCATGGCATTTCTTCAGCAGGGTTACATTCACCAACTGATAGGCTGGGCTGTAGATTGAAGGGGTGAATCCAAGGGATTTGAGTTGTTCATCCAGCGATCTTTTATCATAATCTTCAATCAGCATGGCCGTTTTAATACCAGGATAATGCTGATGCAGGTATTGCAAGGTGCGGAAATCGAAAGACTGGATGATTACCTGTTCTTCCAATTGTTTTTCTTTTATGACTGCCATCAGGCTGTCTACAAATTCCGGCGGTTCCGGATGATAAATATTATCTGTGAGCGGCTGAGTCTTGGTTTCAATATTGAAAAAAGGGAACGGCCGGCGGGCCATCATCATATGTTGTTTCACTGCTTCTAAAACATCCCTGAGCAATGGTTTCACCGCTTTCATTTTTTCCTGCCGGGGAAAGCGGGGATGCGATTTCATTCCCACATCATACTTTTTCACCTCCTCATACATCATTTGATAGATGTTGAGGCTGCTCTCTTCTTTGGCACTAACTTCAGTGCCATCCGGCTTCGTACTTATTTCATGGTTAAAAAAAGATTCGTGCGAAAGAATGAGCTGTTTATCTTTTGTCATCACCACATCCATTTCGAGGGTGGTGACTCCCATACCCAGCGCATGGAGCATGGCAGGAATTGTATTCTCCGGCATCAGACCGCGGCAGCCCCGGTGGCCCTGCTTATCAAAATTTCCCTGTACCATCTGTCCCGGATTTGAGTTTGAAACTGCAGGGGTAACCGTTTTTTTACTGCCCGAACAGGCCATCAGTAAAAAAAGTATCGGAATGAGTTGACGCATACAATTATACTTTGGCCGCAATACTTTCGGATCCCATATTCGCATTCCTCATCGCAATACTTCGCACTACATAAGAAGCAAATCCTTCAAATGCCTTCTTCGTGATAAAATCGTCACTCATCATGATCGGAATACCCTGGTCTCCGCCTTCGCGGATACTTTGTACCAGCGGGATCTGACCGAGAAAAGGCAGGTCATATTCATCAGCCAGTCGTTTGCCACCTTCTTTACCGAAAATGAAATATTTATTATCGGGCAGTTCAGCCGGGGTAAAATAACTCATGTTTTCCACCAGCCCGATGATCGGAATATTCATTTGTGCCTGTCCAAACATCGCGATCCCCTTTTTGGCATCCGCTAGTGCCACATCCTGCGGAGTGGTAACGATTACCGCACCGGTTACCGGAACGGTTTGCATCAGGGTCAGGTGAATATCGCCGGTACCCGGGGGCATATCCACTACCAGGTAATCCAGTTCGTCCCAGTAAACATCTGTCACAAACTGGCGGATAGCACTGCTGGCCATGGGTCCACGCCATACCACCGCATTTTTTTCATCTACCAGCAATCCTATACTCATCAGTTTAATGCCATACCGTTCAAGTGGTATGATCATCCCTTTACCTTCGATATCCATCATCATGGGACGTTCACCTCTTACACCAAACATAATGGGCACACTCGGACCATAGATATCCGCATCCATCAGTCCCACTTTAGCACCTCCCTGCGACAAGGCAAGGGCCAGGTTGGCCGACACAGTGGATTTACCCACCCCGCCTTTACCACTGACTACGGCAATAATATTTTTTACTTTGGGCAAAACAGTGCCTTCGTCCACCCGTTTGGTCGTGGTGTTGGACGTAAAGTTTACCGTCACTGCCGCTTCCTTATTCACCAGTAATTTAACGGCATTGATGCAGGCATTCTTAATCATATCCTTCATCGGGCAGGCCGGTGTGGTAAGCACCACTGTAAATGACACATAATTTATTATTATACTCAAAAGGCAACCAATTTTTTTC
>CAZYTV010000132.1:0-11755 GCA_964650455.1 uncultured Chitinophaga sp. | reverse complement strand
TTTATATGACCCTGGGTCAGTATGATAAAGCAATAGCATATGGTACAAAAGCGGTGGACCTGGCCCGAAAGCTGGATGATAAATCGTCCTTGTGTACCGGGCTTTCCAACCTGGCACTTTCATATACAGAAACAAACCGGTTGGCCGAGGCGAAAAAGTTATTTGCCGAAGCACTGCAAATAGCTGAATCCACCAATAATAAATCGATACAGGCCGTTGTGCTGAATAATCTTTCGGATATAGCAATTAAGGAAAACCAGTTTGAATTGCTGAAAAATTATGCCACGAGGAGTATAGCTTTATCAGCAGCGATGGAGGATGATGGCAGTATGATCAGCGCCAAAGTTACCATGGCTGCATATCACCTCAGTCACCGGGAATACGATCTGGCACAGGTACAGGCTGAAGAAGCACTGGCCCTGGCGGAAAAGCAAAACCTGCTGGAGGGAAAGACAACAGCACTGGGCATGCTTTCCGCTATTGCTTTTGCCCGCCAGGATTATAAAAAAGGATTTGAATACGCGTACCGTAAAATGGAATTTGAAGGCAAAGTGTTTAATGAATCCATGCAACAAAAGGAAGCGGCTTTGCGGATCAGATACGAGACTGAAAAGAAAGACACACAGATCCGGCTCCAGCGGGCCGAGATACAACGGAAAAATATTTTCAATTATCTCCTGATTGGTGGCGCGGCTGCCCTGCTGGTAATTTCCCTGCTTTCTTATCGTACATACAGGCAGAAGCAGAAGTTACAGCAGCACCGGATTGACGAACTGGAAACACAGCAGCAATTACTGGCCACAGAAGCCGTACTAAAAGGTGAAGAACAGGAGCGAACCCGCCTGGCAAAGGATCTTCATGATGGATTGGGAGGATTATTGTCGGGTATTAAATATTCATTTCAGACTATGAAAGGAAACCTTATTATGACGCCGGAAAACCAGCAGGCGTTTGAACGCAGCATGGATATGCTGGACAGTTCTATTAAAGAAATGCGCCGGGTAGCGCACAATATGATGCCCGAAGCACTGGTGAAATTCGGCCTGGATACGGCGATGAGGGATTTCTGTGACGATGTCAGCCGGTCCGGAGCCCTGGGTGTTACTTATCAGTCTATTGGCATGGAGGGGGTGGCCGTGGAGCAGTCCGTTGCTATCGTTATTTACCGAATCGTACAGGAGTTACTCAATAATACAATGAAACATGCGGCCGCAAAAACTGCCATTGTTCAGTTAAGCAAAACGGCAACAGGTATTAATATTACTGTGGAAGACGATGGAAAAGGATTTGATCCGGTAATTTTGAGCGGGGCGAGGGGAATTGGCTGGAGTAATATTCAAAGCCGGGTTGAATACCTGAAAAGAAAGCTGGATATACAATCATCTCCGGGCAAAGGAACTTCGGTGAATCTTGAATTTAATTTATAATGGCAACAAAAGTATTTATAGTCGATGATCACTATATGGTGATCGAAGGAATCCGTTCCCTGCTGCAGCATGAAAAGGGGATGGAATGGTCTGGCCATGCACAAACGGCCGCTTCCTGCCTGGCCTATCTGCAGCGGGAACTGCCGGATGTGATATTGATGGATATAAACCTGCCGGATATGAGTGGCATTGATCTGTGCAGGGAGGTGAAAGCCAAATACCCTTCCGTATTCATCATTGGCCTGAGCACCTTCAACCAGCAGAGTTTTATTCAGAAAATGATGGAGAACGGCGCGTCCGGATATGTCCTCAAAAATGCAACCCAGGAAGAACTGACGGAGGCAATAACTATGGTTTGCAGGGGAAAGACGTATCTGAGTGAAGAAGCCAGTCATGCGTTAAGAGATCACTCCACAACGAACATCATTCTTACCCGCCGCGAAAAGGAAGTTCTGGAGCTGATCGCTGAGGGAATGACCAATAATGAAATCGCGAAAAAACTTTTTATCAGTGTTACTACGGTGGATACTCACCGGAAGAACCTGCTCGCCAAGTTTGAAGCAAAGAATGTGGCTTCCCTGATCCGGGCTGCGTTGAAATTGCAACTGATCAAATAAAATCATCCGTTTACAGGCACTTCGATCATTACGGATGTGCCTCTTTTTGCGCTGGATTGAAAGTCGGATTTCCCTTTCAGCAGTTTGACCCTGGCTTCCACATTCTTCAGGCCGATACCTGAGTGGTTTCCCGGCATGCGGGGATCAAAACCTTTACCATTATCCTCGACGGTGATATGAATAAAGTTTCCATTGGTGCTGAGTTGTACCAAAGCTTCTGTGGCGGAAGCATGTTTAATAATATTCTGGATCAGTTCCTGTACAATCCGGAAAAGGTGAAAGGCTTTTTCTTCTTTCAGTTTCAGGTCTGATGTACCCACCGAAGTAAACCGGATTTTTAATCCGCCCGGCTGATTCAGGTTTTTGCAAAAATCCTTCAATGAGTTTTCAAGGCCATATTTCAGCATACTGTCGGAGGCCATACTATGAGCAATATTCCTCAGTTCACGGATGGATTCATTCAGTTTATCGATATTGGAGTTAAAATTTATTTGCTGTTGGGTATCCAGCTCAAGTTGGTTTTGCATGGCATTAAATGAATGCTTTATGCCACTGAGCATACTGCCCAGTCCGTCATGCAGTTCGCGGGCCATTCTTGTTCTTTCCCGTTCGATGGCCTGTTCATTTTCCAGGATGGCTTTTTCTTTTTCCAGTTTCCTTCGGTAAAAATCACGGATGATCCAGGTAATGATAAATGCCAGACCGGCTATAAAGATGATCCGGAACCAACCCGTTTTATGCCAGGGTGTGGCAATGGTAAAATCCAGTGGTGTTGTTAGGATACTCCATTCCGTATCACCCCGGTGCCGGGCCCTGACACGAAACTGGTAATCACCCGGGGCCAGGTTGGCATAGCTGGCCGTTGTAGCGGAATTATTTTCAATCCAGCCGGGATCGGCTCCTTCGAGCTGGTAGCTGTATTCGATGTCGTTCCCATTATTTATATCCACCCCGTTGAAATGAAACTGGATATTATTTTCGGTTGGGCTCAATGTCCATGAATTGGCGATGGCCGGCTGAAAAGCTTTTCCATTAATGGAAATATCATCCATGTAGATCGGGATATCTTTCTTGTAAATAGCCAGCAGGGAATCCGGATCAAAACGCATAAGGGTATTGGTAGTGCCGATCCAGAGCTGATGTGTAGTACTGTCAAAAAAAGTACATCGTTCATAAAAAAGATCATCAGGCAAACCATCCTCCCGCGTAAAACTGATAAATTTATTTTTTTCAGCCTGATAGCAGCTTAATCCCTTGGTGGTGCCGATCCAGAGCCGGTTGCGGTGGTCAAACTGCAGGGAGTACAGGTAATTACTGGGCAACCCGTTTTCAATGGAAAAATGCATCAGGTTGTTTGTTTTCCAGTCGTAACGGGCGAGCCCGCTGCCGTCGAAAGCAATCCAGATATTATCAAGGTGATCCGTACGCATATCTGATATACCGGTAAAAAAAAATCCGTTCGCCCCATTCATGTTCGTCAATGAATGTTCTGAAAACTGGTCTTTGTCCCGGTGCCAGCAAAGCAGTTTATTACTTTTGTTTACGCCAAACCAGATGTCACCGTTTTTAGTTTCTGCAAAGCTGGAATAATAACTGATCGTGAATTTTCCACGTGGACCATCTTTTGTATAGTGATGGACTTTACCGGTACCCGCTTCCACACGGACAAAGCCCCCCCCGTTGTTGCCGCTGTACCAGGTATCCCCATGTTGGGATTTGAATACAAGCAATACCAGTTCGGCAGTTGGAAAGTAGGGTTTAAGAAAATCTGAAACGTTGAATTTTCCGGTGGAAGGATCATAAGTGCTGATCCGGGTCCCACTTCCCGAAAGCACCAGTTTGTCCTCTATGGTATTCAGGCACCAGAGCGGGGGGATATGAACGGAGTGCAGTGCACGGACCTGGTTACTGGCAGGGTCAATGGAAAAAATGTTGTCCGTACCATAAACTCCCGTATAGATCAACCCGTTTTTCCCTTTTACAATATTCAGTAAATTATTGTTTTCCGTCTTCGTATAACCGGCGAAATCCTGTTTCCAGCTTTTTATATTATTTACCGTGTTATTCAGCTTGCTTACACCTTTGTCTGTTGCCAGCCACTCATTATTATCACGGCTATGGTAGTGCAACACCACATTATTGCCGGCAAGCGAACCCGGATCTTCTTTGTCATTGATAAGTTTTTCAACCTGATTATTTTTTTTGTTCAGAATATGGAGTCCGCCACCAAAAGTTCCCAGCCAGAAAATACTGTCATTCATTTTTTTCATGAATGAAATATTGCTGTTTTCCAAACCGGTAGAGGAATGGTCCTGTTTCCAGTTGTGCAGCAGTTGGCCCTGTTTGTTGTACCTGAAAAGGCCTTCATAAAAATTGGAAAAATAAAAGGACTGATCGGTGCTGTCGTAATACTGAAAAACATAGAGTGGCTGGCGTGACCGCATGTCTTTTTCTTCAAGGTATGGCTGGTAATTATGGGTTTGCCGGTCATATATGTAATATTCTCTTTGCGAGCCGGTCAGGAGATACCGTGCAGAAAGCCAGTAAACTTCCACCACCTGTGATTTCAACTTCAGTGGTGGCAGCAGGGTATCGGTAAGTCCGAGACTGTTGTTCATTATAAATGCTGTATCAGTCCGGCAAAGGCCATAATTCCCTTTCTGATCAGTGGTGATTTTATAGTAAACATTTTTTTGTGCAAAGGCCGGGCGTGAAAATTTTTTGGTCAATGTATTCATTAAGCCGATTCGTCCATCTGCCAGGAATAATAACTGATTTTTGCTGTACTCATACAGATGTGTGACTGAATTGCCCGGCAGGGAATACGGATTTCCGCTTTCTGCAAAAAAATTCCGGAATTCGTGACCGTCAAACCTGCTTAATCCTTCCCTGGTACCCAGCCAGATATAGCCACGGCTATCCTGGAGAATAGTCTGGATATAATTATCCGGCAGGCCATTGGCCAGGGAATAGTTTGTAAATACAAATTTTCCGGTTTGTGCAATGCCCGGACTTGCCATTATCAGGGTAATGATCAGGATCAGCCATTTTCGGTAGAGCCGGTTCATTCGTCAAAATCTGGGTAGAGTAAATATTTTTTACGGGTTTCTTTAAACTGGCTTAATGCCGGCTCCCAGCTTTTACGAATTTCTGTTTCGGTTTTACCATCCTTTATTTGTTGCCAGAGATCATTATTCCCTGCCAGTTTATTGAAAAAGGACTGATCCATTTTCCCTGATTTTGGAAGAATAAAAAAACTGTCTTTTTTCGGGAATAGCTGATAAGCTTCGATGAGCCATTTCAGTTGTATACGGTCGCCGGTTTTTGCCAGTACTTCTTCCGGTTTGCCGCCCAGGTCCCATCCGTAACAGGTTTGACCATACCATTTGGAACTTTTTGCCCCTTCATTGGGTTGTGGTGTAAATGAATACAGGTTTTTGGGTAACAGCGGGTGACCAAATAACTGGAATGGCCGGCTTGTACCTCTTCCTTCGCTCAGCACGGTGCCTTCAAAATAGCAGGTGGAAGGATACAGGTAAATGGATTGAATATCCGGCAGGTTGGGGGAGGGACGTACAGGCAGGACATATTTGCTTTTATGTGTGTAATTGGCGCATTTGATCACCTGGAAATGGAAGGGGGTGTCTGCTGAATTCTGTGCAGTCCGGTAATATTCATATTTCGCATTGGCTTTTTCATTCAACCATTTTTCACCGGCGATCATAAATGCATACTCGGCAATGGTCAACCCATAGACCACCGGCACGGGCTGCATCCCTACGAATGATTTATATTTTCTGTCCAGCACCGGTCCGTCCACATAATGCCCGTTTGGATTAGGCCGGTCCAGTATCATCAGGGGCTTGCCCAGTTCAAAAGCTGCTTCCATAAAATCCTGCAGGGAAGAGATAAACGTATAGAAGCGCACCCCCACATCCTGAATATCAAACAGGAGCAGGTCTGCATCTTTGACATCTTCAGCACTTGGTTTTCTTTTACTGCCATAGAGGGATACCACAGGGATACCGGTTTTTTTATCCATATAATTTCCCACTTTTTCACCGGCATCTGCTGTGCCCCGGAAGCCATGTTCCGGACCAAATATTACGGTGATTTTGATTCCCAGTTTTAGCAAGGTATCCACTAGATGGGTATTGCCCACCATAGATGTTTGGTTGGCAAAAATGCCTACCGAATGACCCTTGAGCAGGGGCAGGTATACAGATAGCCTTTCCGCACCGGCAATTATTTTAGCAGGTGGATGCTGTGCAGGAGACTGCAGGCTGGTCAGAAGAAATAAAAAGGCAAGTATTTTGTACATAAATCAGGCTTTAAATCATTGGTAAAATACAGTAATTATAGATACAGACGCGTGAGTAACTAAAAATGGATGCATTGGACATTTTAGCCTACCTTGCAGCCTTTATTTTAATCAAATTAAATTTATATGTCACAAGTTAAAAGCGGGGATAAAATCAAGGTACATTATCATGGTAAATTAACCAGCGGCGAAACATTTGATTCTTCTGCCGGCCGCGAACCGCTGGCATTCGAAGTGGGTAGCGGGATGGTGATCAAGGGATTTGATGACGGAGTTACCGGAATGACCGTGGGGGAGAAAAAGACCGTTCAGATCCCCTTTATGGATGCCTATGGACCGCGAAATCCTGAAATGGTCATCGAAATGCCGAAAGAACGTTTTCCGGCCGAAATGGAAATAGAAATCGGTATGCCCCTGGTGATGAGTGATGGTCAGGGTCAGCAGTTCCAGGTTACCATCGTTGAAATCAAAGAAGTTTCAGTGATGCTGGATGCGAATCATCCGCTTGCCGGACAGGACCTGACATTCGACCTGGAACTGGTAGAGATTGAAGGAGCAAGCCCCCTGATTATTATGCCTTAATTCATTCTAAGAAGTTTCATAAAAAAAAGATCAACCGGACAGGTTGATCTTTTTTTTATAGCTACGAGGTATGAGCTACGAGTCCTTGACTAGTGACTACCGGCTATAGACTACCGACTGGCGCCCCCCCTGTTCAGCCACCAACCCAGCCATACACCTGCAAGGCCCCAGGCAACCAGTGAGTCAATCAGGTGACCCGTTAATTCCGGTGTGGGTGTCTGGAACCAGTTATGAGCCGTATAAGGACCCCATAAGAAGGTAACCAGTCCAAGTGCAACAGACCCGGCAAAAATCCTCATAGGGACCGGGGTGCCGCCGCGGGTTAGCAGGTAGATCAGGCAAAATACCATAAACAGGTCTACCAGGAAACCTCGGATCATCGGCCGGGTCATACTATGGTCATAGCTGGTCCGGTAGGTCACGGTAGCCCATGGTTTCCCATTCATTTTATTGCCCAGTTCCTCCATCGCTTCCTGGGATGATCCCGGGGGCACGGTGGGCAGCATATAGGTTCCGGTTTCCTTAAATGTACTGCTGAGGTAATTGAGAACGGTGTCCTGGGCAGGAGTATATTTTGCCTCCGCTTCGTGTAGCTGAATAACTGTCCAGGATAAAAATTGCCAGACAAAAATAAGGATGGCCCCGACGAAGGAGCCAATGATCCACTTTTTCATGTTGGTTGGTTTTGTTGAGAAGGAAAAGGTAGACAATTTCTTTGTTTTTGTCAACAGGCAGCGGCGTTCTCTTTTCGTCGTATCTTCGTTGTTCATTATAATTGACTATGTTTCAGCAATACAGATTCACCGCAGCAGAACGGTTTATGCGTTATGTGCAGGTGGATACACAGAGTGATCCCCAATCAACTACTTATCCCACTACCGAAAAGCAAAAAGACCTGGGCCGGATTTTAGCGGCTGAGTTAAAAGAAATGGGTATTGAAGATGCGCATATGGATGTGTTTGGGTATGTATATGCCACCATTCCGGCCACCACGGATAAAAAAGTACCTGTAATATGTTTCTGTGCCCATGTGGACACTGCACCGGATTGCAGCGGAACGGGGGTTAAACCCATATTGCATTCCAATTTCCAGGGGCAGGATATTATACTCCCTGATGATACTGCCCAGGTATTACGTATGAGCGAGTATCCCTATCTGCAAAAACTCATAGGCCATGATATTATTACAGCCTCTGGTACAACCCTGCTCGGGTCGGATGATAAGGCCGGTGTGGCAGAGATCATGGATCTGGCTGGTTTTTTAATGCAGCATAAACAGGTAAAGCATGGCACTATTAAAATACTGTTTACGCCGGATGAGGAAGTAGGGAAGGGGACGGCAAAAGCAGACCTGGAGAAACTGGGAGCGGATTTCGGATATACCCTTGATGGGGGTGAAGCGGGATCCCTGGAAGATGAAACCTTCAGTGCCGATGGGGTACAGGTGGTGATTCATGGTGTGATTGCACATCCGGGTTATGCAAAAGATAAAATGGTGAATGCGATGAAGATTGCCGGCGAGATACTGGCAGCACTGCCGAAAGACCGGTTGTCTCCTGAATCGACAGAAGGGAAAAGAGGATTTATACACCCGGTACGGGTGGAAGGCATCGCCGAAAAATGTACCATTGATTTTATCATCCGTGATTTTGATACGGATGGGTTGAAGAAAAAAGAGGATTATCTCCGTACACAGATTGAAGAAAGAATGCGGACTTATCCGAAAGCTGCATTCGAATTTAATATAACAGAACAGTACAGGAATATGAAAGAGGTACTCGATGTTAACCCGCATGTGGTGGATTTTGCCAAAGAGGCAATTGCCAGGGCAGGACTTGAACTGAAAATGGAAAGTATCCGCGGCGGGACAGATGGGAGCCGGTTGTCCTTTATGGGACTGCCTTGTCCAAATCTGTTTGCCGGCGAACAGGCCATCCACTCAAAACTGGAGTTTATCAGTGTGCAGGATATGAATAAAGCAGTGGAAACAATGGTTTACCTGGTACAAGTATGTGAGGAAAAAAGTTGATCCCGTACCCCTTAACTTATCGTAAATTACATTTCTAAAATTAACATTATGGACGTTGCAAATTGGTTTTCCCATTATTGGTGGATATTAGTAATTGTCTTTATCGTTTTCAGCGGGCTGTTTACTATCAGCCAGGGGTATGTTGGTGTAATAACCCGGTTGGGCAGATACACCCGGGTGGCAAGACCCGGATTGAATTTTAAGATCCCGTTGCTTGAATCGGTTGCCCGCAAAGTGTCCATTCAGAATCGTTCGGTGGAATTGGAGTTCCAGGCAGTAACGGCTGACCAGGCCAATGTATATTTCAAGAGCATGTTGTTGTATTCTGTTCAGAATGCAGATGAAGAAACTATAAAAAAAGTGGCTTTTAAATTCTTTGCTGATAAGGACCTGATGCAGGCATTGATAAGAACCATTGAAGGTAATATCCGTTCTTTTGTTGCTACCAAGAAGCAGGCAGAAATATTAGCCCTTCGAAAAGAAATTGTAGAATATGTTAAAACCGAAATAGACCTGCAATTAGAAACATGGGGTTATCATTTACAGGATCTGCAGATCAATGATATTACTTTCGATAAATTGATCCTTGACTCCATGAGTAGGGTAGTGGCATCTAATAACCTGAAAGCGGCTGCTGAAAATGAAGGACAGGCATTGCTCATCACCAAAACAAAAGCCGCCGAAGCAGAAGGTAATGCTATAAAGATTTCTGCCGAGGCAGAGAAAGAAGCAGCCCGTCTCCGTGGCCAGGGTGTGGCCCTGTTCCGCCAGGAAGTGGCCATGGGTATGACAGAAGCCGCCCAACAGATGAAACAGGCTAACCTGGATACCAATGTGATCCTTTTCAGTATGTGGACCGAAGCCATCAAGAATTTTGCAGAATATGGCAAAGGCAATGTGATCTTCCTGGACGGTAGCCCTGATGGTATGGAAGGTACCATGAAGCAGATACAGGCACTGATGGTGAAGCAGGCAGGAGTAGGGAAGTAGTTCGTAGTCGGGAGTTAGTAGTCAGGAGTCTTTGATTCAGCGTTAAGAACTTGAAAACTGGCTTCTTTAGATAAAACGGTCCGGAGGAATCATTTAATTTGAAAGAATGATTCTTCCGGATAAATCGGTTGGTGAAAACACCAACCGATTTTTTCTTTCTCCCGGTCTTGTCTCCAGTTGGTATTATGACCAACCGGGGGAAGCCCAACCGTTAAAGATCTCTAAATCTTACCCCCTCCATACAACGTGGCACGCTTTTTCCCGTTCTTACCCCCGAATGTTGACAGGTGTTGAAAACAAACGAAAACCTTTTTAGCTGTCTTACATTACTTTTACCCACCTAAAGAGACCAATATGATCGATTTATTGCAGATTACCGATTCTTTGACAAAAGCCACACAGAGCCTGTCCGGGGATGCCAACCATGACGGACAGCTGAGTTTCTTCGAATTATTGCAAATGGGCGGCTGGATTATGCTTCCCCTGGGGGCCATGTTGCTGCTGGGTGTTTATATTTTCGCCGAACGTTACATAGCTATCCGGAATGCGGCAAAAATTGACACTAATTTCATGAATATTATCCGTGATAATATAGTAAGCGGGAATGTAATCGCAGCCAGGAATTTTGCCAAAAATACCAGCAACCCGGTTGCCAGGATCATCGACAAAGGCATCCAGCGGATCGGGAAGCCGATTGAAGGCATTGAAAAAAGCATGGCCAATGTTGGCCAGCTGGAAATGTATAAACTGGAGAAAAACCTGGATATATTATCTGTGATTTCAAAGGCAGCCCCTATTTTCGGATTTGTAGGTACCCTGATCGGACTAATGCAGTTATTCTCCGGCATCACTTCTTCTAACAAATTTGATGTGAGTATCATTTCCGGGGGTATTTATACAAAACTGATTACGTCTATTTCAGGCCTGGTGATCGGTCTTATTGCCTACCTTGGCTATAGTTACCTGAATACCCAGATCGATAAGACCGCCAACAAAATGGAAGCAGCTTCTGCTGATTTCCTCGACATCCTGCAAGAACCCACCCGTTAATTTATCCGCATGAAATTCAGAAAGAAGCATAGACATGAATCGGAGGTCTTTACGGACTCACTGAATGATATTCTGTTCATCCTGCTGATGTTCTTTTTGATCGTAGCTACCCTGGCCAACCCCAATGTGGTGCCGGTGGGATTGCCCCGCGGATCAAAAGAAGCCAAGGCCAAGCAGGATATCATGGTTTCTATTAATAAGGACCAGGAATATTTTATTGGTTCCACTAAAGTGGATCTTGCCAGTTTTGATTCACTCCTCAGTCTCGAAATCCGCAAGCAAAAAGCCTTTGTGGATACACCCACAGTGGTGATCAATGCCGATACAAGTGCCTTTTATGGCGGGGTATTCCATGTTATGGGAATAGCAAAAAAGGATACGGCTAAAGTGGTGGCGAGGGTGCAGCAATAAGAGAAACCGATAGCCCGTTGTCAATTTTATCCTTCACTTTTATTGTAGCCGGAAGTTCAGTATACCGGGTTATTACGGCGTAGTAATACCATGCTTTTCACATGATGGATCCTTACTTTTACAGGGTCAATCCAACCCATGAAAAGAACGGTAGTCTTTCTCTTTTTTTCTTTCTTCCTGTTTTCCTGTAATAAGGAAAAGAATATTACTATTGTTGGTGACTGGATAGAAGATGCCAATTACTATATGGATAGTACAGGCCAATATGTATGGGGGCCTGCCAATCGCTGGCCGGTACTTCTTCGGCACAGCCACCCCGCCGACCCTT
>CAZYTV010000131.1:0-11766 GCA_964650455.1 uncultured Chitinophaga sp. | reverse complement strand
GGTCTCAAGGGACATTGGACGAAAAATAGGGGCTCCATCTTCTGTCAATCAACTACTCAAAAGTATATCCACACAAGCATGTGAACAAGAGGAATACCCCGGCATTTAAAAGCTTCAGGAATTACGGCCAGGTACGTAAATCTCCAAACGATGATAGGAACAATACCTGTAATCCGGTGAAAGATTACGTATGCCCCGTTGTTTTAGCCATATTCGACGATGAAACGGCATTTCGATGAGTTGTTTTAAAAAGTAACCACACCCTGCCGGATGGCCACCAGGGCCAGTCCCACCCGGCTCTTGACATCGAGTTTAATAAATAACTGGTCACGCAGGGTGTCCACGGCCCGGGGGTTCAGTCCCATCCTTTGGGCAATTTCCTTATAGGTCAGGTCACTGCAGGCCAGTTTCAGAAAATTAATTTCCTGGTCATTCAGCACCGAGCGCTGGATCAGGCTGTTTCCGTCTGAATGTTGCCGGAACAGGTTTACCAGTTTACCGGTGGTATGGTTGGAGTAATAATAGCCGTTTTGCACCACGGACTGGATGGCGAATTTCAACTCCGAAGGATGGATATCCTTTTTCAGGAATCCCTTCACCCCTGCTTGCAGGAGGCGGATCAGGGAAAGCTCGGAATCATACATCGTGAGCATCAATACCAGTATCTCCGGGTGATGTTCCTGAAGCCAGCCTGCAGTTTCAAAACCGTCCATTTCCGGCATGTTCAGGTCCAGGATCACCACCTGCGGGGCAATACCCTTTCGTAAGGCTTCCGTAAGCTCCTTACCGGTGCCGGCCTGGAAGATCACCTGGCAGTTTTCAAAGCTGTCGATCAGGGAAGCCAGGGCATTGCGGAGGAGCACATGATCATCGGCCATGGCGATTTTAATCTTGTTATTCTCTTTCATGTTTATTCGATGGGTATAGTAAATATAAGGTTGGTGCCGGATTCGGCGGAACTGAAAACCTGCATTTCCCCTCTCAGGATCTTGGCCCGGGTCTCCATATTTTTTAAACCGGCATTCCCCCGGTTTTTTGCCCGATCCGGGTCAAATCCCCGGCCATTATCAGCAATCAGGATTTGCAGTTGATCGGAGGTATAATCCATTTGCAGTTCCACCACCGTTGCCCTGGCATGTTTGATGACATTATTAAATGCTTCCTGGATGATCCGGAAAATAATCAGTTCCTTATTGCTATCCATAAAAACAGGACTTCCTTTAACTTCATAAGTCAACTTAAATAAATCGGCCTGTCTGATACGATTTAATTCTTCTTCTAATGCTTGTAATAATCCTTGTTGGATAATTATATCAGCATTCAAACTTTTTGAAATGTCACTTAGTTGTGAAATGGAACCTCCAAGAAGGCTGATAGAAGATTCAAGTTTTAAGTTGGATTTTTCAGGATCATTCCAGTCAAATGTATTAAGCTGGAGTTTTGCTAAGGTAAGAGATAGACTGATGTTGTCATGTATTTCTCTTGATATATGTTGAAATGTTTGTTCTTGAATTTCAAGTTGTGAGGATATTAAATTTTTTTCATATTCTGCATGGGCGTTTTTTAGATTTTCTAAGAAAAGCATTTGTCTGTTTCTGTAGAAAAACATTATTGTAAGAATAAATACTGATAGCAGTATAATAATGCAAGTTGTTGTTATAAGAAAAATTGTCATTGAATTAAAGACTTTTGTTTTTTTAATACACACAGAACTGAACTTAGAATAAATAGTATTGAAGCATAGTGTAAAATAATCATGCTTTTAAATGTCCAATAGCTAATTGATTTAATTTCAGTCGCAAAGCTTATGAACGGGATTGCAATTGATACATAAAAGAAAAGTGGGGTAACTATTACGAGTTGATAAATATTTATTGGAGTTTTGATTTTATTCTTATCAATCAAGTTGTAATAATAGATAAGGCAAAATATTAAAAGAATAAGAAATTCAAACTCGTTAATTGCAATTGACTTTTTCGTAATAAAAACGTAGTCCTCCTCGAAGAGGAAGTATATAAAAATCGAGTAAAAAAAGAATAAAAGAAAGAGTATAAAAAGTATATTTATTATTTTTAATAATTTTATATTTTCAATAATTCTTTTAAAGAAGAGGTAGAAAGTTGTGGCTTCAGCGAGTGAAAAAATTGTATTACCGCATTCAAGAATAATTTTTTTTAACCTATAGTTATCGGAGTATAATGACGATAAGTTAGCATCCGAGCCGAAAGTGAATAAGTAAACAATGAGTATTGTGTATATAGTAAATGAAAGATGAATCCTATTGTTTTCCCATTTCTTAAGTAAAATAATAAGTAATACAATCGATTCAATAGCAATTAGGATAATGAAAAGATATGTATTACATAACTTACTAATTATTTGACTAATGTATGTTTCGTTCATTACTCAAATTTTGGAAAATCAATTAATATTGACTTTTTTATTTCGATGTTTTTTTCCCATTTTTTCCGTTTTTTTTCCCCTCCATATTTGTGAAATCCACATCATTTTTGTCCCGGGCTGCATTTTAAAGAGAAAAGGATGGCTGAATCTGCCGGATTGTAGCGCTATTGAAATTTACGTAAAGTGCCTCGTATTCAGGAGGTTCGTCACTGGTGCTGTCACGGACTGCGAATTACTTTTGGCAATAAGGAGTGCTACAGGATGCCGAATATCGGTGTGTTTGTTTCCGATATATTAAGTCAGCACACATTTTTGGAAATCGTTCTGGAGGAATCGGTTAAATGGCTCATTGAATTTTCAGGAAACAACATTTTATAAACGGGGTTTTTCACATGGCAGGACTTTGGGCAGCGACTAGTTTCGTCAACGCAAGGATTCTTGCCCGGGGATGCCGAAAACCGGAACCAGAGTAGGCATTATTTTAATTTTTAAGCCATGAAAAAATGTTTTTTCTTAATCGCCATGTTCGTTATGTCCATGTGCAGTTTTGCCCAGGCAATTACAGCCAATGATTTTGATCCCATCCGGGAACATGTAGCCATCACCGCATCCTATACCCGGAACCTTAACAGCAAGTCTTTTGTGAAAGAACTGAAACTGGAAAATTTCTCCAAACTGGCGCTGCTGCCTGAAGGATTTGGTCTCCGTGAAGTGACCTATGCAGATAACGGTCAGAATGATGACCTCGTGGCCGGGGACGGACTGTATACATCCGTGGAGAAATTTGAAATCACCGCTAAACAGGCATCAAACCGGATCGGAGTCAGTGTGCCGGTACTCCGTAATATAGTCGTGGATAATGCTTTTCAGCATGATGATGAACTGAAGAAAGGGGATTATTCCAGGAAGATCATTATTAAATGTAATTTCCATAAATGCGGTTGTCCCTGTAAAACATTTACCTGCAGGGCCTGTGAGTGGTGGGGCTGGAGTTGCTGGACCATGGACGAATGCACGATTACGGTTGAAATATAAATAACTTTTCCGGTGGCTTTAAAAGGCCACCGGATTTTTATAACTTTTTTTATATGAATATCAATAAGCTACTCGTTTCTTCAGGTATAATCGGAATAGTGATTCTCCTGATCTGGATTCCATTTCAGCGGTTGTTTCCGGGCTTTGGAGAAGAAGAGGGGCTGCTTTTCAAAAGGCTGATCAATGGTTCCCTGATTCTCCTGTTTGGCGGAACACTGATCATCCGTTTAAAATTAATGAAAACGGGTTATCTCCATGCCTGGAAAATCAGGAACCGGAATGTCCTTTGGCCGCTGACGGGGGCTATCTTTCTCTGGCTGTTACTGCATTATTCCCGGTTTGCATCTATGGATGAAACAACCGGGGTGCTGTTGTTTGTCCTGCTCGTTGTGATGATAAAGACAGCAGCGGAGGAAATTATATTCCGGGGAGTTCTGCAAACCTGGTACATTAAAGAAGGCATTCCTCCCCGACGGGCGGTTTTGTATGCAAGCCTGTTTTTTTCATTGGTACATGTGGTCAATTTTTTTGTTCATGGCGATTGGGTCTCGCTGGTCTGCCAGGTAATCTTTGCCTTTTTTATGGGCCTTCTATTGGGTTCGGTTAATGTGATAACCGGAAATATCCTGCTGAGTTGTATCCTGCATGCCATCATCAATGTTCCGGCAGCCCTGCAACAACTGGAACGGCAAAAGGAACTGGTATCTGAGCAAACTGATCTCCCGACACCGGTAGGAGAAGGGTTGGTTTCTGTCTTCTTTTTCAGTTTGATTTACAGCCCGCTGATTATCCTGGCCCTTTATTATTTTTTGCATCCGAAATCTGCGGAAACACCGGATTCCGGGCTCTAAAAGAAATATCCCCATTTTGCGGTTTATACTAAAATTTGCGTAGTTTTACTCAGGTCGGTATCCAATTTGAAATTTTCTTAACCCAATACCTCATGACGGCTCAGCAAATAAAAGTAGCAATCGCAGACGACCATAAGATTTTCCGCGATGGAATTCGAATGGCTTTAAGGGAGAAAGATTACCTGAAAATTATATGGGAAGCCGAAGACGGCAAGGATCTCATGCACAAACTGGTGCTCAAACAACCGGATGTGATTCTCATGGATATCCGCATGCCCCATGTGGATGGCATCAATGCCATCGGTATGATCCGGAAAGAATACGAGACCATTAAGATCATTGTGCTGACCATGTACGATGACCAGGAGATGATTACGAAGATGATGGAAATGGGAGCTAATGCTTATCTGACCAAAACCACCGACCCTGAAGAGATCTACCAGGCCATCCTGACCTGTATGAATGACGATTTCTATTTTAATGAACTGGTGAATAAAGCGGTGCTGCTGAAACTGCAGCACAAGAAAACGGTCAGGCAGTTTTATCCCAATCCCGTTAAACTGTCAGAAAAAGAACTGCGCATCCTGAAACTGATCGCTGACGATAAAACCACGGAAGAAATTTCGAAAGAGGTTTTCCTGAGTCCCCGTACCATTGAAACCATCCGGCAGAATATGAAACAGAAAGTAGGGGCTAAAACGATTGCCGGCCTGGTGATGTATGCCACCCGGAACAAATTATTGGAATAAGCAAAAGACCGGGTTGCCCCGGTTTTTTTATCTCAACTCTTCCTGTATGAGCAATATCAACAACGATTTTTTTAACGGCCATTATAAGGAGATCTGGAAAACACTGATTCCGGCAGAGCTGACAGTCAGGGAAATTGATTTTATGGTTCCGCATTTTAACCTGCAACCCGGAAGCCGCGTGCTGGACCTGATGTGCGGTTATGGCCGGCATGCCCTGGCACTGGGCCGTAAAGGCATCCTGGTTACGGCTACGGATAACCTGCCTGATTACATTCATGAAATCAAGGCAACTGCTGAAACAGATCAACTGCCGGTGGAAGCATTTTGCAGTGATATTCTTGGCTTTCATACCGGGCATACCTTTGACCTGGCCATTTGTATGGGGAATAGCCTGAACTTTTTTAACGCAGCCGATACCATTACCCTGCTCCGGCAAACCGCCGGCCAGTTAAAACCCGGCGGTTGCTTACTGATCAACAGTTGGAGCATTGCCGAGATCGCCTTTAGTAAAACGCTCAGTAGTACATGGAGCCAGATCGGTGATTTTACTTTTCTTTCAAAAGGTCAGTTACAGTTCCAGCCCACCCGAATGATAGTGGAAACCATCACCATCAGCCCGGATGGAAAACGGGAAGAAAAAACAGGGATCGACTATATCTTTTCACTGAATGAAATGGATGCCATGCTGCTGGAGGCTGGGTTGCAGCTGAAAGAAGTATTTAGCATTCCCGGCCGGAAGAAATTCACCCTGGGCGAACCCCGGGCATACCTGGTAGCGGAAAAAATCTGAATCTGTTAGTATTGTGGAAAAAAATAAACCCCGGCGTTATGAGGACCGGGGCTTGGCTGTTACTGTTATGAAAAGAAAAAGATTTTTATTGGGAGCAATTCATAAGGACAAGGTTTAATGGCGTTCTGGTTTTGGTTTTTTTCAACAGGTTTGGATCGGAAAAACGGGACTTTATAAAAAGTGAAAGTTGATTGCCGGAGAAGTGTATCCCGATGAAGATCGGGGTCGGTTTTTCAAGGGAATTGGAAAAGACTTTCTGGACGGTTATGGACATTGGATGAGATAATACAGGTCATCCGCTCAATCAACTTTCTGACACAAAAGTATATCCACAGTCCATTGTGAACAAGAGAAGAACTGCCCTATTTGGGATCTTCGGTATTTACCGGGAAATACGTAGATACCCTGATTCCGGCCCGTAAAGCTACGTTGAGTTAGTTCCCTTTCGGTAGTTTCCGCAATTTTTAAATCAAGTACTTTCACTATGGTATATATTGCAGGAATTCTCCAACTTGCACTACAGAATAAATACTTTAATCCAATAATTATTTTACTAATTTTCTAAATCATGAAAAACCCCGATTCTAACTCCATTATCAAGGTGGCGATTGCAGATGATCACGCATTATTCCGTACCGGTATCAAGACAGCATTACAGGCAAGAAAAGATATACAGATGGTGGCAGAAGCCGAAAACGGCATGCAGCTCCTGAACCTTTTACGTCATATCCAGCCCGATGTGGTGCTGCTGGATATACAGATGCCGATCATGGATGGCTTGACCGCTCTTCCTGAAATCAAAAAACTGTACCCCGATATTAAAGTGATTATGCTCTCTTTCCTGAATGACCATTCGGTTATTTCTAAGATGATGGAACTGGGAGCCAATTCTTATATCACCAAAGAATCCGGTGCCGAACTGATTTATGAGGCGATCCTAGGCGTGTTTGAAAATGACTTCCATTTCAATGACCTCACCAATAAAGCCCTGCTGAGTGGTCTGCGTACAAAACGTAACCATGAGTCATCCATGCCGCAGGATGTACAGCTGAGTGAAAAGGAAATCACCATCCTGAAACTGATGTGTGATGAGAAAAGTACCAAGGAGATCGCAGATATTGTGGACCTGAGTCCCCGTACCGTGGAAGCTATCCGGGATAAACTCAAAAGCAAAACAGGTACCAAATCCATGGCCGGACTGGTCATGTATGCGGTAAAAGCCGGGCTGGTAGAACAAGCCTGACTCCATTGAGCCTTTAAAGAACTAATCCTTTATAATTGACAAAGCCATTTGCCAGAAGCAAATGGCTTTTTTGTTACTTTGAGCCATGTTCATTTCATTGAATGGTAAAATTACACCTGCAGATCAACCGGTCTTACAGGCTTCCAACCGGGGTTACCGCTATGGCGATGGCTTATTTGAAACCCTTAAACTGGATAAAGGGGTGATCCTGCTGGAAGATCTGCACTTTAAACGCCTGTTGAAAGGACTTCAGTTGCTGAAATTTGAACTCCCTAAACTTTTTTCCACCGGTAAACTCGCCGAAGATATCCTGCACCTGGCAGATAAGAACCAGGTCCGGGAACTGGGTCGGGTCCGGTTATCGGTATTTCGAGGGAATGGTGGACTGTATGACGATGACCGAAACCTGCAATACCTGATCGAATGCTGGCCCCTGGCATACAGTTTCAGCCGGTTAAATGAAAACGGACTGGTGATCGGTATTTATCCGGATGCCTGTAAGCAGGTGGATATGGTTTACGGATTAAAAAGCGCCAGCTTTCTTCCTTATGCTATGGCTTCGGTTTTCGCCAGGCAAAATACACTGAAAGATTGTCTCCTGCTCAACACACAGGGACAAATTGCTGATAGTACCATTGCCAATCTTTTTATAGTAAAAGAAGACCACTATATCACCCCCGGTCCCGAACAGGGAGCCGTGGATGGGGTGATGCGGAAATACCTGGTCCGTGAAATGCGGGCAGCCGGTTACTCCATTGAAGAAGGTCCCGTTAGTTTGGAGAAGCTGGCAGCAGCCGATGAGGTGTTTCTTACCAATGCCATCCATGGTATAAAGTGGGTGCGCCAGTTCAGGGACAGTGATTACAGCAACAGCCGTACAGCGGAAATATATTCAAGAATCATCAAAACAATTCCCCGTTAAACTTGTTGCTTCCTCATGAAACCTGCTGTTATTGTTTTCTGGTTCCGCCGCGATCTCCGGCTTGAGGATAATGCCGGCCTTTACCAGGCCCTTCAGTCGGGCCATCCTGTACTTCCTCTTTTTATTTTTGATACCGATATACTTTCTTCTCTTGAAGACAAGGATGACCGGCGGGTTGAATTTATCTACAATGCCCTGGCTGAAATGCAGGAAGAGCTGACCGGCCTGGGCAGTACCCTGGATGTTCGTTATGGTAAACCAGTGCAGGTATATCAGGACCTCTTTACTGAGTATGAACTGAAAGCTGTATATACCAATCACGATTATGAGCCTTATGCCCGGCAGCGGGACGAATCCATTGGTCAATTGCTGAAAGAAAAGGGTTGCGCTTTTCATACGTTTAAAGATCAGGTCATCCTGGAAAAGAATGAAGTGCTGAAGGATGACGGGAAACCATATACGGTTTTTACTCCTTATTCCCGGAAATGGAAAGCGGTACTCGGTATGAAGCCTTTTTCCTCATTTCCTGCCAAAAAATATTACAGCCGGTTTCTGAAGCAAAAATCAAAATCAATTCCATCCCTTGAATCCATGGGGTTTAAAGCTGCCGGCCTGCCTTTTCCCTCAAAAAGCTGGAAAAAAGAAGTCATCAGCAGGTATAAAGAACAACGGGATATCCCTTCCCTGCAAGGAACATCAAGATTAAGGGTGCACTTGCGTTTCGGCAAAATCAGTATACGCGAACTGGCCCGTGAAGCCGGTTCCCTGAATGAAACATTCCTCAATGAACTGATCTGGCGGGATTTTTATCACATGATTTTATGGCATTTCCCGCAGGTGGTCGGGCATGCATTTAAACCGCAATATGATATGATCCGCTGGAGGAATAATGAAAAGGAATTCGAAGCCTGGTGTAATGGTCAAACCGGTTATCCGATTGTTGATGCCGGTATGCGTGAACTCAATGCAACCGGTTTTATGCATAACCGGGTACGGATGATCGTTGCCTCCTTTCTTACCAAACATTTACTGATCGACTGGCGTTGGGGGGAAGGTTATTTTGCCCGTAAATTGCTCGATTTTGACCTGTCTGCCAATAACGGGGGCTGGCAATGGGCTGCAGGCAGTGGTTGTGATGCGGCTCCCTATTTCAGGGTGTTTAATCCATACCTGCAGACACAGAAATTTGACCCGGAACTGAAATATATCCGCAAATGGGTGCCTGAATTTGAGGAACTAACTTATGCAAGACCACTAGTTGTACATGAAGCCGCCCGGAAAAGATGCCTGGAAACATATGCGGCCGCATTGAAAACAGGCAAATAGTTAATTTCCACTATTGTTACCTTCAAAACGGGGGTTGACAAAATTATTCAACTTTGAACCAAAACGATAGTTGATACCCAGGTTGGCATAATAGGAATAACCAGAAGCCAACTGACGTTGCCTGGCTAATACTTCCTGTGAACTTGCATTTCCTTTTTGTAAGAAAAACTGATCACGGGTTAGTCCGCCAAATGCGGAAACGTAAAAGGAGAGCCCCCCTGTAACCCGGACACTTGTATATCCATTGATTCCCAGGTTGAAGAAATTCCAGTTATGAAAATAGTTGTGATAGGTGAGTCCTATGTAGGAATTTCCCCATTTCTGGTTGAATGAAACATTAGCATCCAGACCGTGGCCATAAAGAGTTTCTTTGAGTTTATCGTAAAGAGTAGTGTCATAATACCGGTTATTTCTTATTGTAAAACCATAGCTGATGGTAAATAACCTGTTGTTAACCTCTTTGTAAGGAAATATATTATACTCCACTGCCGTCCTGAAAAATGCGCGGCCCTTATTATTGGAAAAAGTATTTTGATAATAATTTGATTCATAGCCCCAGCTCCAGTGATGGTTAAGGCTTTTTACCAGGTAATGAGCAAAACCCCAGTCATGATTGTTTACTGTATAATTGATCATGCCGTTTCCATCATCGTATTCAAAAGCGGACTTATTCCGGCTACCGTTCAGGCTAAATCCAATCTTCCAGTCTTCAGTAGTTCTGTTGGCCGAAACATAACTGTTGTAACGTAAATTATTATAGACTTCATCCGCATTTATATTACCGTTGGCACCCACCCTGAATACCCAGTAATTCCAGGGATCTTTCGTGGGTTTGTTTTCTTTTTTTACTGTCGAATCGGAATAGCTGCTTTTGAAGCTGATGTTTATATCCTTTGCAGCTTTGGTCCGGGCAATAAAGGGAGCCAGCCCCAGTTTGATATACCGGATCAGGAGCTGCCTTTCTTCAAATTCCGTAATATTCGGATCCGTATTAAAACGAAGTGTATCGGGCTGGCGGCTGAACTGGTTTTGCCCAAAGAATATAAGCTGGTATTGATCGCCACCACTGCCGGTACCCTGACTGGTAATCAGTAGATGTACATCCGCTGCTTTGTTGTCCAGTAAGAAATCAACAATATTGATTTCGGAACGGATATAGGTCATATCGCACCAGGTACTGCTGCAGTCAAAAAATACTTTTAAGCGATCCGGGATACCTGCCTGTTGTTGTGCACCGGGCGTAAGGGCGAGCAGGAAGGCGAAATGGAATAAGGCCAAACCTCTTTTCATGGCGGTTGGTTAAATAGTAATAGGAAGAGGTTTTCCGGAGGATATATTAGTAAACCTGAAAATCGGATATTTATTGTTAAGACAATTCTATTTTGGTCAAACATTCCGGGAATCAGCTTTTCTCCATAAATAAACCGGGGTTAACTCCCGTTTTTATTTCCTGCTGGCTGCTAAAAACAGTAAACAATTCCTGTATGGCTTTTTTCCCTTCATCCCCTAACTGAAGAGAATAATTATTCACGTACAGGTCAATATGCTGACGCATCACATGTTCACTCATCGCCTGAGCATGTTCTTTGACATAACCCGTTACTTCCGGGTAACGGGCAAATGCATATTCCAGGCTTTGACGGATCAGTTCACTTACCCGCCGGGCCAGGGGCATACCCAGTTCTCTTCTGGTGGCTATACCGCCCAGGGGAATGGGTACATTCATTTTACTTTCCCAGTATTCGCCCAGGTCCATCACTTTTTTCAGCCCTTTGTCCTGGTAAGTAAATCGGTTTTCATGTATGATCAGTCCGAGATCTGTTTCGCCAGTCAATACCGCGTCTTCAATCATGGAGAAAAGTAAAGCTGTTTTGTTTTTTGCTTCGGGAAAAGCGAAACTGAGCAGGAGATTGGCCGTGGTATTTATTCCCGGAATCGCGATCCGGCTGTTATTTACATCGGCTTGTTCCTTTTGTTTTGTACACACCAGCAAGGGACCGACTCCCTTGCCCAGGGCACTGCCGGCATCCAGCAGGACATAGTGGCCGGCAGCTTTAAAAAAGGCCGGGAAGCTGAGTTTGGTGATATCCAGTTTACCCTGCAGGGCCCACTGATTCAGCGTTTCCACATCTTCCAGTATGACGTCAAATGAAAGATCGCCGGTATCAATTTTATGATTGACCAGTGCGTCAAATATAAATGTATCGTTGGGGCAGGGGGAGAAGCCCAGTGTCAGGTTCATAAATTATTTAATAAGCGGATCAATGCTGTATTCAGGTTTATAATGGATGCTTTCATGTTCCAGTTCTTCTTATTGCGTTCCGCAATATAATTGGATACGGCGCGGATTTGTATAAATGGCAGTTTTTCCATCAGGCAGACATAATGCAGGGCGGCTCCTTCCATGGACTCTACCACCGGTGCAAATTGTTTTTCATAAAATTTCA
>CAZYTV010000130.1:0-11959 GCA_964650455.1 uncultured Chitinophaga sp. | reverse complement strand
TTACCCCCGTCAAAAGCCGGAGTGAAACTGGTGGATGCGGAGAACGTGGAAGAGCTGGTGAGATTACTTCACGAAGAAGCCAAAAGCTTCTAAATACTTCCTTCGATACGTCCCGCGTGATGCCCTACATAAACCCTGAACAGATTTTTTGGCGGGACTACTCAGGATGACAAGATCAACACGTTTTTAGAACATCGACTACGAACTACTATCTTCTAACTACTAACTAATTTAACTATGTCAGTTTTAATTTTCATCGATACCGCCGAAGGCCATGTAAAAAAAGCTTCGCTTGAAGCCCTTACCTATGGAGCTAAAGTGGCGGAACAACTGGGCACTACAGCCGAAGGCATTGTACTTGGTGCAGTGCAGGAAGACCTCTCCGCCCTGGGAAAATATGGGGTGAAGAAAATTCACCATGTCAATCATGAATCGCTCAATCACCAGGATGCACAGTTATATACCAAAGTGATTGCCCAGGCAGCAGCGGCTTCCGGAGCTACGGTTATTGTGTTTTCCAATAACCTCAGTGGGAAAGCCATTGCCCCGCGTCTGTCCGTACGGCTGAAAGCCGGACTGGTTTCAGGAGCCGTCGCCCTGCCCGACACGAATAGCGGTTTTGTCGTAAAAAAGAATGTGTTCTCAGGAAAGGCTTATGCCAATATTTCTGTAAACACAGCAATAAAAATCATTGCCCTGAATCCGAATGCTTACCAGACCATTGCCGGTGAAGGAACTGCTGAAGTGATCCCATTTGCCGCTACGGTTGATGCATCTAATGTAAAACTGGTCAGTGTAACCAAGGCCAGCGGCGAAGTACCCCTGACAGAAGCCGAGATCGTAGTGAGTGCCGGCCGGGGTATGAAAGGACCTGAAAACTGGGGTATCGTGGAAGAACTGGCTAAAACGTTGCATGCCGCCACTGCCTGCAGCCGCCCTGTAGCCGATGCACATTGGCGTCCGCATAATGAACACGTGGGACAAACAGGTTTCGCGATTGCACCGAATCTCTATATTGCCATTGGAATCTCTGGTGCCATCCAGCACCTGGCCGGTGTCAACCGCAGCAAGGTGATCGTGGTGATCAATAAGGATCCGGAAGCGCCATTTTTTAAAGCAGCGGATTATGGAATTGTAGGTGACGCTTTTGAGGTGGTTCCGAAGATGACCGCCGCTATTAAAAAGCTCAAGGGTGTCGCATAATATTCGTAAAAAGTAATAGTTTAGACCGGGTTTAATCAACCCGGTTTTTTATTTAAATCTTTCGTATGAAATTTCTGTTGCTCACGACCGTCTTTTTTCTTTTTTCTTTTTCATTGACTCACGCACAAGCCGGTTTTGAAGGCATGATCCGTTATAAAGCATCTCCGGAGAAAGACTTCTTTGAAAAAGAAAAAGCTGAAATAAAAGATTCCATGGAAATCAATATCTGGTTTACCAAAGGAAAAATCCTGATCAGGAACTTGACTAAAAGTTCAGAAGAAGATATCCTGGTGCTGATCGATTCTGCAAAAATCTATACCATCAACCGGGAGGACGAAACGTACCGTGTCAAAAAACTTCGGGAACGGAAAGTTGCCAGCCCCCCTGAAGTGATTCAGATAGCCGGCTACCGGAGTAGCCCGGTACAGTATAATGCAGATGGTTTTGCATTTGGTGGCGCAGTCAATACGACTATCTGGTATGCAGACAGCCTTCTCTTTAGTATCCCGGAAAAATATGATGGTAACGAAGAACTGATGATCATCAGGAATGGCCATATAATGCTGAAAGCAGAAATAACAACCGATTTCAATCCCCACAATTTCCGGGAATTCGAAGTGGATACGCTACCAACGACTGAGGAGAAAACTACCATAATTGCATCTTCTGTCATTCCCGGAGGTATAAAACCGGAAGATTTTATCATTCCGGCGAATTTCAAAATATTTAATGCTGCCATTGACTCTGCTGTTGACTGGGATAATTCAATCATGGCAGATACGACCCATGTGCCGGTAGCCCCGCCACCTCCCAAAAAAGCCCCCGCAACCCACAAAAAACCTGCCCCCAAGGCTGTAAAGTCAATGAAACAATCCATACGTAAAGAGAACTAAATCAGGCCTGCAAGCATATATATTTTACCGAAAAGCCGTAGTTTCGCGCTATCGTATGAAGAAGATCGAACTGGAAATAGTGGCCCTGTCGCACAGCATCACCCAGACACACTCCTATGCAGTGGTTTTGGGTGAAGTAAATGGCCTTCGCCGCCTCCCGATTGTAATCGGAGGATTTGAAGCACAGGCTATAGCCGTTGCGCTGGAAAAAATGGCCCCCAGTCGCCCCCTGACACATGACCTGATGAAGAATTTCATGACAGCCTTCGCCATCGACCTGCATGAGATCATTATCTGCGACCTGCAGGAAGGTATTTTCTATTCTAAACTGGTTTGTTCAGGCGAGAACGATACCGTGGAAATTGACTCCCGCACTTCCGACGCCATTGCCCTGGCTGTACGTTTTGGTTGCCCGATTTATACCTACGAGAATATCCTCGAAAGCGCCGGTATCCTGATGGAAGACACGGCCGGTTCTGGTAAAAAGAAAAAAGCAAAACAGGAAGTAGTGGTAGAAGAAGATCGCCCTACAGGCAACGAAGATCTGAAAACCATGACATTAGAAGAGTTAAATCATCTTTTAAATGAAGTCCTGGACAGTGAGGATTATATCCGGGCCATTGCTATCCGGGATGAAATAAATAGCCGCAGCAAACGCAAATAACCGTTCAAAACTATGTCCGGCAAGGCCGGTCCCTGTTTCATGATTGTATTCCCCAACTGTAAGATCAATCTCGGTTTGCATATTCTGCGCAAAAGAGCAGATGGGTATCATGACCTGGAGACCATTTTCTACCCGGTTCGATTCACTGATATACTTGAAATTATTCCTGACCGGACATCCACT
This sequence comes from uncultured Chitinophaga sp., assembly GCA_964650455.1. Lineage (GTDB taxonomy): Bacteria > Bacteroidota > Bacteroidia > Chitinophagales > Chitinophagaceae > JJ008. The sequence goes on along the minus strand of CAZYTV010000130.1, from coordinate 9,016 downwards.
GGCGGGTCAGTTCAATACACCCAGACAGGCCTGCAGTTCGATGGCAGCACCGGAGATAATCTTTGTGTAAAAGCCGTCCGACTGCTTAAAAAGGATTTCCCGGATTTACCCGCGGTCAAACTTCACCTGCATAAAGTGATTCCAACCGGAGCCGGTCTCGGTGGCGGTAGTGCCGATGCAGCTTTTACCCTGCGTTTATTGAATGATTATTTTAAACTGGAAATCCCGGAGTCCCGCCTGCTTTCTTATGCGTTACAACTGGGCAGCGATGGTCCCTTTTTTATTGCCAATCATCCGGTTTATGCCACGGGTCGTGGTGAGATTCTGGAACCGCTACAAATTGATTTATCCGGGTACACGCTTGTCCTTGTCAATCCGGGCATCCATATATCCACAGCTAAAGCTTTTGCCGGAATACGCCCTGCTCTGCCTGAAAAATCAATTAAAGAGATCATTGCTCAACCGGTCAGTAGCTGGGCTGATGAACTGATCAATGATTTTGAGAAACCCATTTTCAACGCTTACCCTGAGATCGCTTATATCAAAGATGAGTTGTACCGTGCCGGAGCAGTTTATGCGTCCATGAGCGGCAGCGGCAGTACGGTATATGGTTTATTTACGGATGGTAAACCGCTGATATTAAACCTGTCCCCGGATTATTTTATAAAAGTTTTACCAGCCTGACCCCGCTCATCTTCAAATAGAAAAAGCGGGCTATTTTTGCGTCCTAAATATACCGTATGGAGATCTATAAAGAATTCGGTTTTGATGCGGCCCATTTTCTGCCGAACGTTCCTGAAGGACATAAATGCAAACAAATGCACGGGCACACGTATCATCTGCGGGTCTACATACAAGGTACTCCTGATCCGGAATCCGGCTGGATCATGGATTTTAAAGTATTGAAAGACACGGTACTCCCCCTGATCGACCAGGTGGATCACCGGTTACTGAATGAAATCCCCGGACTAGAAAACCCCACCGCGGAAAATATAACGATCTGGTTCTGGGACCGGATTAAAAAGGGGCTGCCCCTGCTCAGCCGGGTTGAATTAAAAGAAACCCCTACAACCGGGGTGATCTATGACGGTCACTGATTCCCTGTTTTTTTGTATCTTGCAGGCATGCTGTTTCAACTGAACATGCCTTATAATTTTCTTCTCGCCAATCTCGATTTACTCAATCATCGAGGATAAGGGCATTATGTCTGATCACCCATCGGCAAGCTTCCACCTTCGGTTCGCTACGGTGGACAGGCAGGGTGACAACCGATGTTTTTGTCATGCTGAGCTTGTCGAAGCATTGTCGAAGCATTACCAAAGCATGAATTACTAAAAGTTCCATTTCCCTTTATTTAAAGAAACAACAATGACCTCAACTATATCTATGTCAGATAAATCCCTACATTACCTCGAACTCGAGGAAAAATATGGTGCGCATAATTATCATCCCCTGCCCGTGGTGCTTACCCGGGGCAAAGGCGTGCACGTATGGGATGTGGATGGCAGGCAATATTTTGATTTTCTCAGTGGCTATTCCGCCGTCAACCAGGGCCATTGTCACCCGGTGATCCTGCAGGCATTTATGGAGCAGGCACAACAACTTACCCTGACCAGCCGTGCTTTTCATAGCGACCGCCTCGGAGAATATGTAAAATATATAACGGATTATTTTGGCTACGATAAGGTACTGCCCATGAATACCGGCGTGGAGGGAGTGGAAACAGCCATCAAACTTTGCCGAAAATGGGCCTATGAAGTAAAAGGAATTGAAGCAGGCAGGGCCGTGATCATTGTTTGCGAAGGCAACTTCCACGGACGAACTTCTACCGTTATCTCATTCAGCAGTGACCCCTCTGCCCGTAAAAATTTCGGCCCGTATATGCCCGGCTTTAAAGCCATTCCCTATAACGATCTGCAAGCATTGGCCGCCGCCCTGGAAGATAAAAATGTGGCCGGTTTCCTGGTAGAACCTATACAAGGTGAAGCGGGGGTACTGGTACCTGATATTGGTTACCTGGCAAAAGCGAAAGCACTCTGTGAAGCCTCCAATGTCTTATTTATCGCAGATGAAATACAAACAGGCCTGGCGCGTACAGGCAAAATGCTGGCCTGTGATCATGAACAGGTGCGGCCGGATATTTTAATACTCGGCAAAGCATTGAGCGCCGGTATGATGCCGGTCAGCGCAGTACTCGCCAATGATGAAATCATGCTGACCATCAAACCCGGTGAACATGGTTCAACCTATGGTGGAAATCCACTGGCCTGTGCGGTGGCGGTCACTTCCTTACAAGTATTGAAAGAGGAGAAGATGGCAGAAAATGCGGCCATTCGCGGTGAACAGTTAAGAAATGGACTGGCTGAACTGCACTCCAGGCATATCTCCCTGATCCGGGGTAAAGGATTATTGAATGCCATCGTGATCAATCATCCGGATAAAGAAGCAGCCTGGGAACTTTGCCTGCATTTAAAAGACAACGGACTGCTGGCCAAGCCGACGCACGGAGATAAAATCAGGTTTGCCCCACCCCTGCTGATCACAGAAGCACAGGTAAATGAGGCCGTGGAAATTATCGGTAAGAGCCTGGAATGTTTAGGTTAACAGAATTTCATAGCTTTAATCCTATCAGTTCATTCATAACTACATCCGATGAAATATTTCATTCTTGTTATACTGCTGACCTTGGGTTCACTTTCAGGCATGGCTCAAAAAGAAACAGATAGCAGAACATTATCCCCTGATGAATCCAAACAACTGCTCAGCCAGTTAAAGATTGATTCCACTAAAATGCTGGCAGAAGTGGCAACAGAAGCCTGTACCTGTATCGACTCGATCCGGTTATCTAAAAAAAATCACAAAGAAATCTCCGCAGATATTGCCAGTTGCATAGACAAACATGTTGGTGCCTACCAGTTATCAATGCTGTTGATGAAATCACTGACCGGTGGCAGCTCCGACAAGATCGAACTGTCGATTGATAAGAATTCAGTTCAGTATAAGAAATTCTACTATGAGATCGAACGCTGGCTCAAAGACAGTTGCAGCTCTATGAACCTGGCCGTGGTATCCAATAATGAGGAATCTGCCCTTTCCATGTCGGCTAACCCACTGGCGCTCTCTGCCTATAATATGGGAATTGAATTCCTGAAACAGAATGAACCGGAGAATGCGATCAAACAATTTGAACAGGCGGTAAAAATAGATCCCCGATTCGTTTTTGCCTGGGACAATCTCGGTGTCTGCCGCCGTAAAGCCGGCAAACTGGATGAAGCCCTGGATGCTTACAACAAATCCCTGGAGCTGGACCCAAAAGGAGTTACCCCGCTACACAATATTCCGGTGGTATATGAATACCAGAAAAAATATGATGAAGCCCTGGCTGCTTATGGCCGGATCACCAGTATTTATCCCGATGACCCGGAAGCATTTTATGGAAAAGGCCGTATCTATTCCATGTACAAGATTGATTATGAAAAAGCCCTGGACAATATGTGCAAGGCATATAATGCCTATGTGTTGCTTCAATCCCCATACCGGGTTGATGCGGAAAAAAATATTCAGTATATCTATTCCAAAATGAAGGCTGAAGGCAAGGAAAGCCGGTTTATGGAGATCCTGAAAGCCAATAAAATAAACGCAGGAAATTAATCCGGCTTACCATTTAATAAAACCCAGTGTTTCAGTAAACGAATCACCGTTTACCTGCAGGTAATAAAATCCTGCAGGTAAACCGGATAGTCCGATGGTTACAGACTGGAGCCCCTTATCCAGTTCCAGCCGGCGTATCGTAAATTGTTTACCTGCCATATCCATTAAAACAAGATTGACCCGGGTTTGCTTGTCTGCACTGATCAACAGGAAGGCATTTTCCTTTACCGGGTTGGGATTTAGCTGTATCAATTGGATACCACTCTCCCGGTTCACCAGCTTTATCACCTGGCTGTAATAAGCCGGGCTTCCGGGTTCATCTGTTCGTAAGCGATAGTAATTTGATCCCGGGTAAGTCCATTCGTCATCGCGGATATATTCCGTTCTGTTGCGTTCAGCCTGAATGGTATCAATGGGGGTATACCTGATTCCATCCGGAGATCGTTCGGGTATGAAAATCGGGGTGGTTGTCACCGGTGCTGTTATCTTCCATTTCAACCTGGTTTTTTTCCCGGGTATTGGTGTTGCCTGAAAAGAAAGCAACTTAACCGGTAATGGCAGACTCAGCCTGGATAAACCATACGCAGAAAATTGGGTTAGCCCTGTTACTTTAACAGTCCGCAAATCTCCTCCTGCATTAACGAGTGGCAGAGGAACTGCAGCAGTCAGCCAAAATCCATTCACCCGGTGCCAGGCCTGGACAGGCTCATTATCATAAGGCACTGTATTAAAAAGGGGACCTGTTTGCTGAAGCCGGTCAAACTGAAAAGTAATGGCGGCTCCGCTGACCGGCGGGTTTACCGAGGGTTGAATATGCCAGGTGAGTAAAACGGCACCGTCGGTGGTATACGGAAAATCAGGCACCACGCCATCACTCACCCGGACCGACCAGTGATGACCGCTTCCGTTTTCGATCAGTACCGGATTATAGCGGGTATGACCAACCGGAAATAATTTACCGGAAACAGTAATATTTTCCAATACTAATGCACCTGTCCCGCCGGTACGGAAATAACTATTCACGCCTCCCCCGCTGATGGTGCCGCTAACCTGTAATTGATAATTCCCAAGATCAATATACGTGTCCGCAGGCAGGAGTGCGATATTCCCTGAAATAACTTTATTACTCACCAGGGTGACTGTTGTACCGGTGCCTGAACCAATCTGTAATCCCGCAGAAGCTGCCATATTCAGAGGTCCGCTGCCACCAAGGATGGCTGCGACCCCATCCACCAGTAAAAGCCCACAAGAGGGTGTTGTAGTGATCGATCCCGTACCCCGGATACCGTTACGGAAAATTTTTTGTCCTGCCGCTGTAAAACTGATATTCCCATTCGCTTCGAAAACTCCATTTACCCGGGTGGCAGCGGTCGCGCCTACGGGCAAACTTATATTTTGAGTAATCCGCAACACAGGTACTGTAGTACTGTTCACATGGGGAAAATAAGTCACACCATTCGCCCCCATTCCGTTGTAGGCATTCTCCAGCACAGATGCATCTTCATATACAAAGTTTGCCGCATGCACACCGGCTCCGGCAACTGTGGACAATCCGCCAGCACTGATGCGGATGATACCTCCTGACCTGTTTCGTATTACCGGTGACAAACCGGAATACAACGGTGTATTTCCCGCCACAGACAAATGAAAGATACCTCCGCTTTCAATTTGAAGGTCATCCCCTGCCCCGTCAAACAACGTAAACCGGCCACCACTATGTTGCAGCAAACTACCTGTTTCAATAATTAGCTGGTCAGCAGTGGCAAAATACTGGTGGTTTATTAAATGTCCTGTTCTTATACGGATAACGTCTGCATACCAGGTAGGAATTTCTGTGGCGGCGGTCCAATTCAATTGATCTGTTGAAACTTCCCAACTGCTCAGGGCAGACCAGTTGCCGGATGCCTTCGTTTGATAATACAGCGGAGAAGGTGCTGCAAAACCCGGCTCTATACTAAGATCATCAATGGCCAGGCCATCATCTGAACCGGTAACATCCGGATCTGTCCAGCGAAAAAAACAAGTACTGCCCGGAGCAATAAGGATACCAGTGATCGTTGATGTAATGAGCTGTTTATTGGCAGCCTCGTTTCCGTCGAGGGCCCCGGTGGCTCCACTGCTTACAGGAGCTGTAAAATCAAGTACGTCCATATCTGCCCAATCCCCATTGGCCAACGTGCTTGCATTTAAACTAAACTGAAAATCGAGCCGGTCATTCCGGCCAGCAGCCCCCAGGCGCCATTGTTCTCCGGTGTACATTATTGTAAGCCGGGTGATTGTACTGCCGGTAGCATTGGTGAAATAAAATCCAATGACTGATTGTAAAGTACCCGATTGGAGTGTGCCCAAAGCTCTTTCTGCAACAACGGCAGCACCAAAACTATAGGTATCACCTGTACTGCCAGATCCGGTGCCGGCATTATACATTCCATCAGCGGCAGTTCCGGATTCACTGATCATCCAGCCGCCGGGTAATACATTACCGGTACCGGATGGCAGCAGGGAATTAAAATCCTGGGTGTAATTACCAATTAATGTGAATTGAGCGCTGCAGTATACAAACAGTATCTGTGTGGCCAGGATTAGTACCAATTTCCGCATACAATTTCAGTTAGGATTAGGTGAATAAATTTATCCTAAAGGAAAAAAGGAAACGTTAACCAGCCTTGGGAAAAACACAGGAATTCAAAGAGATTTTACCCCTTCGATTCCGTTTTAATCCGGATATCAGGGAATAAAGCTGCATATAACATCATGACTCCGCTCAGTAACATCAGGTAAAATCCGGTTTCACGAACGGGACATTCACCCCCCTTGCAGGTCCCGATCACCAGGAAATTTTTAAGTATCCACGCTGTATTAAGGGCTATCACCACAAGGTTCCATCGCTTTGCCCATAATTTGGGTAAAAGGGTGAAGGCAACAAAAAAAGGAAGAAGAACAAAATGAAAATAGGCAGGTTTACCGTAATTGGTACCCGTGGCATCCACGCCGCTTATAACAATCTGATGGGATTGAATCGTAACCCAGGGCATAAATGCAGCAACAACAAGTAACAATGCTCCAGTCAGACCGATCCATTTTGAGTATTTCATATACTATATTAAACGGACCGCAAGATACTGAAACCATACAAACACTGCCCCGGTTGTTGAGGATAACCAGCCGGGGGCAGGTTGATTTTACAGTTTAAAGCCAAGGCTGATTCCGAACACCCGGTGCTTATTATTATCATCAGCACTGCTGTTACTTCCGCTCTGCAATTTGGCAAGGCCATGGCCATACTGCGCCGAGATAACCATACCGCCTGTCACTATACCTGCGGTGGCATTTAAGCCGTAATCAAAACGTTTCATAATCCCGTAGCCGGCCCCTTCTTCATAGCTCAGGGTGGAGGGATCATCATCAGACCAGCGGATACTTTCCTCGCTGCTGAATGAAGTGCCTAAAAACTTACCCTCTGTTTTATTTTTTCCGGCAATTCCTATGGCCAGGTAAGGACCACCACCCACGAAAAACCGCATTGGGGCTGCCGGAGTTTTGAGAATTAAATTGACCGGTATTTCCACATAAAGCGGATTGGTAGTCGCCCTGAAATAAGTAGGATCAGAAACGGAACCTGATTGTGTTTTAGATCCTTTGCCCGTCAGTATTATACCCGGTTGAAAAAACAGGAAAGGAGCGATTTTAATATCCCCGCTGACCCCTAAGTGGAAACTGGTCAGCATCGAATGATCATCCACATCCCCGTTATTGGTAACACTGATGTTGGCAAAATTAACGCCTGCACGGAGTATTTGTCCGTCTGCCTGTGTGGCAGTAAACAGCAGTACTAAAACTAAAAGCCTGATTGTTTTCATATTAATGGTTTTATGTTTCTCTACGGCTTGCAAATGTCCTGCCATGTACTGCCGTACTCAATACTATGTATTCAATTCTTGGAATGTTACAATTAATTCGGCTGGTCAGGATAAGAACCTGACAGGCCTGTGACTAAAACAGGTGAAACGGGTTTAAATTCAAAAGAGAAATGTGAATATTTTTTTTACTGAGCAAGTAGGGATAACATATGCCTGATTTAATTTTTAACAGTATTAACGGGTTGATTACGAATATCCAAAATAAATTGACTGCAAAATATTAACCAGATGATTACAGTCATTATAACCGCATTAAACGATGTGGAAACCATTACTAAAGTGGTGTAGTTTGCATTATCTGCGCCTGATGTTACAGAAGTATTGGTTATTGACGATAAGTCATTCGATAATACTGTAAATCAGGCCAAATCAGCAGGTGCGACTGTCATAACCAGTACACGGCGGGGGGAACATGACGGACAGCTATAATGTGGTGGCCAATCATATCAAGACCGGGATCGGGGCTGATTTTTCATTGGGAAATGAACGGATGAATGTAATTGCGGACATAAATATTACAGAAAGGTCATGTGCCTCCCTGCAGGAATTTATCTGAAAAGTTGAACCAATGAATGATCACTTCATAAAGCTTATAAATCCCCCTACATCCTAAAATACAATCCGGCTCTCCTTTCCCGAAGGCTCCTTTGCATATTCATAAATCTGTACTGCAATCTGTTCCGGTGTTTGCCACACCGATGTATCTGCATCCGGCATTGCCTCCCGGTTCTGAGGGGTATTAATTATAAATGGTACTACTACAACTACTTTTACAGCCGTTCCTTCCGCTTCCAGGTTCATCAGGTCAGCGAGTCTGAATAAAAGTGATTTAGAGAGACCATAGGCCACTACTCCCATATTATTCGCCGCTTCCATACCTGCCTGGGAACCGACCAGGAAAATGGTACCGGTCCCCTTTTTCTTCATGTGTAAAAAAACAGGCCGGGCCACATGATAGGCCGTATCAAAATTCAGTTTGATCTGTTCCCCTATGTCTCCGGCTGTGGTGGATTCAATATTACCCATAGCAAAACCGCCAACAGTAAGTACAGCTGTATCCAGGCTTCCTTTCTGTATCACGGTTTCCACCCAGGCCCCTGCTGCGCTTTCGTTGGAAAGATCGATCAGGGTCCCTTCATACTGTTCATTATCAGCGGGTAACTGACCGGTTCCCGAAACCCGGTACCCATTTTTCAGCAATTGTCCCACGACCGCCTTCCCGAGGTTGCCAGAGGCACCGGTTACTATTGCAGCTTTCATTTTTTCTGATTTATACGAAAGTAGTGAAAAACCGAAGGCAGCTAAAGACAGCCGCTGTTCGATATAGTTTAGTAAATTACATGATCGTCCGGTGCATGTTGAAGCAAAACCTGATACTGATTATACTCCTGTTGATGGCCCTGCAGCCAGGGGCCCAGCAAAACTGTACCACCCCCGGGCAAACA
>CAZYTV010000129.1:0-11972 GCA_964650455.1 uncultured Chitinophaga sp. | reverse complement strand
CTTCAGAGCAAGTCGATGAATGGATACGGCGGGGCTTTAAAGAAAAAACCACAGGATCAGTCAAATCTCTTCTTACAAGAAATCTCATTGTTCATGGATTGACGCATAATTTCCAAGAATATTTTAAAAAGGAGTATAAGCTTTCTGATCAATTCAGCATTTCCTTAGAGACTTGGGAAAGCTTAAACGCAGGCGATCGAAAAACGATTGAAACCATGACAAGAAAGGAACAAAAAAAACGGGCTGTCCCGATAACCGGACAGCCCGTTTGTATTATTTGATCTTCAGATCAGAGTGTTCTCATGTAGTTTACTACAGCCCAGATATCATTTGCATCGGGAATTTTCTTTTTGTAGGCGGGCATATCTTTTCTTCCTTCAGCGGTTTTATAATAAAGGGCACCGTCTGTCTGGCTCTTGAAAGAAGCCTTGGTGAAATCGCCGCAATCAGTATCTAACTGGGCAGCTTTCGGGCCGTCCCCTTTACCTTTTGTACCATGGCAGGATTTGCAATGCTGGTTGTACAGGGCTTTACCGGTGACAACGGATTCAGCATTTCCTTTCAGGGGATTTACTTTGTTTTTCCAGGCGTCCGGAACATTCCAGGGCTCCTGGGATGAGTTTTTCGGCACAAATGCCATCAAACCGATGGCAAATAAGCCGGACATAAAGAGTGTCAGATTTTTTTTCATGTTCATTGTTTTACTTAATTATTAGATGTGAAAAATTACGCTTGGGTTGCATCAGCGGGATGAGGTTGTTCTTTCCTGAGTCTGAATAACTCATAGACAATCACAATATAGTGACCCCAGACCGCAGTCATTAAGATAATAAAGGTAATCAACATCCACAAGGGCGGATGGGAGCTCCAGAGTGCCCGGGGCTGGTCTTCAATGCGGTTGGATACCGGCAGCCCCCATTTTTGGGTAGAGGCGGTTTCCAGGTAGCCATAGGTCTCATTTTCATCCAGCCTGGCCAGCAGGGTGATATTTCCCAGCGGGTCGCCGGGCAGGTTTTCCGGCACTTCGACCGTTGCTTCGCCATTCTCATCCGTATTGCCTTCCCCGAGTTTCATGGGGTAAAAACTTCTTTTTACAAAAAGGCCAACCGCTGTTTCAGGTACCGGCTTTTCTTCGCCGGTGGAAAGATCCACCAGTTTCAACTGCACGGAAAGCAGGTTCTCTTCTTTTACCGGGGTCATGACCAGCATGGCTCTTTTCACCGTTACTTCTCCTTCACCCGCTTCCATATTTTTTGGCCCGGCCACTACAACTTTGAAATGCAGGGTGCCATCCGGATTGGTTACTACCTGTCCGGCTTTTATATTCAAAACGGCAAATCCGTTCCGGTCGGTAACCACGGTGCCAACAGCCGTTTCAGCCGAATCGGTCAGCATATAGAATACGGCTTTTAATCCGTAAAGCTTGCGCATTTTCCCACCCACTTTCGCTTTTGCGGTTGCTTTCAGGTCTACCGAACTGTCCCCTTTCTGAATACTGATCAGTTCAATGGCGGGGGAGATCAGTTCCGCTTCCTCAGGGGCAGCTACTGCTGCGGCCGTATCGGTTACAGCCGGGGCACCGCTGTCGGTCTGTGCCTGTACTATAGACGGGCGGAGCAGGCAAACCAGCAGCAGGGCCAGCAGGCACAGCGGCTTCAGCAGGTTGCGGAAGGGTGTATGTTGTTGTACTTGTTTCATATCATTTCATTTAAGCAGGGTCAATAATGGATGAATCTAATCGTGGTGCAACAGGTGTTTTTCATGTTCAGTATGTGTGTCTTCCAGTCCGGACAACGGTACAACGGTTACAAACTTGGACATCACGGTAAAGAATAAGAGGAAGGTGGCGATACCCGCGATGGTCAGTGCCCATTCAGGCCAGGTGGCGGCGTATTTCACATATTCTGCTCTGGTATCCTGCATGGGTAACAAAGTGGTTTCGAGGGTGGGTACAATAATCAGGTAACGTTTCACCCACATGGCGATCACCATCAGGAATGCTGCCAATGTAATGGGTCCGGGTTTGCGGGTGGCGGGAATAGCCACAATAATGATCGGTAAAGCAATACCGGCGAAGTTGGCAAACAGGGTCCACCATCCATATTCAGAGGTGCTGAATAATTTATGAATCAGTTCACTGTCCCATTTTTCAGAGGCAAACCAGTCGGTAAAATATTCAGAAAAAGTAAAGTAACCATAGCCGCCGGCCAGTACCAGCATGATATAACCCAGGTATTTAAAATGTTTGTCGGTAAAATAATAATCCAGTTTATACAATTTGCGGTAGAACCACATGGCTACTATCAGTAAGCCACAACCGGAATAAACCGCACCCAGTACGAAATAAGGACCAAAGATGGTACTGTGCCATCCCGGGCGGAGGGTCATACCAAAAATCCAGGACAGGATCGAAGCTACCATGATGGCCAGCGGGATCATAATGATCGCCATCAGGTTCTGGGAAATGATCAGGTGCCTTTTCTGGCTGGCAGCACCCCGGTAACCGAGGGCCAGGAACTTATATATTTTTTGTTTCCACCTGGGAACATTCAGGTTGGCATCGCGGTAAACGGAGAGGTCTTTGATTAAGGCCAGCCACAGGAAAAGCACGCTGCCGGCAAAGAAAGTCACCACGGCCATAACATCCCAGGTCAGGGGCGACTGGATACGCGGATAAATAAACAGGTGGTGCATCCGGTCGAAACGTCCCACGCAAAGCAGGATAAAGATCGGTCCTACAATAACAGAAATGAGGGTCATAAACTGCGCCAGCCGGATGATGGGTTTACCCCATTTTACTTTGAACAGGTGGAGCAGGCCGGCAATAATAGCCCCGGCATAGCTCAGACCGATAAAGAAGATAAAGTTGACGATAAAGAGTCCCCATACCACATTATCCCTCATTCCGGTTACTCCGTGACCTTTGGCAATCTGCAGGTAGAGTGCATACAGACCCACCAGGATGCAAAGAATATAAAAAATGGTCCAGCCCCAGGCCCGTTTACCATAGGTTTCAATATTCTTCCGTTGGTAATCGAAAGCTTCTTTCTGATATGTATTGAGTTCCATAATTAATGTTTCATTAAAAGGATGAACAATGGACCGGCTTATTCAGCTGATTCTTTTTTACCAAGAATATCCTTGTATTCTTTGAAGCGCTCCTGGATGGAGGAGTCCGCATCCTGGTACCCTTTTTCCACCGGGAATGACCTGTCTTTCGGCGGCAGGTAGTACACCCGGGGTTTGGTACCCAGTTCTTCCATATAGCGGTATCCGGCACGGTCGGTGATCAGTTTGGTAAAGCTGACGGTGTCCAGGCCATTGCTGACGGTATCTTCATTTTCATCGCCAAAATAAAATACACCATTAGGGCAGGCTTCCACACAGGGCGGGAGAAGTCCTTCGCGGGCGCGGTCCGGACAGAAATCACATTTTTCAACGGTACCCACTTTGGCAGGGATACCGGTTTCAGGTGAATAAGCCAGGTCGCGGATATCCATCGGCAGTTCGGGCTCATCCCAGTTAAATACACGGGTGGAATAAGGACAGGCCGCCATACAGAACTTACAACCGATACAACGGTCATTATCGATCAGTACCAGGCCATCCTGTCTTTTAAACGTGGCATCCACCGGGCAAACCTTCACACAGGGAGGATTATCGCAATGGAAACATTGTTTAGGGAACCAGTAGGGGGCTCCTTTATCACTGTCTTTAAGCAGTTTTACGGTTAGCCATTCCTGTTCTTTGGGGCGGTAGTGCCATTTCTGGCAGGCGGAAATACAGCTCCGGGCATTCTTACAATTGGCCAGGTCCACCACCATTACAAACTTTCTGCCGGCAATACCTTCGCGGGCTTCGAGTTTGGAAACAATCGACATGTGTTCCTGGTGATTCAGGTAAGCGGAGTCGATCTCTACAATCTCTCCGTTGGGAGAAAGCAGTTTTACTTTATCTCCGGCCGGTGCTTTTTTGGAAGAGCAGGAACAGGCCAGGCTGCCGCAGGTGGCAGTGGCAACGGTGGCGATAGCAGCGGTTTTTAAAAAACCCCGCCGGCTTTTGTCATTTATTTCTTCCTGTTTCATGGTATATATTAATAAGTTGATTGCTGAAATACTTAATTGTTTTCTTTGGAAGGGTTCTCCATCCAGTTTAAGATCTCTTCATTACTGGCTTTTTTCTTACCGGTCACCTGGTCAAATACGGCTTTGTCCACTTCCACCAGTTTGCCATCCGGAGTCAGCATTTTAATTTTCTCTGTTTCTTTTTTGGAGAGTAAAGAAGCGAAAAAATCCCGGCGGCTTTTGTCGTTGTTATTATTGTTATTTCCCATATAAAATGAATTTATAATTCAATGTAATAAAAAAGCAGTGCAACTTAAAAATGGCTTATTGACAATCCCATGACAGAAGTCAAGGGTTTAAGTGAGTTTTGCCAAAATGACACAAACCGCGGTTTTCTTAGTTGGCCATGTGACAAAAGTCATATTTCTATCAGTTCCTTGTCATGAAACTGTCACCGCCACCTGGATAATTTTGACCATGCATTTTTAAAGGAAAGTTCTTTTCAAAAGCATCTATTCTCAAACTAAACTCGCTTTTTATGAAAAAGGTTTCAGTTATTCAAACGGCGGTTCTTTTTCTTTGTGGTGTCTTTCTGACTACCTCCGTTTTTCAATGTAGAAAGGCCGGTGACCTGGTGAAGAACCTGGACAGGAGCTACACAGGCAATGCCGACTCTACCGTTTATGCTTCATTTTATGAAAGCAACACCGTTTCGCCGTCCGATGGTACTCCGGGTATTAATGATGTCATCAAATTCCGCGGGGTTCAGACCATCATTCATGAGTACTGCGGTACCTCCAATTGTCACGGTGGTTCTATTAAACCTAAGTTTGACACTTACGCACAGATCATGCAGTATGTAACAGCAGGCAACCCGACCGGCAGCAAATTATGGGAGTATATCACCACGAATGATTTTGACCAGGCAATGCCCCCTGTGGCTTCCAATCATGAATTGGGAACTTCCGATAAGGGGATTATTTATAACTGGATTTTAAACGGAGCAAAAGAAAGACCCGACCTGAAGGATTTCAGACCAGCTTCTATCCGTTTGATTGCTGATGGTTGCGGTTCCGCCAACTGTCACAACCAGGCCACTGCCACCGGCGGATGGGCCAGGAAAGGACTGATATCCGGTCTGGTGTCTGCAGATACCACCCAATACACTTATATCAACCCGCTGACAAGTGTGGTTACGCTGTATTGCCAGCTTTCCAACAATACCCTGCGTGACCAGGTTTGGAATGCATACAAAGACAGTGTTAAGCGTTTTTACAGTGATACAGTGGTCAATGCCAGTTTCAGACCCTGGAAAACGGTATCCACCCCGACTTCCGCACTCAGCACCCGCGGACCGCTGCAGAATTATGATGATATTATCATGGATATCAAATACCCGAAAAGTGTTAGAACCAACTCCAGTGTGGTATATACTGATCCTGCTACTACCAAACAGTATTATGTAAGAGGTAATCCATTCCTTGCCACCGATTGTTTCATCCGTCGTATTGACTCCACTTTAATTTATATCAACCAGGTTACAGGTATTGAAGCTTCTGTTAGTGGTAATATGTCATGGGATGATGCCGGTTACAAACCCGCTGAGATTGCCCTGATCAAAGCCTGGTATTTTGCTGACCCGAATATCCCGGATGTGTGGAAATATGGTAATAACAACCAGGGTATATTCAAGTACAAGAGGACAGGTACAATTATCAGACGCTAACACATTACTTCATTCAAAACAGCAATAAAATGAAAAAGAAAATATTATTAACAGCCATGATAACCACCATGATGGTCTACGCGTTGTCATCCTGTTACAAGAATAGAGAAGATATCACGGCGCTTCCCCGCGTTTCATTCAGAAGTGAAGTAGTGCCTATTGTTACCGGTGGTGCCTGTGGTTGCCATAATAATGGTATGGCACAACGGGCCCTTCAGTTCTCCCATCTTGATACGATCTGGTATGATGCCATTCTGGGCCGGGTAGGATTGTTTAAAACCTGGGTAAATGGTGGCACCCACCCCGGTGGCGGCGCAATTGACTTTTCCGCTTCAGAAAAAGTGATTATAAAAAAATGGCTGGCACAGGGTGAAGAACTCGGTTATTACGATGACGGAGCCGGTTGCACTGTTTCCGGAAACCTGCGCTATACGGTTGATATTCTCCCCATTTATAATGTCTCCTGTAAAGGTTCTACCTGCCACGGCGGTATTGCATTAACACTGGATTATAATAAAATGGTGGCTGCAAAAACTATTCTGAACACAATGGCCACTTCCGGCGGCTCCCAGGGACACCCCGGCGGTGCACTGAGTCTCTCCTCTTGTACAGCCAATAAGTTCAAAGAGTGGATCAACCAGGGACAGCCTCAATAAGTATCACCTAAAAAATTAATTTCATGAAAAAGATATTTGCAATTATTCTTGGTCTGGGCTTTGGGGTTGTATCCATGGCACAGGAGACCACTGAACCCGCCAAAGAAGCACCTAAACAAAAATTCACCCGGGCTACTTTTAACTCCACCCGCATTATTAATATGCAGAGTACAGAGCTGAACAGCCCCGGCAGTTTACAATTCCTGATTTCCCACCACTTCAGCCCCCTGTGGCCCGAAGGCGGTTCTGATCAGAACAATTTAGCCGGATTATTCGGTCTGAACTCCGGGCTGGCTTATACGTATCTTTCTTTCGACTATTCCCCCACCAAATTTATGAGTGTGGGTGTGGCCGCAGCCGGAAGAAACAGGTATGAAGGATTTGCCAAATTTAAAATTCTCCGCCAGCAGACCGGGGCTAAAAATATTCCGGTATCCCTGGGTTGGTACTCTGTGTTCAATGCCAATGCGGCTGAAGACGCTTCTGTATCCCTGGGCTGGAATAAGTATTCTTTTATGCACCAGTTACTGATTGCCCGGAAGTTTTCTGATAAACTGTCCCTGCAACTGATGCCCACCCTGGTCTACTTCAACGTGGTACCTTATGGTGTCAACAACAGCAATTATGTGGGTTCCATTTGTCTTGGTGGTAAATACAAACTGTCGGCCAATAAGAATTTCACTTTTGAATATGCCCGCCAGTTAAACATGTTTGAAAACCTGATGGACAAAAACGGGAATATTGTTAACTACAAACCCGACCTGATCTCCCTGGGTATGGAATTCAATACCGGTGGTCACCTGTTTCAGTTCTATGTTGGTAATACCACCAGTTCTTCCAATATCGATCAACTGGCCCGGAACACCACCAACCTGAAGTTCAGAAACTGGTCACTCGGTTTCACACTCAACAGAAGTCTCAATTTGAAAAAGTAGGATAAATAAGAAATCCAGGGTCCTTAAACCAGGGGGCTGTCGCAAAAGTTGGTCTGCCTGCATCGTTGCAGGAGACAGGCTTTGCGGCAGCCCCTTTCTTTTCCTTTTTCCGGTGTCAGATCATGATTTGAACCCCTGCTCCGATAACCTTTTGCCCCTTTCTGCGTTAAGCCTGTTTTACTGACCACAGAAACAGCAAAACCGGCATGCAATTCAGTTTTAACTCCTTCAGTTCCATCCTGCTGATTTTTTTCATTCACGGACTCGTTTATGCCCTGCTCCTGTACCGGAAAGGAGTGATCAATGAAACCAGTTCCGATAAATGGCTCAGCCTTTTCCTGGGATTTTGTATTCTCTATATCTGCCCCTGGATGACCGGATTTGCCGGCTGGTATGATACCCAACCCTACCGCGACATCCTGTTTTATACCCCCTTCCAGCACCTGTACTTCATCGGGCCGGTGATCTACTTCTATGTGCAAAGCCTGCTAAACCCATCCTTCCGTTTTGGAAAAAAGGAATGGCTGCAACTGGTACCCGGCTTCCTTTACATAGTGTACAACCTGGTAATGGTCATCACCGATCAACTGATATTGGGCGATTATTATTTCCTGGCTTCAGGTGCCGACCCGGACTTTGATACCTGGTATCAGCTAAGCGGGTTTGTCTCCATGCTGGTTTATTTCTTATTGTCTCTCCGCTACTATCAACTCTACCGTAAGCTGATGGTACAGGTAATCAGTTACGCGGACAATGTACTTTTCCGTTGGGTCAGAAACTTCCTGCTGGCATTCCTGGTCATGCTGGCTTTCCGGATCCTGTTCTTTATCCTGGGGGAGGTGTTTGACCTGGCTTACAGGGGCTTCTGGTGGTATTTCCTGTTTTTTGGTATGCTGTTTTATTATATCGCCATAACTGGTTACGCCAATTCCATAGAAACCAAAGTGCCTTTCCGAACCAAAGGACCTGGTTACCCGTCCGTATTCCTGCTGTTGCCGCCAGCTGCGGCACAACAGGAAGCCATAACCGAAGAAGCAGAAGTGATTTCCGTGGAACCAGTGCTGAAAAAACTAACAGATGAACAGCTACATGGCTGGAAAGAGAAGATTCTGGAACTCTTGCAACAGCAAAAAGCGTATGAAGATCCGGAACTCTCCCTGGCCACGGTGGCCAGGGAGTTAAAGACCAACCCGGCCGTGATTTCAAGGGCCATTAACCAGGGATTTGAACAAAACTTTAATGATTTTGTAAATCAGTTCCGGATCAATGCAGTAAAGGAAATGCTGTACAAAGGCGAACATAAAAAACAAACCCTGCTCGGTATTGCATTTGACTGTGGCTTTAACAGCAAAGCCACATTTAACCGGGCTTTTAAAAAAGCCACCGGTATGAGCCCGAAGGAATGGTTAGAGAAGAATGGATGAAGAAGGATAGGATGCATTTAAAACAAAACAATATGAGAAAAGGGTTAGTCGCAGCAATACTAATCTGCTGTTTGATTTCATTCAGGGCCAATGGACAAAATAAGCCCCTGACTGATTCCATAATGGGCACCTGGATCATCGACCTGCGTCCCACACCGGCCAGTGAGCCTTACCTTAAAGAATTTAAGTTCACCCGGGTGGAAGGGAAAAAATTTGACGGCGAATTCTATGGCTATCCGTTCAGCGGGGGATTCCTGAATACGGACTGGGGCAAAGTGTATTTTGCCTTTACCACCCAGGACCAGAGCGGTACTTATTATCATTCCGGCTATATGGAAGGGAACAAGGTTTATGGGATTACATTGAATGAAAACCGTGCATTTGTTTTACCCTGGAAGGGCGAAAAGAAGTTAAATTAGCGGCACAAAAATCTATATGCGCAATATTTTTTCTCTCTCTTTATTTTTCATTTTCTGTCATTCGGCATGTAAAAACGAAACTGCCAAAGATCAGCCGGCAGCCGCCGCCACCACATCCGGTAATAATCCCGAAGGAGTAGCCCGTCTTTTGTTTGAACGCTTCAACCAACACGACTGGGAAGGCATGGCCGCCTTGTATACCGATACCGCTGAATTCAAGGATCCGTCTTTCGGAAAGGGGATGGTGAAACAGACCCGGACGGAAACAGTAAAAAAATATAAAGAACTGAACGCGATGTTTACCAATTTCCGGGATAGTGTGATTCAGTTGTACCCTTCGGGCGATAAACATGTAACGGTGGAGTTCATATCTAAGGGAACGGCTCCAGATGGAACTGTTTTCGAATTACCGATTTGCGCAATTCTTACCGTAGAGAATGGGTTTATCACCAAAGACTTTACCTATTACGATAATGTGCAGTAAGCACCGTACTAGCTGACCTGCAGTTTTATATCCTTTTATCAGCCGCCTCAAATCTGATTTGAGACGGCTTTTTTTTCGGGGCACCGGACCGGTTTGCCTCAAATCATAATCTGAAGCGACCGGCTTCCGGTGGTAAAGCATCTTTACCGAAACAAAAACAGACATGAAACAATTACTGATCCTACTTGCAGCCGGACTCATGATACAGTCCTGCGCCCTGCATTCCAGAACCAGCATTGGCCCACAGAAAGCGTTTGAACTCGGCGAGGGTACTCATGGGTCCTTTAAAGCCAAAGTAAAAAATGACAGCGAAGTACCCGTGGAGATCTGCAGTGCCCGGTTGGGACAAACGGAGAAAAAACTGCTGACCCTGAACCCCGGCCAGCAAACAACCTTGCGCTTTGGGGCGGACACTAAAGTCATTTTTAAGAATAACAGTAGCCGGGAGGCGGTAGTACAACTTAAGGTAACCGGGGATACCGGTCTGACCATGGGCGGTCCCAATTATTAGTAACCGTATAATTTAACATCAATACTGAAAATATGAAACAAAAACTTCAACAATTCCTGATGGGCAGCAGTCTGCCCAACGATACCCTGCTCAATACAGGCTGGCTTCTGTTCCGTCTGCATATCGGGCTCAGTATGGCCATACATGCCGGCTGGCCGAAAATGAATACGCTGGCGGCCCCTGGCTGGTTCAATGAACAGGTCGCCGGAATTGGATTTACGTTTCCTTCACCGGCCTTCTGGGCCACGCTGGCATCCTGGGGTGAGTTTGCGGGTGGTATCTGTATCGCACTGGGCCTGTTTACCCGTTTTAATGCATTGCAACTGTCATTCCAGTTTTTCGTGATCTCCTTTATCTGGTATGATCAACCCGAACCGTTGACTGGCATGTATTTTCAGCAAACCTTATTCTGGGCCTATGTTATAACTGTTTTTGCCGGTAGCGGCCGTTTTTCCATTGACCATTTATTGCTGAACAGAAAAAACACCAGGTTAAATGCCCGGTTAAAAACGGCTGTTGCTGCCATTGTAGTTATTACCCTTTTTACAAATCCGGTGCTGGCACAACCCGGCAATGAGGAGATTAAAGCGACAATCAGTGATTTCAAACAATTATCTGGTAATTGGAAAGGCAGCCTCACCTATCTTGACTACTCCCGCAACGAGCCGGTAACCATACCTGCCAATACGCTGTTTGAAATGGTCAGTGATTCCAGCTTTGACCAGTTTATTTATTATACTGGTGAACCGCATAAAAACGCGGACAGCCGTTATACCATCCGGCAAAACGGCACCTGGTTAAATGAAATGAAGCTGGTGGAACGAAATGAACAAAACGGAGTATTGATACTGGTATTCGAACACCGTGGACCAGACGGGAATGATAACCGGATGGCCACCATGCAACGGATCATGCAGCTCTCCAGGCATGAACTGGTCATTACCAAAAAAGTAAAGTATGAGGGGGAAGATACTTTTATACAAAGGCATCAATACCGATTTTCTGCCAGTCCCACTCACCCATAAACCCTTTCAGTTGTCAGTTGTCAGATGTCGGTTGTCAGGAAACAGCCCCTTCTAAGGAAACTGTCTAAACGACAAACGACTAAACGCCAAACTCTCACCCCTTCACTTCCTCAAACATCCCCGTCTGCTTGTTCTTCCGCACATTGTCCGCAT
Source organism: uncultured Chitinophaga sp. (assembly GCA_964650455.1). Lineage (GTDB taxonomy): Bacteria > Bacteroidota > Bacteroidia > Chitinophagales > Chitinophagaceae > JJ008. The sequence continues at coordinate 575 of CAZYTV010000129.1, read as the reverse complement.
GAAAATAACGGCCATTCATAGCTACATACACACCGGCCGGTAAGGTTTGTGCAAAAGCCAGGGCACTGCCCAGGTTGAACAGTCCGTCGGAGCTACCGAATTTAATGGGGATCATGGCACCGGTCAGTACCACGGTTTTATTTTTTACTTTTTGGGCCAGTATCACAGCGGTTTCTGCCATCGTATCCGTACCATGGGTGATCACGATCTGGTCTTCCTCACAGTTATTGCACTGGTGAACGATCAGGTCGCGGTCCTCCTCCGTCATTTCGAGGCTGTCGATCATCATCAGGGTTCTGATTTCCACCGGTACTTTGCAACGTCCCATGTCCAGCAGGTCATGCATGTGGGTGTCATTAAAGTAAAGCTGGCCGGTGATTTCGTTGTATTCTTTGTCAAATGTGCCCCCGGTGATGAAAATTCGGATAGCCATACTGCTTTTTTGTGCGTGAAGGTAAATGAAAGGAGGGAGAGCAGGGGATAGCTGCCAATTGCAGATATTTAATACTCACAGGTTGTGGATAGAAAGTATTAAAAAAAATGATATTGATCAGTTCCAATTAGAAGTATTAGAA
>CAZYTV010000128.1:0-12003 GCA_964650455.1 uncultured Chitinophaga sp. | reverse complement strand
AGGATACAATGGTTTCCAGGATCCGCTCACCGGTCCCCTTGGCATAGCACCGGTAAGAAATACCACCAGCGCTGCCTCCAGGCTGCAACTCAGCGAAGATTGGTCCAAACCCATGGAAACGCTGGACGGATTACTGCAGGGACAGGTAGCCGGCTTAAACAGTACCCGTCGTTCCGGTACACCCGGTGTGGGAGCCAACCTCTTTCTCCGCGGATACAATTCCCTCTACGGCACCAACAAACCACTGGTGATTGTTGACGGAATGATTTATGATGTGAATGATTACGGGCAGAGTATCATTGCCAACAATTACACCAATCCCTTTGCCCTGATCAATGTACAGGATATTGATAATGTGACGGTATTAAAAGACGCAGCTTCTATTTATGGAACCAAGGGTGCCAACGGGGCGATTATCATCACTACTTCCCGTGCCAAACAACAGGCCACCCATATCGATTTCGGTGCCTTTACCACGTATAACCAGCAACCCTCTTCATTACCAGTCATGAATGCAGATGATTACCGGGTTTACCTGGCCGGAATGCTGCAGAGCAAGGGCCTGTCTTCAACGGAGATCAATGCCATGCCTTTTATGAACGATGATACAACCGGTAACCCTGATTATTACCGCTATCATAATAATACCAACTGGCAGGATAAGGTGATGAATAACAGCCTTACCAATAACTATTTTCTGAAAGTAACCGGGGGTGATAATATTGCCACCTATGCCCTGAGTGTGGGCTACGCAAAAGCAGCAGGTACGATCCGTTCCACTGACCTGAACCGCTATAACACCCGTTTTAATGCCTCGTTCAATTTCTCCAGGCGTTTTACAGGTGCCGCGAACCTGTCCTTTACTTACAACGAACAAAACCTGAGGGACCAGGGTATTTCTGATAAAACAGCGCCGTTGTTCCTGGCATTGACCAAAGCACCCTTTATGCTCGACAAGGAAGTGAACGATAAAGGCGTGACATCCCCCAACTTTGCAGATGCGGATATACTGGGCAAGAGTAACCCTGCGGTGCTGATCAATAATATGCAGGCCTTCAATAAATATTACCGCTTCTCCGGTTCATTTAAATTCAACTACGAAATTTCCAAATCATTTAATGCCAGCACCCTTTTCGGGGTGACCTATGATAAGGTGAGGGAAAACATCTTTATCCCGCGTAAAGGGGTGGAAGATGATACACTCAGTAATGCCGTTGCCGATAGCCGTCTGGGTACCCAGGTGAAGCGTCTCTTCTCATTTTATACGGATACAAGACTGGAGTATAGCAAAACAATCCGCCGTAACCATCAGTTTGTATCCCGCCTCGGATTACGTTACCAGCATAGTGATGCGGAACAGGATTATGCACTGGGATTTAATTCGGCCACAGATGACCTGGTAAGTGTACAGAACGGACTGAATGCCCTTCGTCAGGTGGGCGGTGGTATCGGTGAGTGGAACTGGATGAATACCTATTTCAATGCGGAATACGGGTATAAAAACAAATTATACCTGGCCTTCAATGCAGCCGTGGACGGATCTTCCCGTTTCGGTACACAGGTGAAGAATGGAGTGATGATCAACAGCAATCATTTTGCCGTACTTCCTGCTGCCAGTTTGGCCTGGCTGATGTCTTCCGAAAATTTTATGGCGGATTCAAAAATCGACCTGTTAAAACTCCGGTTGTCCTGGAGTATGACCGGCAATGATGATATTGGCAATTATTCCACCCGCCAGACCTATATATCACAAAACCTGCTGGGTATGCAGGGACTGGTACGTAATGGTATTCCCAACCCGGCATTGCAGTGGGAAACCAGTGAGAAATTCAATGCGGGCGTGGATGTTTCTGCATGGAATGACCGCCTGACCTTCACAGCCGATCTTTTTCATTCCAAAACCCGCAACATGCTGGTGTATGAGAATATTACAGGTGCTGCTGGATTCAATACCATCCTGACCAACAATGGCAGTATGCAGAATACCGGGGTGGAAGCTACCCTGGGGGTTCGCCTGATCAATAAGAAGAACCTGAAATGGGATATCAGCGGTAATATTGCCACCATCAGAAATATGGTGAACCATGTTCCCGGCGGACGATTCCTGACCGAGTATGCCGGGGCTACTTTACTGACACAGGGTGATCGTCCTGCCGGACAATTCTATGGATATGTCACCAATGGAGTTTACAGTACCTCCACCGAAGCATCTGAAGCCGGACTTAAAGTGAAAAATGCAGATGGCAGTTATACTTCATTTAGTGCCGGGGATATCCGGTTCTCTGATATTAATGGTGATAAAATCATCGATGAAAATGACCGCCGTGTACTGGGCAGCCCGATGCCGGAGTACTTTGGTGGCTTTACCAACAGACTCACTTATCGCCGGTTTCAACTGGAAGCACTCTTCACCTTTGCCGGCGGACATGAAGTGTTTAATTATATGCGTTATCGCCTGGAATCATCCAGCAATACCGACAATCAGCTCAATAGTGTAATCAATCGCTGGAGAGCAGAAGGACAGGTAACCCATATGCCGAAAGCGACTTATGGTGATCCGCTGGGCAATAACCGGTTCAGCAACCGCTGGATTGAAGATGGATCATATCTCCGTCTCCGTCATGCGTCTTTGTCCTATGCATTTCCTGTTAAAGAAGGGTTTGTCCGGAATGCGACTATCTATGTTACCGGAACCAACCTGCTGACCTTTACAAAGTATATGGGATATGACCCGGAATTCAGTGCAAGCCCGAGCATCTACGGACAAGGCATCGATACCGGACTGGATCCGCTTTACCGCTCAGCCACCCTGGGAGTAAAACTCGGATTCTAAGAAAAATTAATTGACAGAAACAGATTTTGCTGACATGTATAATAAAATAACTATGAAGCGTATCAATTTCCTTGGACTTGCCCTGCTGATGGCTGTAGCAATATTACCCGGCTGTAAAAAGGTGTTTGATATCAAACCCCAGGATCAACTGGATGTAACTAACGCTTACCAGAATGTGTATGATGCCAATGCTGCAGTGGTGGGTATATATGGTAAGTTTATGGGACTCGCCGACCGTTATGTGATCCTGAATGAAGTGCGGGGTGACCTATTAAGCACCACAATAAACGCGAACGAAGCACTCCTGCAGGTAAATTCGCATTCAGTAACTGCTGGCAATCCCTATGCGGACCCAAGACCGTTTTATGAGCTGATTATTAATTGCAATGATGTCATGGAGAATTTCCAGATGATGCTCCGTGAAAAACGCCTGATCCTGGCAGATTTCAATGAGCGTTACTCAGATATCGGTGCATTGCGTTCATTTTTGTATCTGCAGTTGGGCATTCATTACGGGGAAGTTCCCTATGTGACCAGTTCCCTTAAAAATATCGATGATGTAAAAAATCAGGCGAATTTCCCGAGACTTACGTTTACTGCCTTATTAGACAGCCTGGTCAGGTTTACGGAGGCCCTGCCCTATAAGGAACTCTATTCTGCAGGAACCGGGCTGAATATTTCCGTGGACGGATATACTACTGATAAGTTTTATGTAAATAAAAAATGTATACTGGGTGATTTGTACCTCTGGAAAGGCGATTACCAGAAAGCGGCAGAAAAATACAGGGAGGTAATGGAATTTGCTACTGCGGGTACTGCCGGCGAGAATTATTATTCTCAGTATAAACTCGGTTGGTATGGAACAGGGGCGGCTCCGCACTATGTATCTTATTCCCGTGCCGGGGATGCCTCCACCTTAATTTATAATGATGGCTGGAGAATTATGTTTGATCAGCCTTTTGGATCCACCAGTGTTACAAGGGAATGGATATGGGCATTGCCGTTTGACAGCAAATTCAGACCGGATAATTCACTGATTAAACTGTTTTCTCCAATTGGTGGCGATTACCTGGTAAAACCTTCCCAGGAGATCAATGATTTATGGGATAACGAGACGCAACGACCTGCACAGGGATTGTCGATACCTTATGATGCAAGGAAATTATTGAGTACGATGAATATCAACGGCCAGCAGGTGGCTATGAAATATATCTATAATTATCTGAACTATGCCAACCTGACGCCGTTTAACCTGCTAACCAAAAATGGGAAATGGTTCTTATACCGGCAAACCAATCTCCATCTCCGTTTTGCAGAAGCGGCAAACCGCGCAGGCAAACACCGGTTGTCCTGGGGATTTTGGAACAATGGTATTGCCGGTGCTTATCCGGCCCCGACATCTGATGTTACTTTATTTCATAACACACTCTGGGAACCTTATCCATTCAATTTTGACGCGAGAAACAGCGGTAACTCCGGGGTACCTTACTACCGCGCAGACTGGTACCGGAATATCGGTGTAAGAGCAAGAGCCAACCTGGTGAATGTGGATATACCTGCAGCCGATAGCCTGTTGAGTATTGAAAGCGGATTAATCAAGGAAGCGGCTTTGGAAAATGCTTTCGAAGGAGCCCGCTGGCCCGACCTGCTCCGGATTGCCCTGCGCAGAAATGACCCTGCCTTTATTGCGGATAAAATTTATAATAAACTGCAGAAGGATGGGAATGGCAATGCCGCTGCCGTCCGGACAAAACTGATGAACCCCGCCAACTGGTATTTACCGTTTAACTGGTAAGGGTACATAAACAAGAGTTCTTTTAGCAAGCAGTCGATAGAAAAAGGCAGGGAATCAAGTACCTGTCTTTTTCATTTTACGGAACTGCTGTAATTTCATGACTCTACATTTAACAGGTAATATAACCGCTCATGAATAACCGATTTTTTACGGTCCTCCTGCTGGCTGCCTCTGTACCGATGCAGGCACAGAAACAAAACGATGTAACGACCCCGCTCCATGCCATGCAACCGGATTATCCCGTGCCTTATGTCATTCCGGGAAAAGCCGATGTTAAAAAAGTACTGGACCGCATCTATAACTACCTCGATACCGTGACTCCGCCGGTCATGATCAATAAAAGAACCGGTGCCGTAATCAACGAGCCCGCTCAACTCGATACCAACAGCGCCGTAAAGTCAGGCGATTTCCGGCTGACCAGTTATGAGTGGGGCGTTACCTATGCCGCCATGCTCCGCGCCGCTGAAACCACTGGTGATAAACGCTATGCCACGTATGTGAAAGACCGTTTTGATTTCCTGACCAAATGGGTGCCGGCGGTAAAAGCAAAATTCCCGCTGGACTATATCCGCAGCCAGCGCTTCCTGCACCAGCCCATCGACCCGCATGCACTCGATGATGCCGGGGCCGTTTGTGCCGCAATGATCAAAGCAGACAGAGCCGGACTTAGCACCGGACTTCGTCCGCAGATCGATTTATTTATCAACTATATTACAAAAAAAGAATACCGCCTGAAAGATGGCACCCTCGCCCGTAACCGTCCATTAAAGAATACCCTCTGGCTCGATGATCTGTATATGGGAGTGCCCGCCATTGTGCAGATGGGCAAACTGACCGGGGATAAGAAATACTATGATGAAGCGGTAAAACAGGTAAAACAGTTTTCCGCCCGCATGTTCAATAAGGAACTCGGCATCTTTATGCATGGCTGGGTGGAAAGCATGAATCCTCATCCGGAATTTCACTGGGGCCGTGCCAATGGCTGGGCCTTACTGGCCATGACAGAAGTATTGGAAGTATTACCGGAAAACCATCCGGGTTTCCGTGCAGTACTGGATCAGTACCGCGCCCATGTAAAAGGACTGGCGAAATACCAGTCCGGCAGCGGCTTCTGGCACCAGTTACTGGATAAATCCGATAGTTACCTCGAAACATCTGCTACCGCGATCTATACCTACTGCATTGCCCGTGGCGTCAACCGGGGCTGGCTCGATGTAAAAGCCTATGCACCGATGAGTCTTTTGGGCTGGAGTGCCGTGGCTTCAAAAGTGAATGACAAAGGACAGGTGGAAGCCACCTGTGTGGGCACCGGCATGGCCTTTGACCCTGCTTTCTATTATCACCGTCCGGTAAATGTATTTGCGGCCCACGGTTATGGACCTGCTTTACTGGCTGGTGCGGAAATCACCGCCATGCTCGATCAGTTCAGCTTTCGCATCAATGACAGTGCGATCATGCTCGATGAAACCAAATCAGGCAGTAATGTACCCCTGCGCTGGTAAGCAATTTAATAATGAATTCCGAATAAAGAACCAGATATGAAACAACTGAAATCAGTGAAGATACTTATAGTAATACTGTTATTATCGCTGCCCGGCCTGGCACAAACAGGAACTCAGGTCAGCAACCGTAAAGTAAACATCACGGTCAATAAACCCAGCACTACGATCTCGCCCGATATGTGGGGTATCTTTTTTGAAGACATCAACTTCGGTGCCGATGGTGGCTTGTATGCCGAACTCATCAAGAACGGTTCCTTTGAATTTCCCATGCCCATGATGGGCTGGCGTGATCCTGATACGGAAGCACAGGGCGTCATGCTGATTGTAAACCAGGCTGCACACGGCGTCAATCCCCGCTATGCACAAATCAAATTAAAAGGAACCGGTGATTTTGTTCTGAGTAATGATGGCTTTCGCGGCATCGGTATACAAAAGGACGAAACTTATCTCTTCAGCATCATGGCCAAACAGTTGAGCGGTCAAAGCAATATCCGCCTGGAAATGGTCAATGCCAAAGGCACGGTGATCGGTAAAGCCGAACCGGTGGCTGTCAATGGTGAATGGAAAAAATACAATCTCTCTTTTACGGCCAGTGATACGGCCCATAAAGGAAAGCTGCGGGTGATCTTTAATGGCCAGGGCGAACTGCATGCGGATCGGCTTTCTTTATTTCCCCAACATACCTGGAAGAACCGTCCCAACGGATTACGCAATGATCTCGTCCAAAAACTGGCCGACCTCAAACCCGGCTTCCTCCGTTTCCCCGGTGGCTGTATCGTGGAAGGAAAAGACCTCACGAACCGGTATCAGTGGAAAACAACCGTGGGTGCACCGGAAGATCGTAAACTGATCATGAACCGCTGGAATGTGGAATTCGCCCATAAGAATGCCCCGGATTATTACCAGAGCTTCGGCCTGGGCTTCTTTGAATATTTTCAACTGGCTGAGGACCTAGGCGCATCCCCGCTGCCCATCATCAACTGCGGCATGGCCTGCCAGTTCAACAGTGCTGAAGTGGTTAGTCTGCCCGAACTCGATCCCTATATCCAGGATGCGCTGGACCTGATCGAATTTGCTAACGGAGATGTATCTACAAAATGGGGCAAGCTCCGTGCGGATATGGGACACCCGGCGCCCTTCAATATGCGTTTGTTAGGGGTGGGCAACGAACAATGGGATGAACAATATGTGGACCGCTATGCTTTGTTCGAGAAGATCCTGAAGAAAAAATATCCTGAAGTAAAATTGGTCGCTGCGGCCGGTCCATACGCGGAAGGCGCTTATTTTGAGTATGCCTGGAAAGCCTTTCAATCCTACAAGCCTGATTTTATTGATGAACATTATTATAAAGGTCCAGACTGGTTCTTAAAGAATGCTGCCCGTTATGATAATTATGATCGTAAAGGCTTTAAGGTCTTTGCGGGCGAATATGCAGGGCATGGAAAAGATAACGCCCAACCGGAATCCAAGAATTCCTGGTTGAGTGCCATGTCCGAAGCCGCTTTCATGACCGGACTCGAACGCAATGCCGATGTGGTGCAGATGTGTTCCTATGCCCCGCTGCTGGCCCATGTGGATGCCTGGCAATGGCGGCCTGACCTCATCTGGTTCGATAACCTCCGCAGTATGGCCACACCCAATTATTATGTGCAGCAGTTATACGGCACCAATAAAGGCACGCATTCCGTACCTGCTTTACTCGATGGGAAAGCCCTGAGTGGTAAGGACAGTTTATACGCCAGTGCGGTGATTGATACCACCACAAAGGAACTCATCATCAAACTGGTGAATGCCGGGGAGAAAACCGAGCCTTTCGAATTCAGCCTGTCCGGTATCAAATCTATAAAAGGGGAGATGACCGTTACCACCCTGCGTAATGAGGAATTGCTGAGTTATAACACCCTGGATAAACCCACAGCGGTGCAGCCGGTCAGCACCCAGGTAGTGGTAAAGGGAAAGAAAATTACACAAGTCGCTCAACCCCGTTCATTCACGGTAATACGTGTAAAGTATGTTCAATAAGAAATTTCGGTTCATTCTATTATTCTTCGTATCGGTCAATGCTTTTGCGCAGTCACCCGATCCGATGCTGCTCTGGTATAATAAACCGGCCAAAGACTGGAATGAAGCCCTTCCTTTGGGGAATGGCCGACTGGGCGCCATGGTATTTGGCCGCGCAGGAGAGGAGTTAATTCAACTGAATGAACAAACCTTATGGACCGGTGGCCCGGTGAACCTCAATCCCAATCCTGACGCACCGAAGTACCTGCAGCCGGTAAGGGATGAATTGTTCCGGGACAGTATCGGCAAGGCGGTTCGCCTCCTGAAAAAAATGCAGGGACCTGATACCGAAATGTATCAGCCGCTCGGTGATCTGAAAATTACGCAGCGTTTCAATGGGGAAGTGACCAATCTTTATCGCGATCTCCATATTGGCAAAGCCATGGCTACCACTTCCTTTGAAGCTGGTGGCGTACGCTATACAAGGGAACTGTTTATCTCCGCTCCCGACCAGGTGATCATCATCCGGTTGAAAGCCAGTAAAGCAAAAGCCCTGCAGTTCACCGTGAATGTATCGCATGACCTGCAGTACAGTAAAACAGTTACACCTGACAATGTATTAGTATTAAGCGGGAAGGCCCGGATCACCAATGATGAACGCCGGAATCCCAAGCCCCTGGTCTATGAAGATGCAGCCCGTTGTGATGGCATGCGTTTTCAGTTCCGCGTAAAAGCCGTAACTGCTGATGGTAAACTGAATCATACCGACAGTTCCCTGCTGATAACTGATGCCACCGAAGTAATGTTGTATATCACTGCGGCTACCAGTTTCAATGGAATTGATAAATGTCCGGATAGTGAGGGAAAGGATGAAGTGAAGCTGGCTACTGATGCCATGAACAGGGCATTGAAGAAAAATTATGAAACACTCTTTGTGGCTCATCTCACCGATTACCAGAATTATTTCAACCGGGTTCAGCTTACCCTGAATAAAAAAACAGTACCGGTACAGCCCATCAATGAACGGCTCGAAGCCTATATGCGGGGTGTCCCGGATTTTGCGCTGGAAGAATTGTTTTTCCAGTATGGCCGATACCTGCTCATTTGTTCTTCCCGGCCCGGTGGTTTCCCGGCCAACCTGCAGGGCATCTGGAATAATTTATTACGTCCATCCTGGCGGAGTAATTATACCACCAATATTAACCTGCAGATGAATTACTGGCCCGCCTTGCCGGCGAATATGACGGAGATGAATCAGCCGCTGATTGATCATATCAAACGGATGGCAAAGAACGGAACGGCCACTGCAACCAACTATTACAACATGCGTGGATGGGCCGCGCATCATAATTCCGATATGTGGGCACAGACCAATCCCGTAGGCGAAGGCAATGGTGATCCCAAATGGGCCAACTGGAGCCTGGGCAGTCCCTGGCTGAGTCAGCATCTTTATGAACAGTATCGTTTTACTGCTGATAAAAAATATTTGAAAGACGTGGCTTATCCGCTGATGAAAAGCGCGGCTGAATTCTGTCTCGACTGGCTGGTGGAACGCAATGGTGTATTGGTAACCGCCCCCTCTACTTCACCCGAAAATGTGTACCTGCATCCCAATGGATTTAAAGGAACAGTAACGATCGCATCAGCGATGGATATGGAAATCATCTGGGATCTTTTCACCAACCTGATTGAAGCCAGTTCCATTCTCGGTATCGATAAAGATTTTGCGAAACTACTCGAAGAAAAAAGGGCGAAGCTGAATCCGTTAAAAATCGGGAAGAAAGGCAATCTCGTGGAATGGTACGATGACTGGGAAGATGAAGAGCCCACGCACCGGCACGTGTCGCATGCTTTTGCTTTGCATCCGGGCAGACAGATTTCCCCGTTGCTGGATACCAATTATGCCAATGCAGTCAGGAAGACACTGGAATTAAGAGGCGATGACGGCACCGGCTGGAGCATTGCGTGGAAGATCAATTTCTGGGCCAGATTGCTCGATGGCGATCATGCGTATAAGTTATACCGTAACCTCCTGCATCTGCCGAAAGAATATACCAAAGAAGTATACACCGGTGGTGGCGGTGTCTATCCCAATTTATTTGATGCACACCCGCCTTTCCAGATCGATGGAAATTTCGGGGCCACGGCAGGGGTGGCAGAAATGTTAGTACAGAGTCATCTTGATCAAATACAACTCTTACCCGCTTTACCGGCTGCATGGAAAGAGGGCCATGTAAAAGGCTTAATCGCCCGGGGCAATTTTGAAGTAGAGATATGGTGGGCCGAAGGAAAGATCACCAAAGCACTGATTCTTTCCCGTAAAGGCGGAATGTGTAATATAAGAACAGGGCAGCCGGTTACTGTAAAAGGAAATACGGCAAAAGGAACCGGATCTGCGAAAGAAGGATACCGTATCGGATTCAACACAACAGCCGGACAGCGTTACGAATTAAAACCAATCTGATGAAAAGATTATTTTTATTAAGCGGCTTGTTTATTTTTTCCATTTCTGTTTTTGCACAGCAGCAACATTTCAGGTTCGATTTTGGTGCCGGCAAAACGATGAAAGGATATATACCCGTAACCACATCCACGATGTACAATACGGAGACCGGGTATGGTTTTGACAAATACTCCGTTGACCTGGTGACCAAAGATGCCGGAAAAGGAAGTCCCTTGCTTTCGGATTATATCAGCAGCACTAAGCCCTTTTATTTCTCCGTAAAATTGCCGGAAGGTAACTATGATGTAAAAGTGATCATGGGTGATCCCGCCGGCACAGCCGATGCCACGATCCGTACAGAATGCAGAAGGCTGATGGTAGAGAAAGTTACCACGAAGAAGGGCAAATATGCCACGGTGAATTTTACGGTACACGTGAAAGACAGCCTGATCCGTGATGTTGCGGGTCATGTGGTCAGCAAAGTACGGCTCAAGGAAAGAGAAATAGGCTACTTCCACTGGGATAATAAGCTCACCATTGAATTCAACGGACCTGCACCGAAGATATGTGCCGTGGAGATCAGTCCCAATACAACAGCCACTACTGTTTTCCTCGCCGGTAATTCCACCGTAGTGGATCAGGATAAGGAACCATGGGCTGCCTGGGGACAAATGATTCCCCGTTTTTTCCAGGCAAAAAAAGTAGCCGTGGCCAATTATGCGGAATCTGGTGAAGCATTGAATTCATTCAGGAGTGCCAGGCGATTGGAAAAGATTCTCAGCCTGATGAAAAAAGGAGATTACCTGTTTGTCGAATTTGGTCATAACGACATGAAGCAAAAAGGCGAAGGCGTCGGAGCTTTCACCACGTATAAAAAAGAGTTGCTCCGGTATATCAGTGACGTCAAAGCAAAGGGTGGTATCCCGGTACTCGTCACCTCCATGCATCGCCGGAGTTTTGACAGTGCCGGCCATATCAATAATACACTGGGCGATTACCCGGAAGCGGTAAGACAGGCCGCTAAGGAAACCAATACCGCCCTCATCGATCTCAATGCCATGAGCAAAGTATTGTACGAAGCCTGGGGACCGGTGCAATCGATTAAAGCCTTTGTCCACTACCCGGCGAATACCTTTCCCGGGCAGGATAAAAAACTGGAAGATAACACGCACTTTAATACCTACGGTGCCTGGCAGATCGCGAAATGTATTGTAAAAGGGATACGGGATGCGAAACTGGGTATCGCAGGATACCTGGTAAAAGATGTGTCGCTCTTCGACCCGGCCAAACCCGATCCCGTTGAACAATTGAACTGGACGATGGGGGCTTATGTTACCGGGATGAAGCCGGATGGGAACTGAGTTGAGAGTTGGGAGATGTAAGTTGGCAGTGGTGAACCAAAGCTGGTAGTCGTTATCAGTACGGGAAA
>CAZYTV010000127.1:0-12155 GCA_964650455.1 uncultured Chitinophaga sp. | reverse complement strand
CTTCCTTCACACAAATATCCAGCGGCTGCCACCAGGATAATATACCTTGTTTCAGTTTTACAAAAACCGTGTAGTTTCCTTTTGCCGCATGTACGATAGCCGTAAGTTTTCCATTTTCATACTGAACAGTCTCCAGTATATGCTGGGGATCATCTACCTGCTGGATTACAGCGCCACTGAATTGTATAAAAGGTCTTGCCCCATTCATATAATGTGGCTGCAGTCCGGAGACGGACGTAGCAGTACCTGACCATACGATTCTTACAACATACTTGTCCTGTACCGCACTGCTGATTTCAATAGCCGGAGCGCCAATAATGTTTTCTACAGCTTTCCATATGGCCTTTTTCCCATTCACCAGTACAGATTGAACGGCTGCCCCATTGGCTTTTACCAGCAATTTCAGGTTCATTTTTTTCCCGAATGCCGGGATAATGGTATAGATATCTTCTTTATCCTTCCGCTTAAAGTCCATGCTGATATCGGGCAGACTGATAGATGCATGATCCCAGGCAGCAGGGAAACCCGGTTTTATGGTGAGCTCTCCTTTCAACGCATTGGGTGAAATTCCAAACAAACCTTCCACGAGGCTTCTGGCCGTCATGGCAACCGGATCAGCAAAATCGCGGTAGGCTTCACCACGGGCCGCATCATAAAAAGAGATCTGCCCGATATTTCCGGCACTGCCACCCAGGTACATGGTGGACAAGAGTTCGCTTTTAAATAAATTAAAGCCCTTTTCATTTCTTCCGGCCTGCCAGTTGGCCAGGGCCGTATGCATCACTTCAGCAGTAGCCACGTTATTCAAACTCCATGCATAAGGCATCCAGTTGCTCGTGCTCACTGTATAATATCCGTCTTCAAGTCCTTTCGCCTTTACAGGTATATGCGGAAGGTTTTCGTCAATATACTTCATGCTCTGATAGGCCTGGAAAATATCAGGTACATCACTGTCCAGACTGTGGTACATGGTCCATAAGGCCGCACCCGGATGCAGCAGTTGATGACCCATCATATCTTTAAATTCCGCGTAAGTTCCTTTAGACGGCATCCATAAAACAGTATTAATTGCCTGCAGGATTTTAGCAGCTTCTGCTTCATAAGCAGTTCCGTCTTCGCCAATCAGCTTTGCGAGTATGGCGGCATCCCGGTTGGCCATATAATTATAAGCCGATGAATGGGTAACTGACCCACCGCTGTATTGCAAGGCATCACTGGCCCAGATGGCAGCGTAAGCGTCGTATAAGCCGTCATTATCGGGATCAAAATTCCTTTTCTCCCATGCCAGATGCCGGGTAATCACCGGCCACATATCTTTTGCGAATTCCAGATCACCCGTCCATTTAAAATGACGCAGCAAGGCATCCATATAAACCAGGTTCATATCATAGTGATGCGCACGGAAATCACCATTGGGATTCCGGCATATATACCCGCTGCTGAAAACTGAGGTGCCCAGTTTTTCCAGCGTTCTTGCGAGTTGTAATGCAGTATCCATCACCAGCGGTCCGCTCAGAGGGGTAGTAAGCTGCGACAGGGCATAGGCCTTAAAATGTGTTTTGGCCCGGTCATGCCAGCTCAGTACATCTCCCACATAGGGACCACGCCACCCGTTTAACCGCATCCTCCACCCTATTGAACCATGTAAATAGGTTGGGGTTTCCCATACTGCATCTGCCGTAATCCCGAGTACTCCGCCCAGTGTATTGATGTATTTATCGGGTGTAATCACTTTAACCCGGTTGGCAATTTTCTGCCTGGCCGCTTCTGCATGGCTGAAAATCTTTCCGGATTCCGCATAAGAAATAGTAGTTCTGCTGCCGGGTTTCTGAAGGGCAAAAAAATAGGTTTCCTTGTTTTTTATTGTCAGCATACCTGTGATCACAGGCGCTTTGCCCCTGGCTGACTGTGATAACAGGTCCGGAGCATCTTGTTTTGTGGCATCTCCTTCATGCAATTGCATGGATAGCGGGACTACCCCGATCAGCTTTTGCTCTGTGCCGACTTTAACCGGCTTAACACTATCTGTCGAAAAATTTTTATTGACATACGGATCCCATTCGGCCACCACCCCTGTGCCATATTTCAACAGGAAATTACTTCCTTTAATCTCGTAACTGTTATCAAAGCAGTTTTCCGGTTTTAAATAAAAACTACTTTCAGGATCAGGTCCCATATCCCCATCCCGGCTGAATTTTTTTCCTGAAGCCCCGCCAAAAGCGAAAACCAGGCTAAGTGTCGTGGGAACGTTCTCAAACCGTAACTTTATAATAATCCCCTCGGCATCGGCCATGGCCAGGATATCAAGATAAAGTTTCCCGCTGCCCATCATTTTATCTTCAATTTCGTAAAGCATGCTGCCGGGCCGATAACGGGCGGTAATTTTATCAGCCTTAATCAACCACTTACTGCTATCCTTACTGACCAGGCCAAATTTAATATTACCTCCCATACCCGGCATATACAAGGCAAATTCCGGAAGATCACCGGCTTCCGCCCTGAACGCAGTATTGGTACCATACAGCGCTCTTGTAAAACGCCGGTTCCCGTTTGTAATAACAAAATCAGTGTTATCAGGATGATACCGGATTTCTCTTTCGATACCATGCCATAACTTCTGTGTTGTCTGGCAGAAACTGTCCTGAAAAAATAAAAAAGCCATCAGAATAGTAACGATCCGGTTCATATTAATTTTTTATATTACTGGGTTATAAACCCGCATCAATTTTTAAATTGGGTCAAACGGCTGCCCTTAAAACATCTTTTTCAACCCTTCCCATCGTACTTTCCAGGTACCATCTTTTGGAAAACCGATATTAATCGATTTATCGGCATCGGCTCCTGTACACATCAATGCTACTGCATTTAATAAACCACCATTGCCGGGCAGGTAGATCGTCAGCCGGTCGTCCTGGTAATTATGTCCGTTTATAAGATAGGTGTTCGTGCGCACGGGCATCAGCAACGCATTCACCGCATCATCCGGACGATGAAGACGGGCAGCCGTCATGGCCATCAGCGGATAATCCCAGCCCCAGGTCTCATTCCAGTCCCACATTTTAAGCACGATATCATAGGTCTTATTCATGACCGCCGTATCCAGTCCATTCGCTGCAGGAATGGAACTATAGGCCCCCAATACAGCCGGATGATCGGTCAGGTATTTTGATCCTTTTGTGTAACAGTCCGGTGTATTACCTGCCGCGAGATAAACCCCGTTGAATTGCGGAAGCGGGGCCAGGTTATGGATGATATTGTCCCATTTCTCATTCCGCTTTAACCCGCTGCGTATTCTCCACTGCTGCGCCACTTCAAGTGCCCAGCTCCAGTAGGATAATTCGTAAGTGGGATTAAATGTACTCACGGCATCAAAACATTCCTGTGCCGGGATCAGTCCTTTACCGAGATTGTATTTTTTGGTGGCCGCATCATAACTGGGAAAGTCGGCCATGAACTCCGCTGTTTCAAATAAGAGGTTCCGGTACCTGGCCAGCACAGCCGGATCTTTTTTATTCCGGTACAGCATTTCGGCCATATAGATAAAGTGTGGTTGCTGCCAGATCAGGAAAGCGCCCACCGATGAAGGTGCTTCTTCCCCTGCATGATCGGTCATCTTCTGCCAACGCAATCCGGCCAGTCCCTGTCGTTTGGCAATCGCCCTTGCTTTATCGGCCACGGTGAAATACCAGTCGAGACTCTTTTTCATCAGTTCCGGTCTTCCCCATTGGGCAAAATGCGCGGCATGCCACCAATGCATTTCGAGGTGGGGTTTGCCATACCAGCTATTATAAGTGAGCCCTGTTTCCTGCGGCGGATAATCCGATGCACATTGAATACGGGTGAGGTATTGAGAGAGGATCACCCTTCTTTCCAATTCAAAAGCCCGGGGATCGGTACTGCCGGAAAAATCAACCACCCCACCGGATGTCCAGAAACGTTTCCAGAAGGCTTTGCTGCTATTAGTGATCAGCTTGTAACTGGCCACTTCCCGTTTGGAAAGCTGGCAAAAGTTTGCCGTGATTTCCCAACTGTTATTCTTTACGGCAACCGGTGTCAGTAAAAAATAATGCGGACTAACCTGTTTCCATTGGGTGGCTGCATTCCAGAACACATTCACTTTATAACTGGTCGAATCCAGCTTTCTGCGGATCAGTAATCCAAAATTGCGCATAGCAAGGGGAACAGACTGATGCAGTGAATCTCCTACCCAGTGATTACCCACATCCTTGAACTGTCCGTTGGGATAAGGAAAGCGGAGCCTCACACTGATGCGTTGTTCATTCAGCAAAGGAGAACTGATCCGGAAGACCACCGCTTCCTGGGTATCATCACAGGCAGTGAAGACTTCTACCGGTTCGTCTTCCACAGAGAATTTACTGTGGATGATGCCGGTCCACATATCCAATTGCTGATCGATATTTTTAATATCAGCCGGTCCTGCCAGTGTGCCATCCTTCTTTTTAATTTCCAATCCCACATTGCCGAGTTGCAGGCGGTGCGGATTCACGCGGTAATAATCCACGGCCTTCTTTGCATGATCGGGTTCTTTGATCTGTACGGCATAGGATATCTTACGTCCTTCGAGGTCATAGGTTCTTAGTGCTTCTTCACGTTTGTAATTATCATTATTGGGAAAACTGTGCCAGCCCCAGTCGGATTGGGTGCCCAAGGGTACACCTTTGGCATAAGATTCGGGGAAGGATTGCATGCCTGTGGCATCGACGGTAAAGGCGAAACGGCCGTTACCGACGCTGAGGGAGGAAAGCGAGTCGATTTTGCTGACGTGGATGGTATGGCGTTTGACCAGCGCTTCGCGGTTGATGCGTTGGGCGTGAAGGTTGCTGCAAAAGAGCAGAAATATGATCAGAATGTTCTTTAACATGTTTCGTGTTTTATAATCATGCCACCCCTTCGGGGTTGTATAAAGGAATTTTAGTGTCTACCGTCCTGCTATAATCATGTCAGCCCTTCGGGCTTTAAATGACCGGGTGCTGTGATAATCTTCAACTAAAACCCCCTTCTAGCTTCTTGCTTCTAGCCTCTCTCTACCTCACCCCCTGCCCCCTCTCCTTGAGGAGAGGGGATTGGAGATCCCGTAAAAACTTGAGCCGCCGATCTTTCGGGTTCCCCCTTCTCGCTTCTAGTTTTTTGCTTCTCGCCTCCCTGCTCGCAACTCGTAACTCGTATCTCGCAACTCAAAAGCTAATCTTCTAGAATACGTTATCTATAGCCGGCCTGCTATACTGCTCCTTACTATTCGTTGTCTTCGGCAGACCGAAATAGAAATGCAGGGTTCTTTTTTTGCTGCCATTCAGGTGATTCAGTTCACTCATCGGACCGTACACTTTGGTGTTGGTGGTCAAGCCGGTGGCGAGTTTGGTGCCGATGGGTGGAATACAATCCAGGAAGGAAATATTTCCCACCGGGATTTCAGGATGTGGTTTGTTGGCACTGCTCAGTGCATAGAAATCAAAGAGCCGCACAAAGAGACCGGCATCCGGAGAGGCGATATAGAGTTTTCCTTCCACCGTGCTAAGTTCCATCCAGGTGAGTTCCCCATAGTAACCCTTGAACTCGGGATAGATATGAGCGGAGTAACCGGTATGGGTGTTGTTGTAAATATTCTGCCATACATTAATGGGTGTGCCGGCCATGCGGTTCTTCCATTGACGGTAAGGACCTTTGCCCAGCCAGCGGGTACCGAGAATATAGTTTTCGGGATAATTAAAGCTGATACCGGCAAAGGGCAGATCCCCTGCTGCATTGTATTCATATTCGAGGGTGGTCCAGCCGCTGCTGTTGATCCGCCAGCGGGTGTATTTCAGATCGCCGGTATAGGTAAACTCCACCACGGACTCATTGCCTTCTTTCCAGGCTTTTGAGGCGGAGATGGTGGCCGTGCCTTTTACGAGTACCGGACCATTGTTGAAGGACAACACATAATCATTGGCAGTATTCTTCGTGGTCACAAGATTACCTGATTTCTTATCGAGTACCACCGTTACTTCGCCACCCCTGATCGCATAGACCGTATCGGTTTCAGTGATAAACGTGGAATCATTCTTTACGGTCACAAAATTTTGCAACTGGGTCTTCTTGGGTTTTACTTCCGCGGTCCATTTATACAGTTCACGGCCGGAAGGATCTTTTGCCACAATCACCAGGGCATCATAATTGGCATAGTCGGCAGGCAATGACAATTGCAGTTCCCCTTTTTGTAAAGGCGCTACTGCGGGTGAAGCAATCACTCCCTTCGTTTTTACCACATAGCCATCAAAGCGGTCAAAGGGTTTGGAGAAATCCACCAATGCCCAATAAAAACTGCATTGATCGAGGTTGGTGAAATGAAACCGATTCTCCACAGGGATCCTGCCACTAAAGGGGACAGTCAGTTGTGCAGGAAGCTGAAGTTTTACAGGGGAGAATATTTCACGCAGGGCATAAAAACTGCCTTCCTTTTCCCGGTGTGGCCCCAGTATCCCGTCATTGGCATTGAGCCCGTTGGCATCAAGGGCATTGTTGAGATCGGTACGTACCACGGCTTCATCCACCATGGCCCAGATAAATACACCCCCACTTTTCTGAGACATCCAATGCAGGTTCCAGAAATCTTCCATGGCGGCACCGGCCCCTCCATCATCCTGCGCATGAAGCATTTCAGTGGGCATATAGATCAGGCTGTCATTTAATATTTTCTGCGTGCTGTAATAGTCTTCGTAGTGATTACAATCAATACCATTGAACTGGTTACCCGGACGGTGATGCGGATGGATTACCGGGCGCTTTTGAAAGTCCCATTTTACAAAATCATCATCCAGGTCCTTATTGGTCCCGCCCTCATTGCCATTATCCCATAAGATAATGGAAGGATGATTCAGGTCACGCAGCACCAGTTCTTTGACCAGTGGTTCACCGGCTTTTGACGAATAATACTTTTGCCAGCCGGCCAGTTCGTTGAGTACATAGATACCGAGACTGTCACAGAGTTCAAGAAAATATTTATCAGGCGGATAATGCGAACAACGAACGGCATTCATATTCATTTCCTTCAATAACAGTGCATCCATTCTTTCCTGTTCACGGCTGAGGGATCGGGCAGTTTCGGGCCACCAGCAGTGACGGTTGACCCCTTTGAATTTTACCTGCGTGCCATTGATATAGAGTCCCTGTCCGTATTTAATTTCAATCGTACGGAATCCGAATTTCTCCGTCAGCTCATAGAGTTTCTTACCCATGGGATCCTGTAAAACCACGGTTGCCGTGTAAAGATTGGGTGTTTCAGAAGTCCAGGTCATTATCCCCGGAATCCCCATTTTTACAACCAGGTTCTCTGCTGATTTTGACACACGCGTTTTCACCTGCATCATCTTTTTATTCGCCGCATCAGTAATGGTGGTCACTACTACTGCGTCATTGGTCAGTCCTTTCGGCCATACCTGCATAGCGATGCTGCCATCCGCTTTGGCATCAATACCGACATAGTCAATATAGTTGGCGGGCATGGCTTCCAGGAATACCGGACGAAAGATGCCGCCGAAGACCCAATAGTCTGCCAGGCGCTCTGCATTATTCACGGAAGCATCGCTGCTCATTTTGCTGACGGTTACTTCCAGCATATTGGCCTTATCATAATTCAACAGTTTGCTGATGTCATATTTAAAGCGATAGAAAGCGCCCTGGTGAATGGCCCCGGCGGATTGCCCGTTGATCTTAACTTCAGTATCCGTCATACTACCATCAAATACAATATTCACCTGCTTTCCTTTCCATGACGCCGGTACTTTAAAGGAATATTTATACATCCCCTTTTCATCGTAGAACCGGGCATTTTTCCCGTTGGTCTTATAATCACGTCCGTAATTATAATTCCCATAGCCCTGCTGCTCCCAGCAGGATGGCACTTGTATCTTCTTCCATTCGCCGCTGTTTCGTCCCGCGGTACAGAAGAAATCCCATTGCACCGTATGAGCGGCATCGGTGCCGGAGAGGTACTGGATCTGTTTCTGCTGGGCGATGGCAAAAAGCCCGGTTAACTGTACTAAACCAATCAGTAAATACTTTTTCATTGCAGGTATATTTAAATTTCTTTCGAGCTATTATTGTTTTACTTGTTTTAAAGGCTTCAATTCATCGGGACTGTCTTTGGTAAAGGCATCAAACACATACGTTGAGGGACTGGCAGACAAATCCCTGATCAATGAAACAGGTAATGCTGTTGCCGGTACAAACCGGTCTGAATTCATATACTCTTTGATGCTATACAGCAACTGCCTGGCTACGATGCGGTGTTCCCGATCTGAAAACAGGTCGGCACTGCAAACCATGATTCGCCCCTTTCCCACTTTGGCTTCAAATAACATGGCGAGGCGACGGTTCATAAACCAGGTATCAATGCTCCGGATCAGCGGGGAGAAGGTGACCGGGAAATCTTCGAGGTGCATCACCTGCGAGTGGTTGGCGATCTCCCACCATTGCAGATCGCTGTGAAATGAGGTGGGAAAATTCCGGAAGACCGTACTGGCAGTATCAATCAGCAAACCCAGGGTATGAGGTGGCCGCATTTTGAACCAGGAGGTATTCCAGAAAACCGGTGTAAAAGACTGCACAACTTCCCTGCCTTTATTCACTTTACCAAAAAGGTTCAGTAACACCCGGCCCCCGTTATTTAAAACCGCTTCGGCTTTACTATCCAGTGTATCGGTATAATAGACCGCATCATTGGCGTGTTCAGGTAAAGCAGCCGGACAGACCCAGATACTCCATTGATTCCTGTACGAAGTGCCGTTGACGGAAAGAATCAATTGTAATTCCTGTGCAGTACTGATTTCATTCAGTGAAAAACGGATGGCCCCACAGGAATATACATCCCCGGGTTTATATGTTTGACCAGCCGTACTGCCAGCGAAAAGCACAATACCTTTTTTATTGACCAGCTTCCAACTGATCACGGCATTGGTTAAATCAGCCGGGCCATAGTGAAACAATTCCACACCGGCATTTATTTCTTCCGTATTTAAAAAAGTAAAGCGGGGTAAACGTACCAACGGCACAGTACTGTTGCAGAATTGCCTGAATTCAGCCGCGTTGATATAGCCCTTCTCTTTATAAAAAGAATTCAGTACTCCCACAAGGGCCGTACCCTGACCGGGAAAGTCCTGTAAGCCGAGTAACTGAAAGCCTGATAAATCTTTTGTACGTAACGACCGCTCCATTTCCATTTTATAACAGAGTGCCTGCAGTTTACCCGATGCTTTCAGAAAAGCGGGTGCCAGTGGGAGTAATCCCTGGTTCTTCATGTCTTCCCTGAACAACTCAAAATTGCGGGCCTTATACGCTCCTGTATATTCTTTGATTTCAGAAAAGTCAGGGAATACACACCACTGTCCCTGTTCATGCGTGACAAAAGGAACCGGGTATTTATTCATCGTCTCATTATAGTCGTCCATGGAAGTGGGTTGCTTATTGCTCCAGTCAAGACCACGGGCCCCTGACTTCACCATATATTCATTCTCTGGTACCAGTGGCCAGCTCGTAGCTACCGAAGCGCCGGTATAAATGCGCCGGGAATCTTTACTCTTCCAGTAGTGAACAAAGTCAGCCAGGTATTTTGCCTGGTTCTTCCCGGCGGGTTCATTACCGGCAGCCAGCATCACAAAGGAAGGATGATTGCCATAGGCCTTTACCATCCTGTTTGTTTCCTCATAGATATACTGATCGATAAAACGACCATCCCCTACCGAGGTACCATGATTGGGCCAGGTGGGAGCTTCGGGCTGCAGGTAGAGTCCTAACTGATCGGCAGCGGTGAAGGCCGCTTCCGGGGGACACCAGGAATGAAAGCGTACATGATTGAGTCCGAAATTTTTTAATGTAGTAAATACATTCAGCCAGCTTTTCAGATCCATCGGCGGGTGACCAGTCAACGGAAACTCACAATTATTCAGGTCACCCCGTAAGAAAATCTTTTGCCCGTTCAATATGATGGATTTGTCTTTTACGGTGATCTCCCGCATGCCAAAGACGGTTTTCTTTTGCCCGCTTTTATTCAAAGAAAGCTGCAGGGAATATACAAAGGGACTGAACTCATTCCAGACACTCATCTCATTGCCCATATCGATCAGCTTTTCCTGCCGTATTGTTTCGCCGGGATTGACCTGCGGAGTGATTTCATTCACTGAAATGTTTTTCTTCCCCTTTCCCCGGATGAGAAAATTCAATTGAGCGGATTGGGCGGAGGCGGATTTATTTTGCAGTTCCACCAGCACTTTAATTTTCCGTTGCTGTACCAGTGGATAGATCTGTATATCCGATATAAACAATGCAGGGATTGCCTGCAGACTGATCTTCCCGATCATTCCGTTCCAGTTGCCCTGGGTATGATCAGTTACACTGTGTGAATCCTGTCCCACATCGGCCACCCTGGTCCGGTTATCGATCCGGATGGTAAGGGTATGGAGACCCGGAGTAGTAAAGGGGGTAAGTTCATATAAATGCGGCGCCGAGAGTGAGTTCTGAAAACTATCGATTCTATTTCCATCAATCCAGATCGAGGAACCGATATGAGAGCGTTCGATAAACAACTGGATATGCTTATTCTTCCAGTCAGCCGGAATAAGGATATCCCGCTGGTACCAGGCCGCCCCCACATAATATTTTTGTGGCGTGAGCCAGAAGGGAATTTTATAATTATCGGGTTGGCGGAATTTTTCCAGTCTTGGCTGAAAGAAAAAGGAACTGTCGTAAATACTGGCGGTCCATTTTGTCTTTAACCCAACCTCTTCTCCTTTATTCCGGGTGATCATGGTTCCGGGCAACTGAATCTGGTCGGGTAGCTTTTTCGTGGCCCATTGCTGCAATATTCCCTCGTCCTGTGCGTCTATGGCGAAACGCCAGTTGCCGGACAGGTAAATTTCCTGTGCGGATACCTGCATACACGCAAAAAACCAGAATATCAACATCACTGTTGTTATCATGCTGCGTATAGCTGTTTTGATGGCCATATTAGTTTATAATAAAAGAGTCCAGGGTAACCTTGTTCCCCGTACTCCCGTAATTGTTTTTCCTTTTATCTGACCAGTTGCCATGTTCACCCATCACCGTCAGCTCCATGGTATAGCGTCCTTTTTTGAATACCGGGCTTGCATAGACCAATCCCTTTACCGGATACTTACAATAAAAATCCAAAACCACATTCCCGACTTCTCTTCCTTTAGAATCAAGGATCTTCAGCCGGGCATAACCGCCATCGGGGAGTTTCTCTTTCGTTGCCTTCTCTGAAGATTGGAAGTATCGGAGAAAAGGAAATATCAGCAATCGGGGGCATAGCACGGACGGGATTTACCTTTGCCCTTGAAGCACCGACAGATGAACTCCGATGCAGACTCAACAAAAATATTGAAGTCGATCTATTGATTAAGCAATTACCTCTTCTTAAGAGATATGGCTGGAGACGGTTAAAGCTGTATTTGATGGTTGGGTTCCCCTGGGAGAAAGAAGAAGACCTCCTGAGTATGAAAGAGCTTATGGCGCCTTTTCGAAAGGAGGGGATTGAGATACATCTTTCCGTTTCACCTTTTATTCCAAAGCCGCATACGCCTTTTCAATGGTTGCCGATGGAAGATGAAGCCAGTCTCAATGAAAAGATGATATTTTTGAAAAAGTCTTTAAAGGGCAGGGGAGTAAAAGTAAATTATCGGGACACGAAAATCTCTCTTGTGGAGGGCATCATATCAAGGGGCGACGAACATCTTTCACCTCTATTTGAATTTTTGTTCCACCGCCGTATTAAGCTTGAGGCGTGGAGGGAATATTTTTCGCCTGAGCTATATGAAGAATGGTTTCATGAAAATGATATTGATATACGAAGATACCTCGGTGGACGAGAAAGAGGCACATCATTGCCGTGGGCGTTCATCGATACCGGTATTGATCCGTCCTTTCTTGAAATAGAGTCTCAAAGAGCGGACAGCACAGATAAGACAGTCGATTGTCTTGTGGGATGCGCTGAATGTGGTCTTGAATGCGGCGAGAGACAGGTCACAGGTCACAGGTCACAGGTCACAAAAATCGAGAAGAATGATGGAAGAGGGACTTTCTGCCACGACAACGGAGGACAGGCGAGGGCAGAGGAAAACAAGAACGAGATAGAGGTTATG